>NZ_PIRM01000002.1 GCF_003049735.1 Campylobacter concisus | reverse complement strand
GGCTTTGGGCGAGTCAGAGTGGATCTTAAAAAGTTTTTCTTTATCATTTACTGCGTTAAAAATTTGAAGGAGGGTTAGGTGTTGGGGGAGTATCACTGACTTGAGATGTGGTATTTGTGGGACTGGTGAGTATTTTTTAAGCATCAAATAGTTATGTCAAGCATGTGATGTTCGCTAGGCACTATTTCCTCATTATTTGCTATATCGTCCAAATCTTCCTCGTCACTATCTCTTGAATTTTGTTTTTCGCTCTCAAACTCACTTGCTTCTTCTTCATTTTTTTGGCGCTCATGCTCCTTTTCAGGGTCTATTTTATAAGACTCTTCCATCGGACGCACCTCTTTGATCTCTTCGCTTTGTTGCGAGGCAAGCTCAGCTGCCATCAAAGATTGCATATCAAATCTGGCTTGTTGATTTGCATGCACTTGCGATACTACTGGGGCATTTTGATTTATAAAGTTACTATTTCCTAAAGGTGTTACAGCCATTTTTTAGCCTTTATTTATGATGATAGTTTTATAGTTCGTATAAGTGACATTTGCGCCATTTTCACGTTTTAAATTTTCACGCTTAGTGTAGTCTACCTCGTATCTGCCAGCTCCCTTTACGCTAAATTCCACGCAAAATTTAGCAGCCATTTCTAGCACATCTTCAGGCACCCTACTCTTGTTTGTCTTGATGATGACATGGGCGCTTGGGCTATCCTTTAGATGTAACCATATATCGTCTTTTTTGGCAATATCAAGCAAATTTATATTACCTTTTTCGTTTCTACCAACTAAAATTTTAAATTCTCTAACGTAAAAAATTTCAGTATTTTCGCTTACATCTTTTATATGTCTCTCTCTTTGTTTTGCCTTATTTTTTGGGCTTAAAATTTCAAGCTCATAAAGACTGTTCGCTTCTTTTAAAAGAGACTTTAGTCCTTCAAAAAACTCGATTTTTTCTTTTAAATTTCTCTTTTCTATCTCCACGCCAATGGCTTTTGCACGAAGTTTTTTTGATCTTGTGTAAAGCTCATTTGCACTATTTTTTGGTGTATCGCTAAGAGTTAGTTTTATCTCATTACCATCAAAATCTTTTAGACAAATTTCTCTCTCGTAGCCCTTAAAATTTCCCAAATTTGCAAGCAAAAGTGATCCTAAATTCGCAGCTTCTTCACTCTTTCTCATTAGCTCATCTTTGTCTTCAAGTGAGTTTAAAATTTCGCTCATGCTATATATCTTTTTTTGAACGCTTGTAAGCTTTGCCTCTTTTAAACTAGCTATCCTGGACTCATTTACTCTGGTCGCTTCGCCCTTAAAAAACGCCTCAAAGTCAGTTATAGGCTCGCACGGTTTTTCTTTGATGGCGATAGCTGGAAGCTCTCTTAAAACTTCACCAGTTTCTATTTTGCGGTAGCTATTATCGATATGTCTTAACGCCTCTATTATTACGTTGTTTTCATCAGTTATCACAGCATTTGTAAAGCGCCCAGTAAATTCAAGATAAAGCACAAAATTTTCACTTTTATATGAGCCGCTTTGCGTGCAGATAAATTTTAAAATTCTATTATCTTTCAAGCACTCAACGCTTTTTATATGCGAGGCATTAAAGCGCTTTTTTAGGACATTATCAAATGGCGCTTGATAAATTTTTGCTTCTTTTAGCTCATCATCTTTGTAGATAGCGGAGTTTGATTTGTTTAGATCAAATATGATCTTCTCGCCATTAAATTCGATCAAAATAGCCATATCATTAATGCGTTTTGCTTGGTTTATCTTTGTAAAATTTGATAAATAACTTGCTATTTGAACTAAATGTGCGTACTTCATGTGGGGATTATATCAGAAATGTTGCAAAAATGTTTTAATAAAAGCTTTATCGATAGCTATGAAAGAATGGTAAAAATCTGTTTTCTGATCCATGTTTAATTTTTACAATTATTTTATTTGTAATGTTATTAAAATATAAATTTTTCGTAAATTTTTTTCATAAAAATTTAAAATATATTTTTATATAATGATAACTATTTTTATAATATTAAATTTTCTTTAAGGGATGATAAATGAATAAATTTCGCATTAGTGCGGTGCTTTGTTTTGCTATTTCTGCTTTAAATGCTACCGATGTAAGCTTAGATGGGATCAGCATTGAAGATAGCGCAGACGATGGTTATAGAGCTACAACGAGTGAGGTAGGCAAGACAAATACGCCTATCTTAGAGATACCACAAACTGTAAACGTTGTGACCCAGCAGCAGCTAAAGGATAAAAAGCCAGAAAATTTAATGGAATCTCTTCAAAACGTAAGTGGTGTTAGCTATGCGAATACAACTTCAGGAAATTTTGATGCAGCATTAAAGCGTGGCTTTGGTGGCGGGCGTGACGGCTCTATAATGCGTAATGGCGTATCAGCTGGTGTGACGCACAACTTTAATGCAACTGTACAAAGCGTCGAGGTGTTAAAGGGCCCAGCAAGCTTGCTTTACGGCGTTCAAGATGCCGGCGGTATCATAAATCTAGTAACTAAAAAACCGCTTTATGAAAATAGCAATGAAATTTGGCTTGGCACCGGTAATAAAAAGTATAGAGATTTTGGCTTTGATTCAACTGGAGCTTTGGGTGAGAGCGGTTTTGCATATAGATTTATATTTGATTGGTCGGGTAAGGATTATTGGAGAGAGTATGGCGAATATAAAAATTTACTCATCGCTCCAAGTATAAGTTATAAAGGCAACGACTATCGTATTGATGCTGCCTACTCCCATACAAAATACACCGACCCCGCAGATCGCGGCATGTATATGCTAGAATCAGGACAAATTTTAGACATAGATAAAAAAGTCAGATTAGATGAGCCATTTAACGAAATAGATGGCAAAGTAGATACTTTTGATCTAAGTTTTGAGAAAAATTTTGGCGAGAATTGGCTATTAAAGGGAGCTTATGCATTTTCACGCTCACTACATGAATACGGACAAGCTCGCATTATGAATATAAATTTAGCTAGCGGAATCGCAAAAAGACGTATGGAGTGGTATGAAGATTTTGAGCATAAGACCCATGCTGGATCACTTACATTAAACGGCATAGTAGAAACTGGAAGTATCACTCATAATCTCTTATTTGGAGTAGATGCTAAAGAGTATCTAAGACAACGTCCAGAAGCTCGTCAGATCGAAGCAAACGATGCTAGAAATAATATAAATATCTACTCACCGATCTATGGCAGAGTTAGCGTAGATGACATCAAAAGTAGAGGCGCTAGCAAAAAGACGCAATACCACAAACTAAAAACGATCGGTACTTACGCACAAGATAGTATAAATTTAACCGATAGCTTAATATTTGTAGCGGGACTAAGGTATGAATACTACAACCAAATAGTAGGCGATCAAAACAGATATGCCGCTAGACCTGTACCATTTACAAAAAGTATAGATAAAAGTGGTGGCAAGCTGCTTTATAATGTCGGACTTTTATATCTACTAACTCCTGAGTGGTCAGTTTATACTAGTCATTCTCAAAGCTTTAAGCCACAAACTTCTATCGGCAGCAAAGGTGCTGTCTCATTAGAGCCAGAAGAGGGAAAATCTATCGAGTTTGGAACAAAATTTCAAAACAATAGCATAACCGCAATGGCAGCTTTATTTAATATCGATAAGAAAAATATTATAAATAATGTAAATAATATATCATATACGAGTGGTAAAGCAAATTCTAGAGGAGTAGAGTTTGATTTTAATGGACGTATTACAGATGGACTTAGCGTAAGTTCAAGCTATACCTACACCAAAACTAAACTAAAAGAAGATAGAAATATGGCTTGGAAGGTGGGTAAGCCGCTTGAGGCTACTCCAAAGCATCAAGCGAGTTTATTTGCTAATTACGATTTTACTCATCTTGGCGTAAAAGGTCTAAGAATAGGTGGTGGCGCCAGGTATTTTGGCTCTTGGTATACTTACAATCAACAAAAAAGCTCAGCAGCTTATGGAAGCTTTTATAAATTACCACATGCTATTACTTACGATGCTTTTGTTAGCTATACAACTAAAATTTCAGGCTATGAGACAGTTTTTGCATTTAATGTGAAAAACCTAACCGATAAACTTTACTACGTAACAGCATCATCTGGAACCGACTCTTCAGTGCTGCCTATCACCCCAGGCTATGCTCGTCAGTTTATGCTAACAGCTAGCGTTAAATTCTAAATTTACTAGGCCTTTTGGCTTAGTAAATTTTCTTTAAATTTAGCAATTTTCGTTAAAATCGCCTCAAAAATTTAAAGGAAATTTATGAAACAAACTATCACCGAGAAAATATTTTCAGATCACGTTGGCAAAGAGGTAAGTGCAGGAGAGATCATCGAGAGCAAGATTGATATGATCATAGGCAATGACATCACGACGCCTATTTCGATCAAGCAATTTGAGCGAAGTGGCGCTAAAAAGCTAGCTAACCCAGATGGCTTTGCCATCGTGATGGATCACTACATCCCGACAAAAGATATCCTAAGCGCAAATCAAGCCAAAATTTCACGCGAATTTGCCTACAAACACGACCTTAAAAACTATTTTGATGAAAAAGATATGGGCATCGAGCACGCGCTTTTGCCTGAAAAGGGGCTAGTCATCCCAGGTGATGTCATTATCGGAGCAGATAGTCACACCTGTACGCACGGCGCTCTTGGAGCGTTTAGTACCGGCATGGGCAGCACCGACCTAGCTTATGCGATGATCACTGGCAAAAACTGGTTTAAAGTGCCTGAGAGCATCAAAGTCGTCTTTAAAGGCAAGCTTGATAAGCACGTTTATGGCAAGGATCTCATCCTTGAGATCATCCGCCAAATAGGTGTTGATGGCGCGCTTTACAAGGCGCTTGAGTTTAGCGGCGAGGTAATAGATACTCTTAGCATAGATGATAGATTTTCAATGTGCAACATGGTGATCGAAGCTGGCGCAAAGAGCGGTATCATCGCGGTTGATGAGATCACAAAAGAGTTTTTAAAAGATAAAAATTTACGCGATAAACCAAAATTTTTCTACTCAGACGAGGGCGCAAAATACGACAAAATTTTAGAGATAGATGTCACAAACCTTGATCCAGTCATCGCATATCCATTTTTGCCAAGCAACGGCAAGAGCGTAAGACAGGCGGTTCGCGACGATCTAGCTATAGATCAGGCATTTATCGGCTCATGCACAAATGGCCGTCTAAGCGACCTTCGTATCGCGGCACAAATTTTAAAAGGCAACAAAGTAGCCCGCAAAACAAGGCTCATCATCACTCCAGCGACGCAAAAGATTGCAAGAGCTGCTGAAAAAGAGGGGCTAATCGACATTTTCATAGAAGCTGGCGCAGTTGTGAGCAACCCAACATGTGGCGCTTGTCTTGGCGGATATATGGGAATTTTAGGCGCAAATGAGCGCTGTATTTCAACAACAAATAGAAATTTCGTCGGCCGTATGGGCGATAGAACGAGTGAAATTTATCTAGCCAACTCAGCAGTTGTAGCAGCCTCAGCCATAGCAGGTAAAATCGCTGATCCAAGGGACTTATAAAAAATAATATGGATAGTTTGATATCTGACTTATTGAAAATTATACTTGGTGCAGTCCTAACAATGTGTGCGCAATGGGTGTACGCTAATCTAAACACGAAAAAAGAGAAAAATAAACTCAGGCAACAAAAGCTAGAGGAAGCGTTTATTATAGTAGGGGATATTTTAGGGGGAATACATTACAAAGTAGCTTTATTAATAAATCCAAATTTAAATATAGAAAATCCAAAATTTGAAATTGGTAAATTACACTCGCTTATCAGTTTTTACGCACCAGAACTGCAAGAGGACTATAAGGATTTTATGTCCACATATCAAGAATTCGGTCCGCTTATCCTAAACAAATTCAGAACTTTAGGTAGTGATGACAAAAGAATAGAGGCAACAACTAAGGAGCTAGTGCAAATAATCTTTTCGCTAAGCTCAAAAGGCAATATAATTAAAGAAAAGTTAGCCAAAATAGCGCAAACATTATAAATTAGTTGTTGCGGCGAAGCAAATAATGTTTTATATAAAATCGCCACAACAACTAAATCAGCGCATTAAAACGCTGTTATAGTTGCCAAAAGACCAAAGATTATGCCTGGGAAGTTTGCAGCAGAAAGTGGATAGTCTTTTTTAGCTTTTAATAGTCCGTAACTTGTCCAGATTGTGCAGTTTAGTGCAGCCGCTAGTGGCTGTATAAAAGGCGTCTTGTTGCCGTCAAGATTACCCATTATTTGTGGGATGTATGAAAAGTACATAACAACTGATAGGCATGTGCCGATCCAGCCTAAAATTTGTAGATTTTTTTCGCTCATTGCTTCTCCTTAAATAAAAGCGCCATTATATCTTTTTTTAATCATAGCAAGCAAATGGATAAAATGGCCATGATTTTTACTGCGATTAAGATGGTTTTAGTAAAATTGAGCATTTTAAAAGGATAAAAATGCCAGATATAGTATATGACAAAGCAAAATGGCACTGGGGTGCGAAAGATGCGCCGACTGATATACCGCATGAAAACGGTGCGACACACATTGCTTTTTTCTTTCGCTGGTGCATGGAACACAAATTTTATTCAAAGGAATTTGCGGCAGATTTTGCGGACGATATAGCACAGATGGACGAAAATTTTAACTATCGTCAGTATCTTTTTGACGCTATGGACGGCGTACTTGGAAGCGCGGAGCTAAATACTGCTGGTAAAGTCTTTGCAAAAGCTTACTATACGACTGATCGGACAAAATTTGCCAAAATGTATGGTTGGTATTTGCAGGATTATACGGATTTTGTTTCGAAAAAATTTGGTGAAAAATACTTTGATAACGCCTATTTTTATATAGAAAATTCACAAGAAAATTATGCCTTGATCAAAGCTATCATTGATCGTCGCTATGAGGAATTTTTAACAATGAAAAGGGCAAAGCAGGCTTAAAATTTCACAAGTAGCATAAACAAAAATAAGTTTTTATCACATATTTTTGGTAGATCAAAGCCGCTTTTAGCTAAATTTAACCTCATAACTTTCTTAAGGGAAAAGATGCAAACTTGCGTGATTTTAGCAGGTGGCAAAAGCTCGCGTATGGGGCAAGATAAGACACTTTTGCCATTTGGTGGTTTTAAGACTCTTACTCATTATGAGGTTGAGAAATTTAGCAAAGTTTTTGACGAAGTTTATGTAAGTTCAAAATTTGAGAAATTTAGCCCGCCACTAAAGCTTATAAAAGATGAAAATAGCAATAACTATTCGCCAATGCTCGCACTTTACTCCATTCTTAAAAATTTTGATCATAGCATTTTTGTGATACCAGCTGATATGCCATTTTTTGATCTTAAAAGCTTAGAGGAGCTTGCCAAATTTAAAGATGAATTTGACATGGTTGTAGCTAGTGATAATGAGCATATTCACTCGCTTTGTGGTTTTTTTAGTCCAAGGCTTGCCACTTTGGCTCATGAGTTTTATTTAAAAAATGAACATAAAATCGGGATTTTGAGGAAAAGCTGTAAATGCAAAGTCGTAAATTTTAAAGATAGTGAGCAGTTTTTTAACGTAAATTTCCCTGACGAATACGAAATGGCAAAGAAAATCCAAGAAAAGAAGATAGATGATGAGTAAAATTTTATTATTTTTAAGCCTTAGTCTTAGTTTTTTGATGGCAAGTGGGCTAGATGATTTTAAAAGAGCACAAGAGCTGGAGCAAAGTGGCGACATAAAGGCTGCGATGCAAATTTATAAAGAGCTAGCCAAAAGCTCTTTAAACGAGCAAAGCGTGATACAAAATGTGCAAGAGAGTGAGCCAGCGCTAAGAGAGGCAAAGCTAAAGCAAGCTGATCTTTTAAGAGAAGATAAAAGTGATAAAAATTTACAAAATGCACTTGGTATTGAGCTTTATAAATTTAACTACCTTTTGCCGGTAACTTATGCTAAAAATGTGCCAAACGATGAGCGAAAGAGCGTTGAAACTAAGTTTCAAATAAGCCTTGCAAAGCCGTTATTTTATGACCTGTTTGGATTTAGAGAGAGCCTTGTGGCAGCCTACACGCAGACATCTTGGTGGCAGATAACAAGAACTTCAGCGCCATTTCGTGAGACGAACTATCAGCCAGAAATTTTTCTAAATTTTGCTTCTCCAAAATATTTGGATCAAATAGGTGTAAAAAACCTAAAATTTGGACTTTTGCATGAGTCAAATGGACGAGATGGTAGCAATTCAAGAAGCTGGAATAGAGCTTATGTGCAAAGTGATTTTGTTTTTGACAAGCTTAGCATTTCGCCAAGAGCTTGGATGGTAGTGGGCAATAAGGGCGATAATAAAGATATATTAAAATACATAGGACACGGCGATGTAAGGCTTAGCTACAACCTTAATGAACACATTTTTAGCCTAATGCTAAGAAATAACTTACATTTTGATAAAACAAACAAAGGTGCGGCTGAAATTTCATATATGTTTCCTATCTTCTCAACCGGAGTTTATGGCTATTTGCAGTATTTTACGGGATATGGCGAGAGTTTGATTGATTATAATAGGCATACTGATAAATTTGGTCTTGGTTTTGTTATTTTAAAATAAGCTAAAAATTTTAAGCTTATAAAATGGCTAAATTTAGGCAAATAGTCATAAATTTACTCAAATATGTCAAAAAAATTTAATTAATCAAAAAACTTAAAAATATTAGAAAAAATACAAGCAAATTTTGCTAAAATCTTAAGCAAAATCTCAGAGCAAAGGAGTTTTTATGAGCGGAATCTCACTAATTGTCTGTTTTATTGTAGCCATCATACTTATGATCGTTATGATCTCTAAGCTAAAAGTGCATCCATTCTTGGCACTTATGAGCATTTCTTTGGTTCTTGCGATCGTCGCAGGCATTGATCTGTCCAAGATCCCAGCGATGATAGGTGTCGGCTTTAGTGGCACATTTAAGAGTATCGGTATCGTTATTATCTTTGGAACGATCATCGGCACTGTGCTTGAAAAAACGGGAGCTGCTTTAAAGCTAGCTGATATGGTCGTAAAGCTAGTCGGACAAAAGCGTCCAGAGCTTGCTATGCTTATCATGGGCTGGGTTGTTGGCATTCCGGTATTTTGTGATAGCGGATTTGTCGTTTTAAACTCTATTCGCGAGGCACTTTATAAGAAAATTTCAGCAAGCCCAGTCGCGATGTCAGTCGCACTTAGTGGCGGCCTATACGCATCTCACGTCTTTATCCCGCCAACTCCTGGCCCAATAGCAGCCGCAGGAACACTTGGTCTTGGCGGAAATTTACTCCTTGTCATCATCATGGGAACAGTCGTTTCAGTGCCTGTGTTGATAGCTGTTTATTTCTTTTCAAAGAGTGTTGGCAAAAGTGTGACTATTAGCGACAAAGATGCTGACGCTACCATCACAGCTACCTACGAAGAGCTTTTAAAGAAATTTGGCACACTACCTAGTGGATTTTTGAGCCTTGCACCTATCATCATGCCTATCATTTTTATGGCGATCGGCTCTATTGTCGATGTTTTGGCAAAACAAGGCATGTTTGATAAAACGGCTCTCTTGCCAAAGATACTTTTATTTTTAGGAAATCCTATCATTGCTCTTGCAATCGGCGTGATCTTTTGCGTATTTTTATTAGTAGAAGCCAGAAAGATAAGAGAATTTGACCACATCACGAACGAATCTTTAAAGATCGCTGGACCGATACTCTTTATCACAGCAGCTGGCGGTGTTTTGGGTAATGTCATCACTGAGGCCGGCTTTGTAAATTTCATAAAAGAAAACGCAACCGCCATAAAAGCGATAGGAATTTTCTTCCCATTCATCATCTCGGCCGTACTAAAAACCGCTCAAGGAAGCTCGACCGTGGCTATCATCACGACAGCGTCTATCATGGGTGCGTTTAGTGCTGATAATTCGCTCATGCACACACTTGGCTTTACGACCGAGCTTTCGGCTGCACTTTGCGTCATGGCGATAGCATCTGGTGCGATGTGCGTATCTCACGCAAATGACAGCTACTTCTGGGTTGTGACAAATTTTAGCAAGATGAGCGCAGAACAAGGATATCGCACACAAACGGCTATGACGTTTATAATGGGCATCGTTGGTATAATTAGCGTTTACATATTATCTTTGGTGCTTTTATGAGAATTTTAGTTGCGATTGATTCGTTAAAAGGCTCGCTTAGCTCGCTTGAAGCGGGCCTTGCTGTAAAAGAAGGACTAGAAGAGATTGGCTGCGAGGTCGTTGTCAAACCTATAGCAGATGGTGGCGAGGGTAGTGTAGAGGCGATGGCTGATGCACTCGGTGCAAAATTTATAGATACGATAGTTAAAAATCCACTTGGAATTGAAATTTTAGCTAGATATGCACTAAAAGATGACCTTGCAATACTTGAAATGTCAAGTGCTTCTGGCCTTACACTCATAAATCCAGATGAGAGAAATCCACTAAAAACTAGCACATTTGGCTTTGGTCAGATGATAAAAGATGCCATTGCTAAAGGCGCTAGAAAATTTATCATTGGCATCGGTGGAAGTGCGACAAATGACGCTGGTACAGGCATGCTTAGCGCACTTGGCTTTAAATTTTATGATAAAGATGGTGTTTTGCTTGAAGGAAAAGGCGAGAATTTAGCCAAAATTTGTGAGTTTACAGATGAAGATGCTTTAAAAGAGCTAAAGGAGTGCGAGTTTTTAATAGCCTGCGATGTAGATAATCCGCTTTATGGCATGAATGGAGCAGCCCATGTTTATGCCCCTCAAAAGGGTGCAAATGGCCGTATGGTAAAAGAGCTTGATGATGGGCTAAAACACTTTGCAACTCTTGTAAAGGAAAAGACTAATAGCAAATTTCACACACAAAAAGGTGCTGGCGCAGCTGGCGGACTTGGTTTTGCATTCGTGGCATTTTTGGGAGCGAAACTTCGCCTAGGTATTGAGATCATTACGCAGACTATCGCGCTTGAGGATGAGATCAAAAAGGCTGATCTAGTCATCACTGGTGAAGGCCGTATGGATTTTCAAAGCTCAATGGGCAAGACGCCAACTGGGGTTGCAAAACTAGCCAAAAAGTATCATAAGCCAGTGATCGCATTTGCTGGAAGCGTGCAAAAATGTGCCAAAGATTGCCACAAAAATGGGATTGATGCCTATTTTTGTATATTAAATGAGCCAGTGAGTCTTGAAGAAGCTATGAGAAAAGATGTTGCGATTAGAAATTTAAAGATGACAGCAGAGCAAGTCATTCGCCTTTATAAGCTAAACTACAAAGCATAAATTTAAGAAGATAGAAGTTTATTTTCTATCTTTTTCCTACTTCTTTCTAAAATTTACTATCCAAATTCTATCTTTTAAGTGCTACAAAAATTCTCAAAATTTAATACATTTTGCAAAAATATAAAATAAACTTTAGAAAAAATATTTACTATGTTAAAATAAGGAAAAATTCTAAAAAGAAAGGAGAATTTTTTATGCAACAGACCTTAAATTCTCGTCGCAGCTTCATTGCAGCTGCAGGATTATTTTTTGCTACGACCGCACTAAAGGCTGCACCAAAGGACTTTAGCGGTAGTAATGTTCGCTACGGCATGGCGATAGATCTAACAAGATGTGTTGGATGTCAGTCATGTACTATGAGCTGTATGTTAGAAAACGACGTTCAGCCAGGCGCTTTTAGAACCATTGTTTCCGAGTACGAGGCAAGAGATAAGAGCGGTAAAATGGCAGTCATTGCGTCACTTCCAAGACTTTGCAACCACTGCAACAATCCAGCCTGTATTAGTGTTTGTCCAACTGGTGCTAGCCATCAAAGAAGTAATGGTATAGTAAAGATTGATACAAAAGAGTGCATAGGCTGTGCGCTTTGCGTAGAGGCCTGTCCATATCACGCAAGATATCTTAGCCTGCATACCTATAAGGCCGATAAATGTACCTTTTGTGATCACAGACTAAGAGCAGGGCTTCAGCCAGCATGTGTAGAGAGCTGTGTGGGCGGTAGCCGTATAATAGGCGATCTTAATGATCCTAACTCAAATATTAGAAAATTTCTAGCCACACATGAGACTATGGTTATAGATAGCCCTAAAAATACAAATCCACAGGTGTTCTACCACGGTGTTAGTGAAATTTTGGCTAAAAACAATAAAAAACTCGAGCTTGATAATGGATATAAAAAGGTTATCGGCTGGAGCGAAGAGATAGCACAGTAAAAGGAAATAAGTAATGCAAAGAAGAGAATTTTTAAAAAGATCAGCCGTGCTCTCAACACTAACCACGAGTGCTATGCTGGCAGATGAAGATAAGGACGACTATAAACCGCAGGCAAACTCGCTAGAGCCTGAATTTAGCGTAAAAGATGGCAAAATTTCACTTAGCGATGGACATAGCGTTATCTTTTCTATGTGCCACGGCTGTACGACGAAGTGTGGCATAAGACTTCATGTGGACGACAAAAACGACCGAGTTTTAAGATGTAGTGGCAACCCATACCACCCACTTTCAAACGTACACTGGGCAAATTTTGACACATCGATAAATGACGCACTTCTTGCCACAACACTAAGTGGCGAAGACGAAAAGCGAGCCACAGTTTGCGCTAGAGGAGCGATATTGCCTGAGATGATAGACTCACCTGCAAGGATACTAACACCACTAAAGAGAGTTGGTAAAAGGGGTGAGGGAAAGTGGAAGAGCATAAGCTTTGAGCAGCTAGTAGAAGAGGTGGTGGAGGGCGGAGATCTCTTTGGTGAGGGGTACGTGGACGGGCTAAGAGCGATATATAGCGACGAGCTAATCGACAGCGAAAACCCAGAGTATGGCACTAAGCGCAATCAATTTTTAAGTTTTTATCTATATGACGGGCGCTCTGACATCGTTGATCGCTTTGTCAAAAAGTCATTTGGCACTGTAAATCACTACTCTCACGGCGGAATTTGCGGTGGTGGCTTTAGGGTCGGTGGCAAGATTGCGCACAACGCAAAGGGCTTTGCACATACAAAACCAGACTATGAAAACTCTAAATTTGTCATCTACTGGGGCACTTCGCCGTCAAATGGTGGCAACCCTTTCCAAAAACAGGCAAAAATGCTCTCTTACGCAAGAGGCACGAGAGATGACTTTAGCTACGCAGTGGTCGACCCAAGCGTTACAAACGCTGTAAAATACGCCTCTTCAGATAAAGGCCGCTGGATAGCGATAAAGCCAGGCACCGACTCAGCTCTAGCTATGGCGATGATACGCTGGATCATAGAAAATGAAAAATACGCTACAAACTACCTTATCCAGCCAAATTTAGACCAGGCAAAGCTAGCAGGCGAGATACACTGGTGCAACGCCACGCATCTAGTCATTACCGAAAAAGGTCACAAAGACTACGGCAAATTTGCACTTATTAATAACGAGTGGCAGGTCTGCTCGCAAGATGGCAAGATACAAAGCTACAAGGTAAATGAACCAGCCAAGCTCTACTACAAAGGTAAAATTTTAATAGACGGCAAAAAGGTCGAGGTAAAAAGCTCAATGCAGCTTTTAAAAGAGTCAGCTTATAATCATAGCTTAGAGGAGTACTCAAAAATTTGCGGCGTGAGTGTTGAAGATATCATCTGGCTTTGCGAAAATTTCACCAAAAACGGCAGACAGGTGAGCACAAACGTGCATGGCGGTATGATGCATACTCAAGCTGGTATGACTACTTTTGCGATACTTTGTCTAAACACACTAATGGGCACTTACGGCTACAAAGGCGGCAACGTCAATGCAAGTGCCGGCACACACGAGTTTTTAAAGGGCAGATATGACCTTGAGAGCTTTGAGGGTGCTTATAAGCCAAATGGTCTAAATTTATCAAGATCAGGCAAATACTACGAAACAAGCTCTGAGTATAAGCGCAAAGTGGCAGCTGGCGGCAGCGGCTATCCATCAACTCAGCCATGGTATCCTATCTCTATGCCACTTGTAAACGAAACGCTTACAAGTCACAAGGCTGGCTATCCATACAAAGTAAAAGTTTTCATAAACTACATGACAAACGTACTTTACGGACAAGCAGGACTTGAAAGAGCGGTCTTAGACGTACTAAAAGATAGTAAAAATTTACCACTTTTTGTGGGCATAGACGCCTTTATGAACGAGACAAACGCCTATGCTGACTACATCGTGCCAGATGGGGTAAATTTGGAAAACTGGGCACTTCCAAACTCTCTTTGGGGAACGATCGCTAAAACTTCAGTCGTGCGCTATCCAGCTGTTAGCTCAAAGCAGGCAAAGGATAAAAACGGCGGCGCGATCGACGTTGAGGCATTTTATATAGCTGTGGCAAAGAGGCTTGGACTAAAAGGCTTTGGCAAAAATGCCTTTAAAGACAAAGACGGAAATTTCATGGACCTTGACGTAAAAGAGCAGTATTACGCGGCTGCACTAGCAAATTTAGCCTTTGACGGCGAGGGTGTGAAAGATATAAGCGACGAGGATAAAAAGCTTAGTAAGATCTCAAGAGTGATGACAAAACTTGATCCTTATCTAAAAGACGAAGAGAAGCCAAAAGTGGCGCACGTGCTAGCAAAAGGCGGCAGATATGACAGCTACGAGAGCGCATACAAGGGCGATAAAGCAACCATAAAAGTGCCAGCGCCTACGCCAGCTTCGATCTACTATGAGCCACTTGGCGGACACAGACACTCAATAACAGGCGAATATATGCCAGGAGTGCCAAGTCTGATGCTACCAGTAGCAAGTGACGGCACGCCGCTTGAGAAATTTTTCCCACGCTCTGAGTGGAAATACACAGTAAGCTCAAGAAAGTCAAATATCCAACACTTCTACACCTTTGTTAGCCCAAGGCTAAGATCTGTTCATCCTAAGAATTTCATAAGGATATCGACAGATGTGGCTAGCGAGCAAGGCATACGCTCAGGTGATAAGGTGAAGGTGACTACGCCTTATGGTGCGCAAGTTGGTGAGGCGTTTGTGACGGATGGCGTTGCTAGCGGAGTTATTAGTATCGAGCATGGATTTGGCCATGATGAGTTTGGTATAAGAACGCACACTGTCGATGGAAAGCCAGCTTTTGGGATCGCAAATTTAGAAAAAGGGGTCAATCATAATAAGCTTGGACTTCTTGATCCAAAAAGAAATGGCGAATTTAGTTTAAATGACTGGTTGGTTGGTACTTGCGCTAGACAAGCACTTCCTGCAAATATAAGAAAGATCGGCTAGTTTGATATAAATTTGGCGAGTAGAGTAAAATTTGCTTGCCAAATTTCACTTTTTGTAAGAGCTTTTGACTAGCGGATTGTAAATTTAGATACAGAGCAAGCTTTTAGGCTGCTTGCAAGCTAAATTTTCCTTATATATTTATAGGGTTTCATAGTTAAATAATATTTTAAATTTTGCATGAGTTAAATTTAGTATTGCTAGTTTGCTTTGGCTTTAAGCGCTCTAGTTTGCTAGATCCTCAGCTACTTTTGCAGCGAGTTTTAGCTTGTCACTATCAAAGTGTGTGTAAATTCGCGAGGTATTTAAGCTTGCATGACCTAGAGCTTCTTGCACCAAAACAAGGTCCTTTTGCTTTTTGTAAAGCATCGTTGCAAAGGTATGACGCAGCATGTGAGCACCATTTTTCTCTTTTCTAATACCAGCCTTAAAAAGGATCTGCTCCACTATGCGACTTACATAGGCTTGCGTCAGTCTGGTGCCTTTTTTATTGATGAAAAGATAGCCCTCTTTGTTTATGTAGTTTATTGCGATCGCATTTAGATGAGCTTCTATTAGGTGACGTTTTATCATAACGATACGGTATTTGTTACCTTTGCCTCGGATCCTAATGATAAAAAGATCGCCATCTTCAGTGATGTCCTTTCGCTTTAAATTTAGAGCCTCGCTCACACGAATACCAGTAAAAATTATCGTTTTTATTATGAGCTTATTGCGATTTGAGTTTTGCTTAAAATCACTCTCCTCGATCGCATCTAGAAATTTTTTGACCTCATCTTCACCCATAAACTCAGGTAACTTTTGCCCTTTGTTGCCACTCACTCCGCCCCAGTTTTTTAAATTTATATCAAAAACATGGGCTTTGCCGTCCTCTTCGTTTTGTTTGTCTAAAAACGCAAAGAAATTTATCACTGAGATGCGGTAATTTTTCTTACTAGCATCGCTTAGTCCGCCGGTTGTGCTAGCTAATATTTCACTTAACAGCTCTTCATCGATCTGCTTTAGGCTACTAAGCTCGTAAAATTTCATAGTTTCATATATTTTTTTAAGTGGATTAAAGTAGGTATTTATGCCAGTAAGCCCTGCGTTTCTCGCGCTTTTTACCAGGCCATCAAGCTGGTCTATGTTCTTTACCTCACGGCTTAGAGCGTAATTCACACTTGCAAGCGCTTTTGGGTCCCTAAGCTCTTTATTCGAAAGTGAGCTAAGTTTAAATTTGACATAGCGAGTGAGCCAAAATATAAATGAGTTTTCAAAATTATCTTTACAATCAAGCGGATATTTCAAACCAATAACCTTAAATTTTTATTTTGAAAAGTATTATATTTGAAATTTTATAAAAACTACTCTTTTTAAAATTCAACTATAAAAGCTTAAGCACATATCCATTTTCAGCGGCTTCAAGCTTATATTTATGCATCTTATCAAGCTCTAAAACCACTCTGAAATATCTATCGTGCCAGCCTATGATTACATTTTTAAAATATTCATTTTCAATTTTTAAGCTCTTTGTTTTAAAGCTTCTTGGCGGCCTTGCAAAGTCAAGAACGATCTTATTTTTCTCATAAGCAAAATGCTTTAAATTTTTAGCTTTTGTAGCGATTTTTAGATCTTTGTCATTGGCTAGAAAGCTTATAAAACCTAGAAATTTAACATCTTTTCCATTTTTTATACTATCAACTGGTTTTGTGCTAGGCTCAATCTTTATCTCGACCACCTTTTGTTCAGATTTTATGTTAGTTTCTTTTGCTTTATCTGTGCTAAGATCGATCACTACAACATTTGGAGTTGGCATATCTGAAGTTTTATTTCTATCTTTATTTGAAATTTTAGTTTCATTTTTTTCTATTATCACAGGAGTGCTTACTTTTTGGCTAGGCATATTTGCCATTGTGACCGAAACATCTAGCTTTTTTGCCACAACTGGTTCTGGATTTTTCACCTTATTTAAAGCAAATTCATCGCTGTAATCGATAGTTTTATTTATATCAGCTAGTCTTTTTTCCTTTATGGTGCCGTCATTTGCTCTATATTTTATGGTGACATCTAGTAAAAGTGCCGCATCGCTTGGAAATTTAAACGAAAGAGAATCAAAGCTATCAAATTTTTCTATGATATTTGTTGTCATAACGCTTGTATTTAGCTCGCTAATAGGCATAAATGGGTTCTCTCTAGCAAACACGCTTGCTGCAAATATAGATAAAACTAACCAAATTTTTTTCATCATTCCTACTTTTTATTAAAGTCTGGCTCAAGGCCTTGTAATTCAAAATAATCTTTTTGCAGGCGCGCGTTCATTTTTTTTAAAATTTCCACGTCCTCGCTAAGTCTATCTTTTTTACTCTGAAGACTTAGCATAACATCAAGTGAGCGTTTGCCAAACATCATATTGCCTACATAAAAGGCAAACATAGCCACACAAATGGTGGCTATGACGTAGCGTAATGTTGGTCTAATGTATTTTAAAATTTTATGAAATATGCCATCAGTGTTACCATATTCGTCTAAAATTTCGCTCAAATATTATCCCCCAAAAACTCTCCAGCCTCAAGTTCGATCTCAAGCAAGCGGTTGTATTTTGCATTACGCTCGCTTCTTGAAGTGGCACCTGTCTTTATCTCGCCAGTGTTTAGTGCGACTGCAAAGTCAGCGATGAACGCATCTTCGCTCTCGCCGCTTCTATGGCTCATTATGCAGCGATATCCGTTTCTTTGAGCAAGGCGGACAGTTTGCATAGTTTGTGTGACTGAGCCTATTTGATTTGGCTTGATTAAGATTGCATTTGCGATCTTTTTCTCGATGCCTTCGCGTAAAATTTTCTCATTTGTGACAAAAAGATCATCGCCAACTAGCTGCACTTTGCTGCCAAGCCTTTTTGTAAGCTCAGCCCAGCCGCTCCAGTCGTCCTCGCTAAGGCCATCTTCGATAGAAAATATCGGATATTTTTCACAAAGTTTTTCATAGTAGCTAATGAGCTCGTTACTGCTAAATTTCTTGCCCTCAAGCTCGTATTTGCCGTCTTTGTAAAGCTCGCTTGAAGCAACGTCAAGGGCTAGCTTTATTTGGCTGCCTAGCTCATATCCAGCCTCTTTTACAGCCTGTGAGATAAGCTTTAATGGCTCTTCGTTGTCTTTTAAATTTGGAGCAAAGCCGCCCTCGTCGCCGACAGCAGTGCTGTGACCAGTTGCGTTTAGGATAGATTTTAGCTTGTGATAAATTTCAGTTGCAGCTCTAAGCGCCTCGCTAAATGTGCTAAAGCCAAATGGCATGATCATAAATTCTTGAAAATCAACGCTGTTATTTGCGTGTGCGCCGCCATTTATGATGTTAAACATCGGCACCGGCAAGATGCTGGCGTTTGCACCGCCAAGATAGCGATAAAGCGGGATATTTAGGCTCTTTGCAGCTGCGCGAGCTACTGCCATAGATACGCCAAGGACTGCGTTTGCGCCTAAATTTGAGTAGTTGTGCGTGCCATCAAGCTCAAGCATCTCAGCATCGACTGCCTTTTGGTTGTAAGCATCAAGGCCTATAACTGCCTCTGCGATCTTTTCATTTACGTTTGAAACAGCTTTTAAAACGCCCTTGCCAGCGTATCTCTCGTCTTTGTCACGAAGCTCGAGCGCTTCACGCTTGCCTGTGCTCGCGCCACTTGGCACAATCGCGCTTGCCTCAGTTCCGTCGCTTAGTCTAACTGTCGCACGAACTGTTGGATTGCCTCTGCTGTCTAAAACCTCGTGAGCTTCTACATCTTCAATAAATACCATTATTCATCTCCTGCTTCGTTTGTGTCGTCGTCTTCGTCTTTTGCGCCGCTGCTTATTAGGTGATCTATACCCATTGAGCCTTTGATCGCCGCTACTATTTCATCAGAAATTTCTGGATGCTCTTTTAGATAGGCTTTGGCGTTTTCTCTGCCTTGGCCTAGTTTTTCGGCCTTGTAGCTAAACCACGCGCCTGATTTGTCGATGATGTCGAGCTTTACGCCATAGTCGATGATCTCGCCCTCTTTACTCACACCCTCGCCAAACATAATGTCAAATTCAGCCACTTTAAATGGAGGCGCGACCTTGTTTTTAACCACTTTTGCTTTTGTCCGGTTGCCGATAGGCTCGTCGTTTTGTTTAAGTGTGGCTATCTTTCTGACATCGATCCTTACAGATGAGTAAAATTTAAGTGCATTACCGCCAGTTGTAGTCTCTGGCGTGCCATATCCCATCATGCCGATCTTCATACGAATTTGATTGATGAAGATAACGGTTGTCTTCATCTTGCTTAAAATTCCAGTTAGCTTTCTAAGTGCCTGACTCATTAGTCTTGCTTGCAGGCCAACGTGCTGATCGCCCATATCGCCGTCTATTTCGCTCTTTGGAGTAAGAGCAGCGACGCTATCAACCACGATAAGATCGATCGCTCCACTTCTTGCAAGCGTCTCAACGATCTCAAGTGCCTGCTCGCCAAAGTCTGGCTGAGAGACGTAAAGGTTGTCAGTATTTACGCCTAAATTTGAAGCGTATTTTACGTCTAGTGCGTGCTCTGCATCGACAAATGCACAAATTCCGCCAGCTTTTTGAGCTTCAGCGATGATGTGAAGTGTGAGCGTGGTCTTGCCAGAGCTCTCTGGTCCGTAGATCTCGATGATCCTGCCTTTAGGGACGCCACCTATGCCAAGAGCCAGATCAAGCCCTAGCGAGCCAGTCGGTATCGACTCGATAGCCTCAACCTCTTTGTCGCCAAGTCTTAAAAGCGTGCCTTTGCCAAAAGCTTTATCGATCTGCTTTAGTGCAAGCTCGAGCGCCTTTTTCTTGTCCGCTTCGCTCTCTGGGATAGCTATCTTTTTGTCACTATCTTTTTCTTTTGCCATTTTTTACCTTATAGTTGAAATTTGGCTTGATTTTATCTAAAAAGAGATGAATTTTACTTGATTTACTCGCAAATTATAATATTTTCGCCAAGCAGTGCAGCGCTATCAATAAGAGCAAAAAGCTGCTCTTTTTCAAACAAAAATCCATAAATTTGATCTTCGTTTTTTAGTATTGCAAGCTTTAGCGGCTCTACAAGCGAGCTCGCGCAAAGGTTTAAAAAAGCTTCATTGATACTGTTTTGCGAAATTTGGGGTTTGTTTTTGAAATTCTCATCTTTTATAAAAGAGATAAATTTCTCTTGTGAGGTGGACTTATTAAATTTAAAAATTAGTTTTTCTTTTAAGGCCTGGGCTAAAATTTCATCAAATTTAACTAGATCGATGTGATTTTGAACGCCTAAAATTTTGGCAAAATTTAGCAGATTTTTATCGTAATCAGCCACATTTTTCTCATGCTCGCTTTGTGCCTTTTTAGCCCTATAAATGGCGTAAAATCCGATAATTATAAACAAAAATGAAAGGGTAAAAACTTCGCTCAAAAACTCACTCATCATCATCCTTATAAAATGCAAACTTCAGTCTTAAGCTCTACGCCAAATTTCTCTAAAACTCTAGCCTTTGCCAAATTTATAAGGCTAGTAGCGTCCTCAAAGCTTGCGTGGTTAAAATTTATCAAAAAATTTGCGTGCTCTTCGCTAAATTTCGCTCCGCCAATAGCGTATCCTTTTAGCCCGACCGCCTCAAGCAAAGCCCCTGCAAAGTGCCCCTCTGGATTTACAAAGCAGCTACCAAAGCTAGCTCCTTTTGGCTGATTTGCCCTTTTTGCGCTGATAGCTTCAGAAATGCTTACGTCAAAGCCACTTTGAAGCTCAAATTTAGCCCCCAAAATAGCCTCATCTATGCCGCTATGTCGGTAGCTAAAGTTTATCTCCTCTTTGCTCACCCAGCCACGAGCCAGACGCACATGCGTGAGGTTGTCACTTATACTAAATTTAAGCAGTCCAGCGTTCATTTTGATAAGTCCGCCAAGCGTGCCTGGGATATTTTTTAAAAACTCAAGGCGAGCTATGTTGTTTTGCTTGCAGAAGTTATAAATTTTAGCGGATTTTGTCGCAGCACCTATCTCAAGGTAAATTTTCTCGCTGATACGTTCTAAATTTATATAGTCAAAGTTCTTGCCAAGCATCGCCATTTTTGGGGGATTTGGCGAGATGAGTAGGTTGTTGCCTCCGCCTATCATCACAGCGCCTAAAAATTGAGGTGAGCTTAGATCTTCAAGGCTAGTTACCTCAAAAACTTCATGCACGCCGCCTATCCTAACCGAGGTAAATTTAGAAAAATCAACAAGCCTCGTCACTGGATAAATTCCGGTATAAACTCAAACATGCGAGTGGTAAATTCAACCATCATCGAGATCATCCAAGGCATCAAAAATATGATAACAACGACGACTAGCAAAATTTTTGGCACAAAGCTTAGCGTGGTTTCGTTTATCTGTGTGGTCGCTTGAAAAATGGAGATGATAAGACCTGCGATTAGGCCGCTTAGCAGCATCGGAAGGCTGATGTAAAGGGCGATCTTAAAGGTTTCAACTCCAAGCGAGACAAGCGTACTTTGCATCAACTAAACCTTGCTTCGTTGTATTCAGTTGGGATTAGGTAGTCGTTTACGTCGATTGGCTTTTCAAAAAAGCCTTTGTCATAGCCTATTTGATAGAGCTTATTTAGCGCTTTTAGCTGCGTTTCGTTCATGCTTATTGACTCGTCGTTTGCGTATAAATTTAGATACGTTTTAAGTTCCTCTTTGCCAACTCTAATAAGATTTCGCTCCATTAGCATGTGAGATAAAAATGGCTTGTGCGAAGTGGCGATCCTGACAGCTTCGCTGAGCACTCTCTCGCACTCGATAGCATCGGTTATGGGCAGGCTTCGTCTAAGAGCCATACCACCAAGTGGAAGTGGTAAATTTTCGCCGTTTAGCTCGCTCCAGATATCCCAAATTTCACGCTCTACGCAGAGCTGGTCTGAGAAATTTAAGATACTTTCATGTATTAGCACGCCAGCATCGACCTCGCCACTAAGCACAGCATTTTCGATCTCAAGAAAATTTTTATAAACGATCCTTGCCTCTGGGTAGGCTATGCGAAAGAGCAGGGCATTTGTCGTGTTTTTGCCAGAGAGTGCGACCTTAAAATTTCGCTTTAGCTGCTTACCTTTTAGCTTGATAAGCTTTGGGCCATATCCATTGCCAAAGCTCACCGCACAGCGTAAAAGCGCATACTCGTCGCAAATTTTTGGATAGAGTGCAAAGCTGATCGCTGTGGCTTCATAAGTGCCTTTTAGCGCCTCTTCGTTTAGCGTTTCTATATCAAGCGCCTTTGATGTAAAGGCTAAATTTTTACTGCTAACCCAGCCAAATTTGACCGCAGCATACATGAAAATATCGTCAGCATCCGGCGAGTGAGCGACATTTATATTCTTGAAATTTTGCAAAGACGATCCTTTTTTTGATTATGCCATTTTAATGAAATTTATTTAAAATAAAGTTTTAAGGGCGGTTTTTAAACGATTTTACCAGCTTTGCCTCTTTGAAATTTAGCACGTATTTCACGTCTATGGCGCCTTTAGCCTCTTTTCTTCGAGCGAAGATTGTCGAGTAAAACGGATGCTTAAGTTCAAGCATCTTAAGCAGTTTTTGATCGCTGTCTTCTTTTTTTATATTTTCAACGATTATTGTCGTTAAAAATTTGCCCTCAAACTCGTAAAATGGCCACACTATTGCGCCAGCATCGCTTGTTTTAAAGTCATTTATTTTAGATTTTTTAGGGATATTTAGCATCGAGATGATCTTTTTGTGAGGAATTTCTGCGTTTTGCACAGAGATCACCTTTACAAGCAGGTCTTTTTTGACGCCAAGTCCATTTTTGCTAAAACGATAAACTCCGTCTTCAAAGATGCCAACCTTTTCAAAGGCGTTAGCGTAGTTTGCGGCGGTGCAAACGGTTAGAAAAAGCGCTAGAAACGTTAAAATTTTTATAAATTTCATCTTTTCTCTTAAAATTTCACTCTCTTTAGCCTATCTGAGGCAAAATTTTTCCTACCAAATTTTGCCTCATCTTTGCCGTTTAGCTCGACTAGATCACCAGTAAAGCCACAAATGTCATTTTTAACAAGATAACTTCCCACGCCATAAGTATCAACTGGCGTGTTATAAGCTTCAAATTCTTTTATAACCTTAGGACTAAAGCCTGAGCTAACGACGATTTTAACGTATTTAAAGCCAGCTTTATCAAGCGTCTCTCTTAGAGCAAATATAAGCTCCTTGCAAACGCCATGTGGGTCAAACCCGCTAGTATCCTTATCATCAAAATATTTATCAATCAAATTTTTACTAGTATCGACTCTAACCGCACCAAGCCTCTCTTTTAATGCGTTTGCAGCCTTTAATGCATCTGTGATCACATCGTTGTTATAGTCCACTAAGGCCGTAATCTTCTCATTTTTAAAGGTTTTAGCATAAATTTCTGAGGCTTTTACTATATCCCCACCACACATTTGAATAAGCGCATGAGGCATGGTGCCACCACCTTTTAGCCCAGTAAGCTCGCCCTGAGCGTCAGTAGCGACCTTTTTGATACCGCCTACAAATGATGCATAGCCGTCGCCTGGTTGCGTGCAGATGTCATCTTGCCTATCCGCCATGCTAAAGACGTCCTTGCCATTTGCCGCTCTTATTACGTCTCTTGAATTTGTCGCCACGCAGCTTCTTCTAGTAAGGGTCGCGTCGATCACGTTTTCTAAAAAGCCAAAATTTTCATACTTGCCGCTTATCTTTAAAACTGGCTCGTTTGCATTTATTATATCGCCATCATTAAGTGCATAAATTTCAAGCTCGCTTGGGTCTTTGGCAAATTTATTGATGACGGCTAAAACTTCGTCAATGCCGCAAAGCACGATATCATCACGCCTTTGGAAAAACTGCATCGTCACATGCTGATCGGGTAAATTTTGCTTAATTATCTCATTTACTTTTAGAAAATATTTCGCAGTAAAGTAGCCCTCGCCGATCCTTGGATCTAGCCTAAAAGTCTTATCTGTTAGCCTTTTTATCTTGCCTTGCATCTTTAGCTCAAGTTCGTTCATGTCTGTCCTTTTTTTATCGTGATTATAGCATTTTGGTAGAAAAGTAAAAATTATAAAAATATATTTTAAGAATGTATAAGAGTATATTTTATAAAATCTTGAAATTTTACTTTTAAAGGAAAAATATGAAAAAGTTCTTACTTTTAATGGTTGCAATTTTTGCATTTGGCAATGAAAATTTGCTAGTAAGTGCTGGTGGCGGATATAAAAAGATAGTCGAAGCAGTCGCACAAAATCTCAAAAAAGATGGCGTAAATATCGACACTTCTTTTGCAAACATCACAGCGATCATGGCTCAGGCAAAAGAGGGCAAAACTGACGTGATCGTGGGCGATGAAGACTTTTTGAAAAAGTCTGATCTAAAGATCGCTGAATACGTAAATTTAGGCTCAGGTGCTTTGGCGCTGGCTACTAAAAAGGGTGTGAAAATAGAAAAAGTTGAAGAGCTAAAAGCGCTTTCTAAGATCGCTATGCCAGATGCTGTAAAGACAGTTTATGGTAAAAGAGCGAATGAATTTATGCAAAAAGCAAATTTAAGTGGCGAGCTAAAGGATAAAATTTTAGCAGTTGCTGGCGTACCACAAGTCGTTACTTATGTATTAAACGGTGAAGTTGATGCTGGGTTCATCAACCAGACTGAACTAAATGCACACAAAGATGAATTTGGTAGTTTTATCTTGATAGACAAATCGCTTTATGCTCCAGCAAACATCGTAGCTGCAAAGCTTGAAGGATGCGATAAAAAGGCTGATTGTGAGAAATTTTTAAATGAGCTAAAGAGCGAGAGATCAAAAGAAATTTACACTAAATTTGGCATAAGATAAGGCGAAATTTGCAAGAGCTCTCTTGGCTTTTTGATCCGCTATTTTTAAGCATAAAGGTCGTTTTGTGCCAAGGGGCTTTGCTTATCGTTTTTGGGCTGGCTTTGGCTTATTATTTAGCTTTTGGTAAGGCCAAATTTAAAGCTATTTTAGAGATGATCGTAACTTTTCCACTCATCTTTCCACCCATTGCTACTGGATTTTTACTGCTTTATCTGCTTGGTAAAAATGGCATCGTCGGCAAGGCTTTAAATTTAGAGATTATTTTTAGTTTTAAGGCCCTTGTGTTAGCTGCTTTTATAGCTTCGCTGCCACTATTTGTAAAGCCTGTCGCTTCTGCTCTTGGCTCACTTTCAAAGAGCCTAAGTGAAGCAGCATATAGCCTTGGAAAAGATAAATTTCAAACAGCTATTTTTGTGCTCTTCCCATGCGTTGCAAAAAGCGTAGCAGCGGCTTTTATCCTAGCTCTCTCGCGTGGGCTTGGCGAGGTTGGCATAACACTAATTTTGGGTGGCAATATCATAGGCAAAACAGACACTATTTCGCTTGCCATTTATAATGCTGTATACGATGGTAAAAGCGATGAAGCACTAGTTTTAAGCCTTGTTTTGGTTGTATTAAGCTTTATTTTGTTTGGGATTATAAATTTGCTTGATAAAAGTAAAATTTAAAGTGAGTGGCGAGAGGATGAGAGAATCGAACTCCCCACCAGACGGTCAACCGCCCAGTCATCGGGTTTGAAGCCCGTGAGCATCACCAGATTACTTTATCCTCCGTGCGCGTTATTTTAGCAGATTTAGATAAATTTTAGCCCATTTTCTATAAACTTTTTGAAATTACAAAAGGATTTCTGATTTTAAAATTTAGCGTTTTTGCATTTTTGGCTCTATTTTTTTGCTCTTGCTCTTCGGTTCTTTCTCCAGCAACTGCGCCGCTAAATGTATATGATGCGTACTCTATTTCACGTGATAAACGTGGTATTTACTCGATCACAAGAGATAAATTTATACAAAGCAAATTGCAAAGCAAAATTTTATTTTCAAAAGGGCTTAGTAATATTGATATCGAGATAGAGGTTTTTTACGGAGATGCTTATCTGATCGGACTTGTTGATAGCAAAGAGCTTGAAGATAAGTTAGTAGGACTAGCCAAAAATACAGATGGTGTACGAGAAATTTACACCTATCTTCGCATAAAAAAGCCAGAGTATCCATGCGATAGTCTAAAAATTCTTGCAAATTTAAAACAAAACCTTTTCAAAGATAGTATAGTCGAAGGAACAAATGTGCGTGTTAGTATCGTTGGCTGCGATGTTGTTTTTAGTGGCGTTGTCGATAGTATAGAGCAAGAAAAACATGCTATTTGGTACGCTAAGCACATTGACGGCGTGGCCGATGTCTACTCATTTATTAAAGTTATCAAATAAATTTAGCTTAAATATCGCTCTTTTTTACAAAGCTTGCAATGAGGCTTGGTAAGATGATTAGCGCGCCAAGAAGCATAAATACCATAACAAGATCGGTTAGTAAGCCAAAATATATAGTTGGGATAAAATTGCTAGTTATCATCACGCTAAAGCCAAGAAAAATAGTGAATGATGTGTAATACATCGCATATCCGATGCTTGCGTGCGCGACTTTAATGCTCTCAAAAACGCTTTTTGTAAGCATTTCTTCTTTAAATCGGTGGATGTAATGGATAATATCATCAACGCCGATACCTATACTAATGGCTGCGATCGTAATGCTCATCACATCAAGCGGAATGCCAAAAAATCCCATCACACCAAAGAGTGTGCAAAGTGGGATTAAATTTGAAACTATTGCAATGGTTGCTAGCTTTATGCTTCTAAAAATAAAGCAAAATATGACAAAAAGTATAGCGACAGTTAGTCCAAAAGTATCAACTTGTGAGCTAAGTAAATTTTGAAGCATATTGTTATAAAGCACCATCATTCCGGCAACTTCTATGCTTACATTGTCATTTTTAGTAAGCTGTGCTAGCCCTTCTCTAAGCTCCTTTAGAAATAAATTTCGTCTAAGATCAGAGTCGCTATCGACGATCCTTATACTAAATCTAAGTTCATCATTTTCAACGCTTACATAGGGACTTAATAAGATATTTTTATAACTTTGTGGTAATTTCTCATACATCGCAGCTAATAAAAAATCATCACTCGCACCGTTATTTAGCTCTTTTATGGCTTTTATGAGCGTTGCTAGCGAGCTTACATGTCCGACAAATTTTTGCTCTTTTAAATAGTCGTGAATCTTCTCAGCAACCCTTGTGTGATAGCTATTAAACCAGTACTTTGCATCCTTAGCGTTGCTTTCAAACTCATTTTCAAACTCATCTTGCTCGGCATTTTTTTCTTGTTTTTGCTCTTTAAATTTCACTATCACATCAACCGGTATCGTGCCACCAAGCTTAGTATCAATGACTTGCATTCCTTGGCGAATTTCTGTACTTTCTTTAAAGTAGCCAATGAAGCTATTTTCAACCTTTATCTTGCTGATACCATAAACGCCAAAACAAACGACTAGAACGCAAACTACGTAGATAATCTTTCTTGAGTTTAAGGCTAAATTTGCGCAGTATTTTGTAAATTTAAAGCTATTTTCAAAGGTTATAATAGGAGCTAATTTTTTTAAATTTACATTTATTGCACCAAATAATAAAAATGAAAGCACAAGCGAAACGCTAATGCCAGTACTCATCATAACGCCAAGCATGATAACTGGCTTTATGTCAGCGCTCATAAGTGAGCTAAAGCCAATAACCGTGGTAAATATCGCCCAAAAAGATGGAGAGAATTTATCGCGAAGCGTTAGATAAATTAGCTGATTTTGGCTATATTTTGGATGCTTTACGTAAAATTCTCGGTAGCTAACGACAAGGTGAATCACAGTTGAAATAGTAATGATAAGCTGAAGTGCGATGTAGTTTGAGCTAATGACCGTCACTTCCCAGTCAAATATACCAAAAATTCCGGTCGTAAAAATGGCACTTACGGCACATATAAACATCGGCAAAACTATCCATCTAACCTGCCTGAAAAATAGCCACAAACTAAAGCTAAGAAGAGCAAGTACGCTTAAGCCATAAACCAAAAGATCGTTCTTTATAAAGCCTATCATATCATCAGCGATCATATTTGCGCCGCCTAAGAATAGCTCGTCATTTGCGTTAAATTTAGCTATGGTTGCTTTTATGGCCTCAAGGTTTTCGTGATCGCTCTTTCTAAGCTCGTCTCGGTAGGCTTTAAACTCATAGGCAAGAGCCTCTAGCTTAAGTCGCTCAGCTTGTGTGATAGTGCCGTTTGACTCTTTTTGGCTAAGCAAATTTCTCTCATTTACAAGCTCATTAAATTTCTCATCTTGTTTTAAATTTAGAGCAATTGCTGTGGTTTTTAGATCTTTGCTTATCAAATTTCCGCTGTAAATCGGACTTTTGGCAAACTCGAGCTTCGCTTTTGAAATATTTATATCTTTATCTTGCAGCGTTGGAGTATGATCTAAGATGCCCGTGATCCCGCCTTTTACACTATTTAAAAGCGGAATATTTATTATAGAGATGACGCTATTTACCATATCGTTTTTAGCTAGTTCATCGCCTAAATTTTTGATAAGTTCTAAATTTTTAGGTGAAAAAAGGTCATCTTTTGGAGTAAAAGCGACCACTAAAAATCCGGGTGAGTCGTAGCGTTTGGCTATCTCTCTATAAGCTTTTAAGTCAGGATCATGCTCAAGCAGTAGCGTTTCAGCTGATGCATCAACGCTAAGCTTAGTGCTAAGATAGCCAAAAACTACGCTTAAAGCTAAAATTAGAGCAATAATAAGCTTGTTTTTAGCAATGATAAATTTAAAAATTTGTCGCATTAAGGGTTAGTTTTATTTTGATCAGGCAAAACAGCTTCGTTTAGCTTTTGTAAAAGAGTATTAAAATCAGCGTTATTTAGCACATCACCAAACTGACTTCTGTATGTTTGAATGATGCTTACACCAACGATATCAAGATCGTAAATGAGCCAACCACGCTCTTTAGCGTCATAAAATTTATAGACAAATTCGTAGCTCTTGCCATCATTTACAAGCTCGGATGTGAGCCAGTATCTATTTTTTTGAGGTTCGCTCTCACCAGTTATATGTATCTCTTGGTCTTTGTACCCTAAAAGTTTATCTATGTATGAGCTTTTTAGTTTTTGCTCAAATGCTGCGTCAAATTTAGCTTGCTCGTCGCTACTTAGGCTGTTGTAACGTTTGCCAAGGCTTATCTTTGCCATTTGCTTATAGTCAAAAAATGGATCAAGAAGAGCAAAAATTTCTTTTGTCTTTGCGTTATTGTCTAAATTTGTATCTTTTAAAATTTCAATAACCTTTGTTGTTTTCATCTCTACTTCAGGCTTGATCTGCTCTTTTGAAATAGCAAAAAGGCTAGTTGTAAAAAGTAAAATCATAGTTAGAATTTTTAAAATTTTCATATTTACTCCTTGATAAGCTTATCGCGTCTTTGCTCGTAAGCATCGCGTAAAAATGGATAAAGGTCAATAGCATCTTTTCTTAGTTTTTCATAAGCAGTTGGATCTTGTGAAAAGCTATTAAACGCTCTATATGACTTGATACCAGTTGATAAAAGTATAGGATCAACGTAGCTAATAGGATCAGCAAAATAATCTCCGACCATGCCACCAGTATCTCTTAAATTTGATGGTCCAATAAGTGGCCAAACTATATGAAAACCGCTGCCAAGCCCCCAATATCCAAGCGTTTGTCCAAAATCTTCATCGTGAGGTTTGAGGTTGTAGTATTTTGCTCCGTCTGTTAGTCCGCCAAAACCTATTATCGTATTTGCTAAAAATCTCAATGTCTCTTCGCCAGCGTTTTGAAATTTAAACTGAAGTAGATTATTTACAAAGCGAACCGGGAAAAGCAGATTGTCAAAGAAATTTGAAACCATTGTTCTAGCTGTTTTTGGCACAACGTAGGCATAGCCTTTTGCCACCGGAGTTAGCATATTTACATAGATAAAGTCATTTGCATGTGTCATCATTCTATTGTAGCCACTAAGCGGGTCAAAAACATCTTTTCTTGCTTCAAATTCAACATCAAATTCGTCGCTTTCACTATTCGTATTTATGCCCGTATTAGCACAGGCTAAAAGCAAACTAAAAAAGATAGAAAGCAAAAATTTCATACTAAGCCTTATTTTTATTTATAAAATGTAGCTCGATTTTATCTTTTAAAAACTTTACAAGAAATTAAGAGAAATTTATAAATTGGCTTAAATCTTTAAGCTTAAGGATTAATATAATTAGATATACTTCACAAATTATTCTCTAATATAGTAAAGGTAAAAATTTTGAAAGCAGATATAAATTTAGAACTATTTTTAGGCGAAGATACACAGGTTTTAGCTAAACATATTACATTATTAAAGGCCATAAAAGAGACAAAAAGTATCACAAAAGCAGCAGAATTGGTTGGTATATCATATAAAAATGCTTGGGACTGTCTTGATACGATAAATAACAAAAGTAGCAAGCCGCTTATTATTAGAGCTGATGGAAATAAAAAAAATAGTGGCTCTGAGCTAAGCGAGTATGCTAATAAACTGATAAAAATTTATGATGCCATTCTTGAGACTCAAAAGGATTTTTTACAAAAAATTTGTCAAAAAGTAGATTTTGAGGATGTAGATATTGTAAATCTTCAAAGAATGAATATGAACTTAAGTGCCAGAAATCAGCTCTCATGTGAGATTATTGGCATAAACCGCGGTGCGGTAAATTCTCAAATAATTGCAAAACTAAGTAATGGCTGCACGCTTGAGTCAAACATCACGGTTGAAAGTGAGAAAAATTTAGGTCTAAAAGTTGGACAAAAAGTTATTTATATTTTTAAAGCTCCAGCTGTCATTTTGGCTAAGGATCTAGATATAAAAATAAGCACAAAAAATCAATTAAAAGGCGAAGTGATCGAAGCAAAGATAGGTGCTGTAAATGCTGAAATCACTTTAAAGCTAAGCGATGAACAGACTTTAACTGCTATCATCACAAAAGATAGTGCTATCCAGATGAAAATAGGTGTTGGCGATACACTTTTAGCAATAGTAAAATCATCTCAAATCATTATAGGAGTTTAAATGAGAAAAGTTTTTAAATTTTTATGTGTGGCAGCTTTGCTTGCCATAAACGCATTTGGCGCTGAAGTAAATGTATATGCTGCAGCAAACACAACATACGCATTTCCAGAGCTTATAAAAGAGTTTAATAAGCTTCATCCAGATGCCAAAATCAACCTAACTCTTGGCGCAAGCGGTGGTCTTGTTACACAGATACAAAATTCAGCTCCAGCTGATATCTTTATGGCTGCTGATATGGGCTTTGCGCAAAAAGCCTATGATACAGGCTTTGCAGTAGCTGCTCCAAAAGTTTATGCACAAGGCGCTGTTGCTATCTTTTCTATTAGAAATGTTGATTTCAAAAAAGGTATCGAAGTTGTTCGTGGCTTAAAGGCGATTTCTATTGCAAATCCACAAACTGCACCATACGGCAAAGCTAGTATAGAGGCTCTTAAAAACGCAAAGCTTTATGACGAAGTAGAAAAAAATATCGTCTATGCTCAAAAAATTTCTGAAACTCTATCTCAGGCATTAAGTGCTTCTGATGTAGGCTTTATCGCTGCTAGCGCACTTTTTGATGAGAAAATGTCAAAATACAAAGAGGGCGTTAATTACATCTTTGTTCCACAAGAGCTATACACTCCGATCGATCAAGGCATCGTTCTTCTAAAACATGCTGAAAAAAATGATGATGCAAAAGCATTTTACGAGTTTATCTTAGGTGATAAATCAAGAGAAATTTTCAAGAAATTTGGTTACAACGTTCCAGCTAAATGATAAGAGCAAAGATCGTTGGAATTTTGACTAAAGATGACGTTAGCTTATTTGAGCTAAAGGGTCTAAATTTAGAGGCGAATTTATTTATGCTAGTCTTGAATGAGGCTAGCAAATTTACCTTAGATGATGAGATCGACTTAGGTTTTAAAAGCTCTGATGTTATCTTGTCAAAAGACAAACTAAGCAATAGCTCGCTTGAAAACGAGCTAAAGTGTGTGATTGAAGCTATAAATTTTGGTGAAATTTTAAGTGTTATTAGCTTGAAGTGTGGCGAAATTTACTTCGAAGCTATTATCTCAAATCACGCATTAAAAATCATGAACGTAGGTGAAAACGATGAAGTCTTTGCCTATATAAAATCTACAAGCATTCACATAAGTACACAAAAATGATAGAAATTTCTTGTAAAAAAGAGCTAAATGGCGGTGGCGGAAAATTTTTACTTGAGGCTGACCTTAGTTTTGAAAGTGGTGATTTTGTCGCACTTTATGGAGCAAGCGGTGGCGGAAAGACTACTATTTTACGCTTGATCGCTGGTTTTGAAGCACCACAAAGTGGCTTTATAAAGGTTGGAGATAAAATTTTCTTTGATGAAAAGACAAATTTGGCTCCACAAAAGCGAAATATCGGCTTTTTATTTCAAGACTATGCACTTTTTGAAAATATGAATGTCTTTAAAAATTTACTCTTTGCAAAAAATGATCTAGCTCTAGCGAATAAACTTCTTGATATCTGCGGTCTAACCAGCCTAAAAAATGCAAAAATTAGCACTCTTTCTGGCGGTCAAAAGCAACGTGTTGCTTTGGCTCGTGCGGTTATGAGAAAGCCTGAAATTTTACTACTTGATGAGCCGTTAAGTGCGCTTGATAATGCCATGCGTGAGAAACTTCAAGACTATTTACTCACACTTCATGATGAGTTTAAGATGAGCATTATTTTAGTAAGCCATGATATCGCTGAAATTTATAAGCTTTGCAATAAAGTCTTTGTCCTTGAGAATGGAAAAATTTCAAGATCAGGTAGTGCAAGTGAGATATTTTTAAAGAGTGCAGGATCGCAGAAATTTGCCTTTAACGCTAAAATTTTAGAGATAAAAAAACGTGATGCTATTTACGTGGCAAATGTATTAATAAACCGCCAAATTTGTGAAGTGGTGCTAAGTAGTAGCGAAGCAATGAATCTAAAAGCAGGCGATATGGTAGTAGTTAGCACAAAAGCATTTAGCGTAAATTTGGAAAAAGCATGATAGACGAGTTAAGAAGTATCGATTACGAGCCATTTTGGCTATCACTAAAATTATCTTTTATAACAACGTTTATTTTATTTTTTGTCTGCATCGCACTTGCCTATTTTATGTCTCAAAAGAAATTTTTTGGCAAGTCGTTTTTAGAGTCGGTAATCTCACTACCTTTGGTTTTGCCACCAAGTGTTCTTGGCTTTTATCTGCTCATTTTTCTTTCGCCTTATTCGGCCTTTGGTAAATTTATTGAAGAAATTTTTGGAGTTAGGCTTGTTTTTAACTTCACAGGTCTTGTTGTGGCAAGTTGTATCTATTCATTGCCATTTATGTTTGGGCCGATTTATGCTGGGCTAAATAGCCTAAAAAAGAGCCTTTTTGAAGCAAGTTATAGCCTTGGCAAAAATAAGCTCACGACTATTTTTAGGGTGATTTTGCCAAGTATTAGATCAAATTTATTAACAGCTACTGTCGTTAGTTTTGCTCACACTATGGGTGAATTTGGCGTTGTTTTAATGATAGGCGGTAGCGTAGCTGGAGAGAGCAAGGTTGCGAGCATTGCGATATTTGAAGCGGTTGAAATGCTTGATTACACCAAGGCTCATGTCTATGCACTTTTGATGTTAATAATTAGCTTTTTTGTTCTTTTCGTAGTTTATCTTTTAAATTCTAAAAAAGCTTAAGACAAAGCTTATAAAGATATAATAGTAAAAAATTTTAAAGGATGAAGTATGATAAAAGTGCCTACAAGTATATATTTAAATACCTTAGATGGTAAGGAATTTGATTTTTCCGCCTTTGCAAGGACGCATGACTGTGTCATTTTTATCTACCCAAAGATAGGCGAGGACTTTAGTCTTTTAAGTGAGCAATTGCAAAATACTGCGGGTATGAAGGGCTGTACCAAACAAGCGATAAACTACAAGAAATTTTTAAAAGATTTTAACGATCTTGGTTTCATGGTAGTGGCTATTAGCTCACAAGATATCGCAGCTCAAAAGAAATTTCAAGAAGAGACTTCAGCAGGTGTTATGTTTCTAAACGATAGTGAGTTTATGCTTGAGAGGGCGCTTGAACTTCCGGTTTTTTCTGCATCAAATGGACATAAATTTTATTTTAGACAAACACTTATCATAAAAGATGGCAAGATAAGGCGCGCATATATAGTGGATGATCCTGAGAATGATGCTAAAAATATGCTAGAAAAAATCAAAGAAAAAGACTATTAGGAGTTAAAATGAGCCAAAATAGCAAAATCGAGAAGTCTTATGATGAGCTAACTTATAAATCAATAGCTTTTGCCCAATCGTCGCCATATAGGCTTGAAGCTTGTGCGACACTTCTTGGCATAACCCCACCGCCATGCGAAAATGCAAGAGTTTTAGAGATAGGATGTAGCTTTGGCGGAAATTTGATCCCATTTGCAGTAAATAACAAAAATGCAAAAGTAGTTGGCATAGATCTTAGTGGCGAGCAGATAAGGCGTGGACAAGAGATCGTTAAAGAAATGGGGCTTACAAATTTAGAGCTTATACACGGCGATATTTGCGAATTTAAAAGCGATGAGAAATTTGACTATATCATCGCTCATGGCGTTTTTAGCTGGGTGCCTGACTTTGTAAAAGAAGCTATATTAAAAGTCGTAAGAGAGAATTTAAGTACAAATGGCGTGGCATTTATCTCTTATAATGTTTATCCTGGCTGGAAAGTAAAAGACATCGTAAGAGATATAATGCTACTTGCCGCAAAAGATAAAGAGAGCATGCAAGAGAGATTAAAAGCAGCCAAAGAAGCACTTTTAGTCTATAAAGAATATTTGTTAACAAGAGATGAAGAAATTTATGAAGGGAAGATGCCTCTTAAGATGCTTCTTTTTGTAACAGAACATGTGCTCTCAAAAGATGACTTTTACATAGCTCATGAGTTTTTAGAATACACAAATGATCCATTTTATTTTAAAGATTTTAATGCCATGCTTGCCAAAAATGATCTTACTTATCTTTGTGAGTATACGCTTGATGATATTTTTACCCCAGATGTTGGCACAGCCGTAGTAGATGAATACAAAAATAACAAGTTTAAGGACAGAATCGATCTAGAGCAATTCATGGATATGATTAGTAACAAAGTATTTAGACAAAGCCTAATAGTCCATAGCAAGACTTATGAGAGTATAGCCAATAAACAAATAGGCCCAAGCGATATCAATAAAATTCACGTTGTGGCAGATTTTATAAAGAAAGATAACCAGTGGCAAGATAGTTATGGTGCTATGCCACAAGATATATCATGGCTTTGCGAGGTCTTTTATAAGATGTATCCAGCTAGCATAAACCTTTCTCAGATTTTAGAAATTTTGCCAGAAGATAAGCTCATGGTTTATAGCGCTTTTGTAAGAATTTTAACAAACTCGTCTGATGCAATGATTTTAAAAGATGAGCAAAAAAATATCGAGTATAGGCCCGGCTACTCAAGGCTTAGTCAAAATTTAATAAATTATGTCAGATATTTTTTAAATCATAAAAATAATGCCGATGTTGTTTTTGCTAATAAATTTAGTATCTCAAGAAAGCTTAACAATATCGATTATTACATACTTTTATTGCTTGATGGTAAAAATAGCTTAGAAGATGTCGCAGCAAAAACCTTAAAATTTATCAAAGAGAACAACGAAGATATATTTGACATAAATGGCAAAGTGCTTAAAAAAGATAAAGTCGCAGCAAACATAATGAGCTACGTGCTAGGCACAGCAAAAATAGCTAGCATGCTTTATCTACTAGAAGAAATTTAAGGTTTAAATTTTACTTTGCTTATATAGTTGTGTGATTTTATCTTTTAGATTTAGTGTGTTTTTTGAGAGAGCTATGAAAAATGGACTTTTTAAATCAGCAAGCTCGTAGCTCATCTCTTTGCTGCTATTAGCGTCAAATACTTTTCCGCCACAAAAATTTACGAGCGCTTCTCCTGCTGCATTGTCCCAAAGGTAGCTTGGGGCAAATCTCAAATAAGCTCCACCAAATTCAACCAAACGGCAAAATTTTATGGCTGAGCCGATGCACCTTTGCTCAAAATTTAAGCTCTGTCCTATAAATTCTATCTCTTTGGTATCGCCTCTTCTACTTGAAAAGATTAGATTGTCTAAATTTTTATCTTTTTTATTTAAATCAACTCTATTTATGATTTCATCATTGTCATCTAAAATTTCTTTAAAAGCGCCATTTTCATCAGCATAAAAAAGCTCTTTGCTAACCGGGATAAATATCACGCCAAGCACTGGTCTAGCTTTTTTTATAAGCGCTATGCAAACGCAAAATTCGCCGTTTCTAGCTAGAAATTCTTTAGTGCCATCAAGAGGATCTACGAGCCAAAACTTGTCTTTATCGCTTTCTTGCAAGATACTCTCTTCAGAGCAAATTTTTATCCCACTTTCACTTAGAACTTTTAGTATTGTTTCATTTGCGGCTAGATCAGCGCTAGTTAGTGGTGAGCTGTCATCTTTTAGGCAGACTTTAAGAGCCGTATTATCTGCGGAGTAAAATTTCATTATTTGCGCTCCAGCATTAACGGCTGCTTTTTTAGCTAAATTTAGAAGCTCGCTCATTTTGGTGTTCTGTTTGTCTCTCCAACATAAAGCTGTCTTGGGCGGACGATCTTTATCGTATCTTGCTCTTTTAGCTCGATCCACTGGCTGATCCAGCCTGGAGTCCTGCCGATGACGAAGATTACGGCAAACATATTATTTGGTATGCCAAGCGCCTTTAGGATGAGCCCTGAGTGAAAATCAACGTTTGGATATAAATTTCTGCTTACAAAGTAGTCATCATTTAGCGCGATCTCCTCGATACGGTTTGCGATCTTGATAAGCTCTGAGTTGATGCCTATCTCGTCCATGAGCTGATCTCTCATTTTTTTGAGCACTTTTGCGCGAGGGTCAAAATTTTTATAGACCCTGTGACCAAAGCCCATTAGCCTAAATGGATCGTTTTTATCCTTTGCTCTAGCGATGTATCTATCGACATTTGCGACCGAGCCGATCTCTTCAAGCTGACGGATAACGCCCTCGTTTGCCCCACCATGAGCCCAGCCCCAAAGTGCGCCGATGCCGGCACTTATACATGCGTATGGGTGAGCGTGCGTTGAGCCAACGGTTCTAACAGTCGTAGTCGAAGCATTTTGCTCATGATCTGCGTGCAGCATAAAGACCGTGTCAAGTGCTTTTATCTCGATTGGTTTAAGATCGACGTGCTCGTATGGATAGCCCCTCATCATGTAGAGGAAATTTTCAGTAAAGCCACGATCTAAATTTGGATATATGATAGGAAGCCCGCGTGAGTAGCGGTAACTAAAGGCCGCGATCGTTGGAATTTTAGCGATTATACGCATAGCCATCTCGTGATACTCTTCAGGTTTATCCATATTTAGGTGATCTGAGTAAAACGCACTTAGGGCTGAGACCGCTGCTTGTAAGATCGCCATAGGGTGAGCTTTGTCTGGAAATGCGTCAAAGAGCTTCATCATGCCTTCATGTATAAAGCTTCTTTTTTTAAGTTCGGTTTTAAAATTTATATACTGATCATTTGTTGGAAGCTCTTTGTTTAAGAGTAAATATGCCACGTCTAAAAATGTCTTATTTTCGGCCAAATACGCGATATCATAACCTCTATACATTAGTTCGCCTTTTAAGCCGTCTATATAAGTTATCGCCGAGCGACACATCGCAGTTGAAGTATAACCTCTGTCAAAAGTAAACATTCCAGTATCACTAAAAAATGTCGAGATGTCTATCACATCAGGTCCCATAGTGCCTTTTAGTATAGGAAACTCGTAACTCTTGCCGGTTCTGTTATCAGTTAGCGTAGCTGTATTTGATGACATTTTTACTCCTTACTTCTTGATTGCATTAGAAATTTTATAATTATTGTCCCTATTATAGCTTGAGCTAGGCTTGCTAGGATAAAAGATGAGTAAGAATAATCACTTATCTCACCTGATCTGTGTGCGATAGTAGCAACTGCTACTAGAAGTGTGAGTGGCATGGATTGTGAGAGAGAAAACAAAAATATCCCCTTAAATCCTAATTTTCCTACAAATAACACACTTGAAAAAAGCCTTGTGGCAAGCATCGCACAAAATATAAAAATAGCATCTTTTATCACTTCATTTGAGCTTAGGCTTGAGAGCTTGAAGGTTGAGCCTATGTGTATAAAAAATATCGGTACCAAAAAACCAAATCCAAAACTTGAAAGCTTGTGCGGTAAGTCTTTTTTATGATCAAAAAATGTCGCTATAAACATACCCGCGATAAACGCGCCAAAGGCGACCTCTAAATTCAAATAAAGCATAAGTGCAATCATCGAAAAAAATACAGCAATGCTTAGTCTAATATCTTTTTCGTCCTTATCGTAGTGTGGCATAAGGATCACTTTAAGCCCAGGATACCACCAAAAAAGCACATCTAAAATTTTAAAGCTAAGTACGCTGATAGCTAAAAATAAGATCAAATAGCCAATCGTTAGCCATAAATTTATGCTAGCTCCAAACTGCAAATAGGCTGCTATAAATGTCAAAAGCGTAATGCTTATAAGCTCGCCAATAGTTGCAATAAGCATGCTTAAATTTAGCCATTTTACATCTCTGCCATACTCTTTAAATAGCGTAAATATCATGCCAACGGCCATTATCGGGATAATGATAATATAAAGCAAACTAAGATCAAAACTAAACGTAAGTGCAGTTGCTAGCGAGTAAATGAGCGCAAGATAGATAAGCCCCAGGCGTAAAATTTTGCGGTCAATATTTATAAGCATTCTAAGATCGATTTCCATACCAGCTAGAAACATCAAAAAGAAAAAGCCAACTTCGCTAATTAGCTTAAACATCTCATTTTCGCCGACAAGCCCGATGTAGCTAGCTAGTGCTCCAAGTATTATCTCAGCAGGAGCGACAGGAATGCGTAAAATTTTAGAAATATAAGGCGAAGCAAAGACGATAAATGCCAAAACGACAAGAATACTAAGCTCGCTAGCTTGATGTAACTGCAAAAAGATCCTTAAATTAAAAATGTTTGATTGTATAAAAAGCTTTGTTATTTTTTGATTAAGCTAAGCGATTTTTGGGCAAAATGGCGACAAATTTTTAAAAATTTGGAGTGCAAATTTATGCGTAAATTTCTATTTTTTGTCTTGATGTTTTTTGGAATTTTTGGCTTTGCAGACGAGCTAAGTTTGGTTCAAAGTTTTAAATTTGATGGAAGCGTTTTTTATAAGAAAAATACAGCCAAAGATGAGAGCTTTTACTTTTTAAAAAATGAAAATTTTGATGAGCATTTTGTAGGCTTTAGAGTAAAATTTGACAAAAATATAAAAAGTGAAAGTATGCTTGCTGAGCTAAAAAAGAAGATAAAAGAAGCTAAAGAAGTGCTTTATAGTGAAGAGAATGATCAAATTTTAGCTCTCATAAAAGATGAAACTAGCAGTAAAAATATAGAAATAATCCACTTTTTACTTAAAAAAGATGGAGTCTTAATACTTTCATATGAGAGAATTTATGATCCAAAAACTCTAGTAGATGGGCTTAAGCCTGTACTTTTAAGTGAAGCTAGAAATTTTATGCTTCAGATGCCAAAGGTAGAAGCTAGGTAGAAAGGTGGATGTGGCATGTTTTGTACCGCATGCGATTAAAAACTACGACAAATTTTTATTTATCAAGTCAGATAAGCGTCAAGTAAATTTTAAAATTTCATGAACGAGTAATTTCGGCTCTGATTTTAGTGGCAAGCTTTGCGAGACCTAAAATCAGTAGTCAATTCTTGCGAGTGAATAGAATTTTAAAATTTTCGCGATAGTAAAATTCTATTTTTAAAAATACAGACTTTTTTATTTTTAGGTTTTTTTATTCAAAAGGGAAACAAGGGGACTCGAGTTACGAAGCCGTCCCCTTATCCCCCTTTTTAAATCCCCCAATCCCCTCGCACGTTCAAAGTGCATGCAATGGCGCTAAAGCACTGCATGCGATTAAGAAAATTTAGCAAAATTTAAACTCTGTTAAATTTGCAAGCTCTCACAAATTCTTACCAAACAAAATACCAAGATAGCTTGCAAGCAGGCAGAGGATAAGGTTTAAAAAGATATTTAAAAAGCCTTTTACCAGCTCGCCTTCTAGTAAAAATTTCACACTATCAAGGCTAAAGCTTGAAAATGTCGTAAATCCGCCAAGTATGCCAACGACCAAGAACATCCTCGCGTTTTGGCTTAAATTTAGACAAAACAAAACGCCGATAATAAAGCTGCCAAGCACATTTACGCCAAGTGTGGCTAGCGGAAAGTGGCTAAATTTTAGTAGCTCGCCAGCTAAGAACCTGCATCCAGCTCCTATAAATCCTCCAAGCCCTACAAAAAGTAAATTTACAAGCATTAGTGGCAGATACTAGCGAAGCTAAAACCGAGCTTTGTAAGCTCCTCGATATCCTTACTAGCTTTCTCGCCTTTTGCTGTCAAATAGTCGCCAATGACGATCGCATCGGCGCCATTTTCAAAGACCTCGTATTGTCTATCGCCTAAAATTTTCTCTCTGCCACCAGCTATCATGACTCTAGTTTCTGGTAGATCTCTTTTGGTCTCACGCACTATTTTTAGGGCTTCATCCGTACTAAGAGGAGGCAGATCAAGACTCAGCGCTTCATTTTTAATGAAAAAATTTATCGGTGACGAAAATGGCTCAAGCTCTTTTAGACTAGCTCTAAAGCTCACCCTATCAGCCTCACTCTCGCCAACGCCGTAAATACCACCAGTACAAAGCATGAGTCCAGCCCTTTTTGCATCTAAATTTGTCTGATATCTCTCGTCCCAAGTGTGAGTTTTACAAATTTTTGGGAAAAATTCTCGGCTTGTTTCAAGGTTGTGGTTGTAGCTAAAAACGCCAGCTTTTTTAAGCTCACTAAGCTGCTCGTAGGTTGCCATGCCGTTACATGCGATGAGCATCAAATTTGGCACTTCTTTGCTCACGGCTCTTGCTAAAGATGCGATATAGTCGGTCTTTTTGTCATTTAGTCTAGCACCGCTTGTGACTAAACAAAAGCCAAGAGCGTGGTTTTTATAAGCCATTTTGGCCTCTTCCACCACCTGCTGCACGCTTTTTTCTTTAAATTTTGAGATATCGGCGCCAGCTTTGGCACTTTGTGTGCAGTAAGCGCAGTCCTCGGCGCAGTTTCCTTGAGTGACTGAGCATATCGCACAGAGCATAATTGTTTTCATTTTTGATCCTTTTTTTGGGGAGCATTATAGCTTTGGTAGGTTTAAAATTTAAGTAGGGTGATTTATGAATTTGCAAAAATAGTTTGATGAAATGTATAAATTTATTTTTATTCAAAAAAGGGGGGGGCAAAGGGGCTTGAATTGCGTAAGTCGCCCCCCTTATCCCCATTTAAATCTTCTAAGCCCTTCGCACGTTAGAAGTACATGCAATAGCGATTTTGCACTGCATGCGTTCGTATATCTGGTAAGTATCAGATAAATTTTAAAATTTCATGAACGAGTAATTTTGGCTTTAGAATTTGAGTTAAGCGGTAAGCGAAGCTAAATTTTAGCAGTCAATTCTTGCGAGTGAATGGAATTTTAAAATTTGCTCCAAGATATAAATTTATTAAAAGCTATGCGAAAAGCTTAAATTTTATGACATTACTTTCTCTTATAAATTTCCGCTCTCTCTTTTAAAAGATCTGTTTTTAAATTTGGTAAAGCGCTAAGCTCGCCAAAAAGTCCAAAAAATAGGTACTACGATGTGAAGCTACCATCTAACTGAGTGCAGTTTATGACGAGGCTCTTTTACCCTCTGTACTGGCTAAGCTTAGCGGTACTGTCAGGTATTTTAAATTCCAAATTTATAAAAGCCAAATTTAGGCTCAAGGGCTCAGATTTGGCTAGAAATTTTTAGTTTTCAGAGATAAGGGTCTTTTTCTTACATTTTGTACACTCTATAAATGTGCCTTTTTTAAGCTCTTTTTTGATCATATCGCTGCCACATTCGTCGCATTTTTGCTCAACCGGCTCGTAGTTTGAGACGAAGTCGCATTTTGGATAGTTGGCACACCCGTAAAATTTACCGCGTCTGCTAAATCTCTCGACGATCTCACCGCCACATTTTGGACACGGCACATCAAGCTTTTTAAGCTCACGTTTTGGCTTTACCACCCCAGTAGTGCCTGCTTCTGCACTCTTTTCATTATCTTTTGCGACGTTTCTTGAGTATTTGCATTTTGGGAAATTTGAGCAAGCGATAAACTCGCCGTATCTGCCCTTTCTAAGCACTAGCTCGCTTCCACACTCTGGGCACTTCTCGCCGATTGGAGTAGCTGTTTTTAGGCTTTTTATTCCAGTTTTGCCAGCGCTAATTTTTTCCATAAATGGATAGTAAAAGTCGCTTAGCACCTTTTGCCAATCAGCCTTGTCAAGTGCGATCTCATCGAGCTTTTCTTCAAGATGTGAAGTAAATTCACTATCGACAATGTTGCTAAAGTGCTCCTCCAAAACGCCTATCATGCTAAATGCGATCTCGTTTGGTATGAGCTGCTTTTTCTCGACCCTCACGTAGTCTCTTGAAGTTAGCAGTGTGATAGTCGGTGCGTAGGTACTTGGGCGGCCGATGCCTAGACTCTCTAACTTCTTAACAAGTCCAGCTTCAGAGTATCTAGCTGGTGGCTCGGTGAAATTTTGCGTGCTTTTTATGCTCTGCAAACTCATCTCGTCGCCTTTTTTTAAATTTGGCAAAATTTTATCTTTATCAAGCTCGCCATAAACCTTGTAAAAGCCGTCAAATAGCACTTTTCTGCCACTTATCTTAAACTCGCCTTTCTCACTTGTGACAAAGACATTTTGCGTTTGGCTCACACATGCGCTCATTTGGCAGGCTAAAAATCTATTGTATATGAGCGTGTAGAGTTTTAGCGCATCCTTTTCTAGAAATTTAGCAGCAATTTGTGGTGTGAAGCTTAAATTTGTTGGGCGGATCGCTTCGTGGGCTTCTTGCGCGCCTTTTGAGCTTGTCATGTAGCTTATCGCTTTGGCTGGCAGATACTCTTTGCCGTAGTTTTGCAATATATGCTCTCTAGCGGCCGCGACAGCCTCTTTGGCTAAATTTAAGCTATCCGTTCTCATATAAGTGATCGCACCCATGAAGCCTTCGTTTGTTTGTACACCCTCATAGAGGCTTTGTGCGATCATCATGGTCTTTTTAGGGCTAAAGCCAAGGCGGTTGCTCGCACTTTGCTGAAGTGTTGATGTCATAAATGGCGGACTTGGCTGGATCTTTCTATCCTTGCTCTCGATCTCACGGACGCTAAATTTCTCATTTTGTAAATTTTCAATGATGTATTTTGCGCGGTCTGGATTTTGGATAGTGAGCTTTTCGATCTTTTGGTTTTCAAATTTAACTAGCTCAGCGTCTAGGTCTTTTTTAAAGACGGTGTCGATAGTGTAGTACTCAACCGGCTTAAATGCTTGAATTTCACGCTCACGGTCAACTATTATCTTTAGTGCCGCACTTTGCACACGGCCAGCGCTTAAGCCTTTTTGTATCTTTAAATTTAAAAGTGGGCTTAGCTTGTAGCCAACGATGCGGTCGAGCAAACGCCTTGTTTGCTGGGCATTGACGCTATTCATATCGACGTGTCTTGGGCTTTTTAGAGCGTTTTGTATGGCGCTTTTAGTGATCTCGTGAAATACGATGCGAGGCAGGCTTGTTGGCTCTTTGCCGATGGCGTTTGCGATATGAAACGCGATCGCCTCACCCTCTCTATCCTCATCGGTCGCGAGGTAAATTTCATCTGCACCCTTAGCAAGCTCTTTTATCTCTTTTACGATGGCGGAGTGATCGCTGCTGACGCGGTATTCTGGGGTAAATTTATCATCTTCTATCTTGATGCCAAAGCTCGTTTTTGGCAGGTCTCTGATGTGACCTTTTGAGGCGATGACGTTGTAGCTTTTATCTAGAAAATTTTTGATAGTCTTTGCTTTTGCAGGAGATTCCACGATGATTAAGCTTTTCATTTATATATAGCCTTTAATTTTTTTGGCGTAATTGTAGCAAAAATAATTTTTAAAGTATCAAGGTGTAAAAATCAAATCCGTCTTTATTATTTTAAAAATTTTTTCATTCATGCCTATAAAGTTTTTAGAAAATTTCACGATATAGTTTTTGTGCGACAAGAAGTCGTAACTAAAAAATTAAAAGGATTTACAATGAGTTTTCGTATTAACACAAACGTAAACGCACTTAACACACACGCTAACGCAGTTAGCAACAACACTGACCTATCTAAGTCACTTAACAAACTTAGCTCAGGTCTTAGGATTCAAACAGCTGCAGACGATGCTTCAGGTCTATCTATTGCAGATAGCTTAAGAAGTCAAGCTTCAGCTTTAGGTCAAGCTATTGCAAACGGTAATGATGCTATTGGTATCATTCAAGTTGCCGATAAAGCTATGGACGAGCAGCTAAAAATTCTTGATACTATCAAGACAAAAGCTACTCAATCAGCTCAAGACGGCCAAACAACTCAATCACGCCAAGCATTGCAAGCTGATATCGTTCGTCTAATGGAAGAGCTTGACAATATCGGTAACACTACTTCATTTAACGGTCAGCAACTACTAAACGGAACATTCTCTAATAAAGAATTCCAAATAGGTGCTTACTCAAACCAAACTGTTAAAGCAAGTATTGGTGCGACTACGTCTGATAAGATCGGTCTTACACGTTTCGAGAGTTCAAAATTACTTACCAAGATGGATGTAGTAAATCTTAAATTCTTAAACGTTGATGGTGTAAACGATGTAGGCGTTACATCTGCTACTATATCAACAGGTATCGGTAAAGGTCTTGGTGCTCTAGCTGAGAATATCAACAAAGTTGCTGATAAAACTGGTGTTAGAGCTACAGCTGATGTTACTTGGAAAGCAAGTGCTGCTATTGCCGGTGGCGAAATCAAATCTTTAACAATCAACGGCGTTAAAATAGGTGACCTAGAAGTTAAAGCAAATGATGCAAACGGTGCACTTGTAAATGCTATCAACTCTGTAAAAGATCAAACTGGTGTTGAAGCTTCTGTTGATGCTGAAACAGGCAAAATGGTACTAACAAGCCGTGATGGTCGTGCTATAGTTGCAACTGGTAAAGATATCTCAAAAGGTCTTGGCGGTAAAGGTGCACCTGCTAAAGGTACATCTTTAACTGGATTCGTAGGTAGACTAAATCTAGTTCGTCTTGATGGTAGAGATATTAAACTAAATGGTGGTGGTGGCACTAAACTATCAGTAGCATTCTCTGCTAATGGTGGTGCTCAACAATCAGTATCATTAAGAGATATAAGAGGCCAAATAGATAAAACCCTAGCAACTGCTATGGGCTTCCAAAGAATGAGTGGAGCTTTATCAGTAGCTCAATCTGCTGGTGTTATGACACTTCGCGGTGCAATGGCTGTTATGAGTATCGCTGAGTCTGCTCAAAAAACACTTGATCAAGTTCGTTCAGACCTTGGTTCAGTTCAAAACCAACTTCAAGCTACAGTTAATAACATCACTGTAACTCAAGTTAACGTAAAATCAGCAGAATCTCAAATCAGAGACGTTGATTTTGCTAGTGAGTCTGCTAACTTCTCAAAACATAACATCCTAGCTCAATCAGGTGCTTATGCTATGAGTCAAGCAAACAGCGTACAACAAAACGTAATGAAGCTTCTACAATAGTAGGAGCTGAGTGAAGTTTCCTCGAAAACGTAATGAAGCTACTACAATAGTTTCATCAAGGTTTTAGATAGAGGCTTTGTAGTAGTAACAAAGCCTTAAGAGTGTTAATGCTTTTACAATACGCAAACCCACGCCCCAGAGTTTAACTTTGGGGCTTTATCTACTAAAATAAATAGTAATGTATCTATTTTATCTTTGCTCTAGTGGTTTATAATGGGTTGTGTTATAAATTTATAATTGTGACAGAGGCTTACTAAAACTAGTAAGCCAAATAAAAAGACTGTAAGTAAAATAATTCTACTTACAAATTAGCTTATATACTCAGTATAAAATTTTCTTTCGCTTTTCCTATCTCGTTTTTAGTTATTAGTTTTCTCTTTTTTAGCTCAGCAACAAGTGCTTTTGAAGCTTTTTTAGTAACTTCGATGTCGGCATTTAGTCCGCCAGCTGCGGAGAACATCCAGTACTTGTGCATATTTACCCACATAAGAAGCTTGTTGGTTTTTTGGATGGTTGTGTCACTTGGTGCTACAGAAATTTTTGCAAGCTCAAGTTCTTGATAATAGACTGAAATTTGCAATATATTATCTACATATTTTTGATAATTACGTTTTGCGATTACATCTTTTAGTTTATCTATCTTTTTTGTTATTTTAAGAAGCTCATCAAAGTGCTTTTTTTCTATTTTATTTTCTTTATTGAGCTCAAGCAATTTATCTATACTAGGCACTACTTCTAAAAAGACTTTTTCTATTTGTTGTTTGACTTCACTTTGAGCCTTTATTTTTGCCAGTATTACTTTATAAGCTTTTAAAAGATTTTTATTTACCGTTGTTTCGCTATCTTTTTTGATATTAGGCAGTTTTTTAATCTCTTTGCCTTTGCAAAGCTCATGCATTACTTCTAAAAATGGCTTTTCTATAGTGCCTTCTATTCTAGCACCACCTTCGGTACAGTTATATGATTTTATATTCTCTAGGCTTGATTGGGCGATGTCATTTTCAAACTGGTTTTTAAATAGAGTCCAAACATATGTTGTTTTAACCTCCCCCTCTCCGCCATAAGCTTTAACATATAAATTTTCATCCGCTTGCGCAAAAGCATGACCTTTCGCATGGCTCGCCCCATCTTTACCAAACGCTAGATCCTGTCCTATAAAAACGATATTTTTATGTCCTAAGACATAGGCTAGTTGGTAGGCCATGTTTGCACAACTATGTCCCACGCCCAAGTATCCATATCTTTTTAGGCCAAACATATACTCCTCTTGTTGAGGCCTCATAGTTAGTACTAGTTTTCTTGGCAAGATATTTTTAATAGTTTGCTTGTGTGTAACTGAGGCAACAATAAAGTGTATATTGTCATCAATATTTGGATATTTTTTTTCAAAAAAACTAGAAGTTGGTTCTATTCTTTCAATCGACATCACATAATCAGGCTTGATATCATGCCTTGCAAGGATTGGATAAGAGGCATCAACGCTTATAATGCTAACATATGGAGCAAATTTTTTAAGTGTATTAAGCTGTTTATCTAGGCTTGGACCGGTAGATACAATTATAGCTGTATCCATAAGACCATATCTTTTTTTAACAAGACTTGTGTAGCAATAATTGCTAATCATGGGCACTAAATTTTCACAATTTTGTCTTGTGCCTAATAAAAGATCGTCTATGCTATTGCCGTGAGCAACTACTATTTGAGAAAATGCTCTTGTAATCTCTTTGTTTATTCTTATGTAGTCCTCTTCAAACTGATCATAAAAAGGCATATGAATCATAAGATTATCATAGGTTTTTGCATATGAGTTTAGTTTCGCTTCTGTAACCAGATAATAAAAATGTGTATAGGTGGCAAATTTTGAATAAAAAAGTATTATCTGTCCACTTTCTAGTTCGTTTGATAGATCAATAACATTTAAAACAAGATATATGATCTCGATCTCTGGCTCTATGACTACGATTTTTTGGTGTGTTTCATTTTTTGCTAGTGCTTTATAGAGCACGCCATTGCCTAGTCCATAAAAAAATAGTATCGGATAACGTTTATAGTTACTTTCTATATCTTCAAGCAGCTTTAAAATGTCTACTCCAGGATTTTCATAGATATATTTAAAAGTATGCTTGTTTATTAAATTTATATCAATTGGATCTTTTCCTATAAAAATTTCATAGTCTTCATTTCCAGCAATAGACCAAAGCCTTGCTGCTAGAATTTCATCTTGCTGAAATAGTGCTTGAAGATTTTTTTGAAAGATAGGATTTTGGATATTTGATACATTATCTTTAGATGGTTTCGCTTTTTTATTAGATGCCTTATCGTTTTTGTTATTCATATCAAATCCTCCTTTGTTAATCTCTCGCTAAATTTTATATCTCTTTTTGCTTTTTTACCGATTAGCTCTTTTAGAAATTTAGGGTGCAGGCCATACCCTGGGCGCACGCTCCTTACATTTTTCTCACTAAAAATTTCACCCTTTTTTATATCTGCGCTTGCATAAAGTGAGCGTGAAAATCTCCTGTTTAAAACCACTTTTTCATCTAGCTCGTAGCTTACTTTGCCCAAAAGCTCCTCAGCCTCCCTAACACATTTTGTCATAAGGGTAAATTCGCTCTCATCAAGACTAAATGCGCTATCAACGCTTTTTACGCTTTTATCAAGTATAAAATGCTTTTCAATTATCCTAGCACCCAGGCTAACCGCAACAACTGGGGCTGTCACACCTAAAGTATGATCTGAAAAGCCGACCTCTACGCCAAATTTCTCTTTCATATCAGCTATAGTTTGCAAATTCATGCTATTTAGCGGCGCTGGGTAACTTGAAGTGCATTTTAAAAGAGCGATGTCACTATTGCCTGCATTTTTACAAATTTGCACCACATCTCTTATCTCTTCTTCATAGGCTATGCCAGTTGAGATGATGATGGGCCTACCCTTTTTGGCTATAAACTCTACAAAATCATAGTCCGTTACCTCAAAACTTGCGATCTTGTAAGCTGGCGGGTTAAACTGCTCTAAGAAGTTGGCGTCGTCCTTGCAAAATGGGCTTGAAAAGCAGATAAGCCCTTCTTCTTCTGCTACTTTAAAAAGCTCAACGTGCCACTCTTTTGGCGTTAGCGCCTCTTGATAAAGCTCGTATAAATTTCTCCCATCCCAAAGTCCGCCCTTAATGACAAAGTCGTCCAGGTGTGAATTTAGAGTCAAACTATCAGGTGTATATGTCTGAAGCTTTATCGCGTCAGCTCCAGCGCGCTTGGCTGCCTTTATCGTATCTACTGCCGTTTTTAGGCTGCCGCTGTGATTAGCGGAGAGCTCTGCTATTATAAAGACCTTTTTGTCTGTATCAAAATTTCCTATTTTCATCCGTTAGTCCGTTTTATTTTTAAGCTCAAGATAGCTAAACTCACCATCTTTTGCATAGATCTTAAAGCCAAAATTTTTATAAAGCGCGAGCGCTTTTTTTGTTGTTATTATAAGCTTTTGCCTTTAGCGAGCCAACCTTTAATGTAAAAAATGCATACTCTTTTATGAGATCAAGCAGTTTTTTGCCCACTCCTTTTAGCTCCGGGTTTTTATAAACGCCAAATTCGCAACTTTCTTTTGTGATATTAACAAAGCTTATCACTCCGATAAATTCACTCTCGTCTTTTACTAAAAAATAAATCTTATCTTGAATGCTCTTTAATCTCTCTAAAAAAGCAAAATGCTCCTCTTTGCCAACGCTTTTATTTTTCATAAATTTAGCTATACATTCGTCATTTCGCCACTTTAAGACCATCAGCTTTTGCTCGTCATTAAGCGAGATAAAATTTATAAGCTTAAGCAAATTTCATCTCCCCAGTAAGCTTCATATCCGTTTTCTTTTAGCCAGGCAAAGATCTCTTTTTGATTATCCGCTACGCAAATGGCTTTAAATTTGGCTCCCAAAACATAAGCTTCATTTACAAGCGAGCTTGCTGTTATGATGAGCATTTTGGCTTCATTCATCAGCCTTGCTACGTTTTTACTATCTACAAAAAGGCTGAAATTTTCACTCTTACTTGATAGCTCTTTTAAGGCGCTTAAGTTTTTATTTCCACTTGTTGTTATGACGGCTGTTTTTTGGTTTTTAAGAAGCAATTTTTCTGAAATTTTAGCACTTAGCCCTGAGATATCAGTGCCTCCAAGAATGATAGCATAGTCGTAAATTTTCTCCCTTTTTACCTGAGCTTCTTCATAAAACTCATCTCTAACTAGCAAAAACTCGCTTCCGCAAAATACCTCACAGCTTTTTTCTACCAGCCCCTCATATCTTGCCTTTTGCGCATACAAATTTACATTTAATATGTAGTCTGCAAAATGTTTTTCGTAAGTGTCGTCAAATGATAAAATTTTAATGCCAGTTTTTTCTTTTATAGCTCTTTCGTCTTCAAAGCTAAAGCCGTAGTGATCGATGATGAGAAGTTCAAATTTATTATCTTTTATAAGCTCGCAAAGCTCATCTATCTCGCCACTTGTTAAGCTAAATTTAGAGTAGTTTATCTCATCAAAAATGTCACCATCTAGCCTCAAAGATGCAAATGAGATGTCGTTAAATTTTTTAGCAAGCAAAATGTCTCGCCTAATGTGCCCATGCCCTATCTTGCTGCTACTATCAGCACGCACGAGCGTTTTTAGCAGGGGGAGTCCTTTAAATTCTTTCAATCAAATCTTTCCATTATTTATCAAATAAAGCTTCTTAGCAAACTCAAAATCCTCTAGTGTATCAATATCGCAGACTAAATTTCTTGGCAATAAATATGCCTTTGAGTGTGATGTAAACAAAGCACTGCACTCCAGCCAAGCCTCTTTTTTGCCAAAATAAAATGCCCCAGCGTCATGAAATGCAGGCTCAAGATCTTGTGAGCGTGTCTTTTCAAACTGAGGATAAAACATACTAACTCTAGCGTTTTCGTCAAGCTTTATCGCCCTTTGTATAGGAAAATCAAACGCAGTCGCTGAAAATAAAAATTTACATTCCTGCCTTTTAAACTCTCCTGCGGCCTCTTTTAAAATTTCAGCCGTTATAAGCGGTGCTGTGGCATAAAGGCAGCAGACGTCACTAAAGCTAGATTTTACGCGTCTTATCGCGTCTTTTATCACGTCAGTGCTTGTCGCGTAGTCATCGCTTAGGCTCGCATCTCTAAAAAATGGCACGCTAGCTCCAAATTCTCTAGCCACATTTGCGATCATTTCATCATCAGTACTTACTATCACTTCGCTAAAAACTTTAGAATTTAGCGCAGCCTTGATGCTATATGCGATTAAGGGCTTGCCTAAAAAGTCTTTGATATTTTTACCAGGTATTCTCTTACTGCCGCCTCTTGCTGGGATAATGCAGATCATTTTTACTCACTAAAACTTTTTAGCACATCAAATAGCGTGCTTGCAACAAATTTAGCATCATCCACGCTCATGCCATGGTGGCATGGTATGCTAAGCTCAGCGCTATAAAATTTCTCCGCATTTGGTAGTGAAATTTCGCCAAGTAGCTCTTTGTAAAAGCTAAATTTATATGTTGGCTTATAATGCACCTGCACGCCAACGCCTTTTTGCAAGAGCGCTTCAAAAATTTGCTCTTTTTTATCCCAAAATTTCTCATCCAAAAGCACTGGATATAGGTGCCTTGAGCTAGTTGTATTTGCTGGGATCTTTATAGTTTTAAAATACTCGCACCCACTAAATTTCTCATCATAAAATTTAGCTATCTCATTTCTTTTAGCGATAAAGCTGTCCAGCCTTTTTAGCTGACTAAGTCCCAAAGCGCAGGCCACGTCTGTGATCCTGTAGTTGTATCCAAGCAGGCTCATGTCGCTATCCCAAAGCTTTGTTTTGGTGATGCCGTGGCTTCTATAAAGCCTTGCAAGCCTTGCAAGCTCATCGTCGTTTGTAGCAAGCGCACCGCCCTCAAGCGTGGTGATAGGCTTTACAGGGTGAAAGCTAAATATGCTAATATCAGCCTTAATGCCCACTTTTACGCCGTTTTGCACACTACCAAGGGCGTGAGAGGCGTCGTCTATCACTTTTATGCCGTGTTTTTTGGCTAAATTTATGATCTTATCTAGCTCCACGGGGTTACCGCCGTAATCAACCGCAGTTATAACCTTTGTCTTTGGTGTGATTAGAGCTGGAATTTTCTCTTCATCGATGTTGCCATTTGCTTTTACGTCGCAAAATTTGACCTGCGCTCCTGCCATCAAAGCCGCATTTGCAGTGGCTGCAAAGGTGATGGGCGTCGTGATCACTTCATCGCCGTCTTTTACGCCTAGGCTTAGATAGGCTACATGAAGGGCCGAAGTGGCTGAGTTCATAGCGATCACATGCTTTACGCCAACATACTTTGCCAGCTCCTCTTCAAATTGACTAACCTTTTGGCCACCTGTTAAGATGTCATCTCTTAGTGCATCTACTACTACCTTGATATCCTCTTCTGTGATCTGCTGACGGCTGTAAGGGATCATTTAGCATCTCCTATCATCTCAAGAAGGCCTGCTCTATCGAGCCAAATTTTATTTGTATTTGAGCTATATTCAAAGTCCTCGCTCACTGGTTTGCCCTTTTGATGAAGAGCATTTGTTGAGAAGTCTTGCGCTGTTAAAAACTGGATAGACGGACTAATAACGTAGTAATCATCAAATTCGTATGTAAGATGCGCGTCGTCTCTTGAGATCATCATCTCATGCATCTTTTCGCCTGGGCGGATGCCTATGATCTTGACGCCAAGGTCTGGTGCAAGGGCTTTTGCGAGATCGACCATCGTCATCGACGGGATCTTTGGTATGAAAATTTCGCCGCCTTTCATCCTCTCAAAGTTTTTAAGGACGAAATTTACGCCTTGTTCAAGCGTGATCCAAAACCTAGTCATCTTCTCATGCGTGATAGGAAGCTCCTTTTCTCCTTGTGCGATCAGCTTTTTAAAAAGTGGCACGACTGAGCCACGAGAGCCAACGACGTTTCCATATCTTACGACGCTAAATCTTGTTTTTTTGTCTCCAACAATGTTATTTGCAGCAACAAAGAGCTTGTCGCTTGCCAGTTTTGTGGCTCCGTATAAATTTACAGGGTTGCAAGCTTTGTCGGTTGAGAGAGCGATTACCTTGCTGACGCCACATTCCAAAGAGGCGTCGATAACGTTTTGAGCGCCGTCAATGTTTGTTTTGATGCACTCCATTGGGTTGTATTCTGCGATTGGTACGTGTTTCATTGCAGCTGCGTGGATGACGTAGTCTATGCCGTTCATCGCGGTTCTTAAGCGCTTATAGTCCCTCACGTCGCCGATGAAAAAACGCATTGCTTTGTCTTTAAAGACTTGAGCCATTTCGTATTGCTTTAGCTCGTCGCGTGAGTAGATAACTAGCCTTTTTGGGTTATATTTTTTTAACAAAATTTCGGTGTATTTTTTACCAAAACTTCCTGTTCCGCCGGTGATCAATATCGATTTGTTGTTAAACATTTTATGCCTTTTTGCTAGTCATTTTTTGATTTATAAATGGCTAATTTGAATTATTTTTTATAAATTTTTAAGCAAAAGCTGTACCAAATTTAAAATTTGTTTATCAAAGCTTTGCTCTTTCTAGCTTCTATTTCGTCAAAATTTCGTTATTGTTTAGGGTTTATAAAAATTATTTTAAATTTAAATATTTTTTATTCTATTTAGAAAATATGCGATATTAGTATCCCAGCCATCTTTCAAAAGATACATATACTTCTCCTTGTCTGCCACCCTATGATAGGTGCCCTTGTTAACAATGGCTTGACAGCTAGAGTTGTCAGCTGGCTTTAATGCTTTAATCTCCTGCCAACACGACTTAAATAATTTCCGAATCTCTACTTGTAAAGTATTGTAACTGGTAGCAAAACTCTCCTTCGATGCATCAAAATTTATCTTTTTTTGAGCTATGACTTTTCCAGTATCTAGCCCTGTATCCATATAATGGATGCTAACACCTTTTGGTGTGTTATCTACAAAAGACCAGAAATTAGGGTCTGCTCCTCTATTGTATGGCAACAGTGAAATATGTAAATTAATTGCTCTTCCAGAAAAATGTCTTAATACCTCATAAGGTAAAATATATCTATAGCCATAACTCAGAATAAAATCTATCTTATTTTTTAGCACAAATTCTTCATCTATTTTTTCTATTGTTTTTACTAGCGTATTTGAATCTTCTTCTAAAAATTTAGCTAGTTCTTTATCCTCGCTAAGAAACAAAATTTTCATTGTCTTTACTTCAAAATTCTTGGCAGTGTGATGCCTTCTTGAGCTTGGTATTTGCCGTTTTTGTCAGCATACGTCACTTCGCAAGGCTCATCACCCTCGATAAATAGCACCTGCGCGATGCCTTCGTTCGCATAAATTTTTGCAGGAAGTGGCGTCGTGTTTGAAATTTCTATCGTGATGTGCCCCTTAAATCCAGGCTCAAAAGGTGTGACGTTTACGATGATGCCGCACCTTGCGTAGGTGCTTTTGCCAAGGCAGATCGCTAGCACGTTATCAGGCATGTTAAAGTACTCGATAGTGCGCGCTAGAGCAAAAGAATTTGGCGGTACGATGCAGACGTCGCCCTTAAAATCGACCACGTTTTTTTCGTCGAAATTTTTCGGATCGACTACGGTTCCACCGATGTTTGTAAAAATTTTAAACTCGTCTCCCACGCGGATATCGTAGCCGTAGCTAGAAACGCCGTAACTAACGACGCCACGACCCACTTGCTCCTCGGCAAATGGCACGATCATATTTTTCTCAACCGACATTTTTCTTATCCAAGAGTCTGACTTTAAACCCATTTTTGCTCCTTTTTTGGGCGATTATAACGCTTTGCGTCTTTAAAGTAAATTTAGTAAAGCGAATAAATTAGATGAAAATTAGTATAATTTTAACAGCAAAAATTAATAAAGGACAAAAATGCAAGAGAAAAATGCAGAAATTTTTACTGGCGAGCGTGCGATGTTTGGGACAAAAAGCGTAAATTTTACAAACTGCATCTTTGAAGATGGCGAGTCGCCGCTAAAACACAGCTCAAATTTAAAGCTAAATGAGTGCGTTTTTGCCTACAAATACCCACTTTGGTACGCAAGCGATATCACGCTAAATGGTGGATACTTGGAGACTCTAGCAAGAGCTGGCATGTGGTACAGTGCAAATTTAAGCTTCAAAGACGCGCTCATCAACGCTCCAAAAAGCTTTAGAAAAAGCTCACAAATTTCATTAGAAAATATAAATTTTTCAGATGCTAGTGAAACACTTTGGGGATGCGCGGATGTGAAGATAAAAAATGTTTTTGCAAAAGGCGATTACTTTGGAGCAAATAGCGAAAATTTAGAGATTGATGGGCTAAATTTAGACGGAAACTACTGCTTTGATGGTTGTAAAAATGTCCATATCACAAACTCAAAACTTATCTCAAAAGATGCTTTTTGGAACTGCGAAAACGTGATCGCACAAAATTGCCTAATCTCAGGCGAATATCTGGCTTGGAACTCAAAAAATGTAACGCTCATAAACTGCACGATAAAGAGCTTGCAAGCCCTTTGCTACGTGGAAAATTTGGTCGTAAAAGATTGCATTTTTATGGATACAAGTCTTGCGTTTGAGTATTCAAGTGTCGATGTGAGCACAAGCGGAGCGATAAAAAGTATAAAAAATCCAAAAAGTGGCGTGATAAGGGCAGCAAAGATAGATGAAATCATCATCAATGAAAATTTAGTGGATACTAAAGGCATTAAGATAATTATTACTGAAAAATAACTTAGCAAAAAAGAGTAACTTTGAGTTCTCGTTTTTGCTTCATAAAAAAATTTTTTATCTAATTTTCGCTACAATTAGACGCTTATATAAAAATTTAGGAGAAATTTCTATGAAAAAAGAAGATATAAAAGAGCTTATCGAATTTTTTAATGATATGGAGATGAATCATATCAAAATAAAAAGTGGCGATTTTGAGGTAGAGCTTGAAAAATTTTCAGATTATTGCGCGCCTGCTAAACCAGCAGCACAAGCACCAGCTCCAGCACCTGTAAATGTAGTCGTTAATTCAGAGGTAAAACCAGCTGCAAACTCGCCAAAAGATAGCATAAAATCTCCTATGGTAGGTACTTTCTACGCTGCTCCAAGTCCAGGCGCTGCTCCATTTGTAAAAGTAGGTCAAAGAGTAAGAAAAGGCGATGTAGTAGGTATCATCGAGGCTATGAAGATCATGAACGAGATCGAGGCTGAGTTTGACTGCCAGATCACTGAGATGCTAGTCTCTGACGGACAGCCAGTTGAGTTTGGATTGCCGTTATTTGGCGTGGAGAAAAATTAATGGAATTAAAAAGAATTTTAATCGCAAACCGAGGCGAAATCGCTCTTCGTGCTTTGCGAACGATAAAGGAGATGGGTAAAGAAGCCGTTGTAGTTTATTCAACCGCTGATAAAGACGCACTTTACGTAAAATATGCCGACGTAGCTATTTGCATCGGTAAAGAGCGCTCAAGTGACAGCTATCTAAACATCCCAGCTATCATAAGCGCAGCTGAGATCAGCGAAGCAGACGCTATCTTCCCAGGTTATGGCTTTTTAAGTGAAAATCAAAATTTTGTTGAAATTTGCTCACACCACAAGATCAAATTCATTGGACCAAGCGTTGCTGCGATGGCTTTGATGAGCGACAAGAGCAAGGCAAAACAGGTCATGCAAAGAGCTGGCGTGCCAGTCATCCCTGGCTCAGACGGCGCTGTGGCTGACACAAAAGCTGCAAAAGAGCTAGCTAAAAAGATCGGCTATCCTGTCATCTTAAAGGCTGCTGCAGGTGGTGGCGGACGTGGTATGCGCGTGGTTGAAAAAGAGGCTGATTTAGAAAAAGCATTTTGGTCTGCTGAGAGCGAGGCGATGAGTGCATTTGGCGATGGCACGATGTATATGGAAAAATATATCCTAAACCCACGCCACATCGAAGTTCAAGTAATTGGCGATAGCCATGGCAATGTACTTCACATCGGCGAGCGTGACTGCTCTATGCAGCGTCGCCACCAAAAGCTGATCGAAGAAAGCCCAGCTATTTTACTTGATGAAAAAACAAGAGAGAGGCTTCACGAAACAGCCATAAAAGCGGCAAAAGCGATCGGCTACGAGGGAGCTGGTACGTTTGAGTTTTTGGTTGATAAAAATTTGGACTTTTACTTCATCGAGATGAATACAAGACTTCAAGTTGAGCACACAGTGAGCGAAATGGTAAGCGGACTTGATATCATCGAGCTTATGATAAAAGTGGCTGAAGGCGAGGCGCTACCATCACAAGAGAGCATTGAGCTAAAAGGTCATGCGATCGAGTGCAGGATAACAGCTGAAGATCCAAATACATTTACACCGTGTCCTGGCAAGATCACAAAATATGTCTGCCCAGGTGGCCGCAATGTAAGAATGGATAGTCATATCTATCAAGATTATTCGATACCGCCATATTACGATAGCATGATCGGTAAACTCGTGGTTTGGGATACTGATAGAAATAGGGCGATCCATAAGATGAAAGTAGCTCTTGATCAGCTCATAATAAATGGCATAAAAACAACAAAAGATTTTCACATCGCCATGATGGAAAATAAAGACTTTTTAAGCAATAACTACGATACAAATTATCTTTCAAGACACTAAAATTTTTAAGTCAGGATTTGCAAAAAGCAGATCTTGGCTTAAATATATTAAAATTTTTAAGTTTATCTTAGGGGAAGCATGGTAAACAAAATCAAAGATCAAAATACAAAATTTTTCTCAAATGCCGACCTTGCAAAGCTATTTTTCCCTATTGCGGTTGAGCAGTTTTTAGAGTATAGCTTAGGGCTTGCAAACTCGCTAATGGCGGCAAGTGTTAGTGAAAGCGCTGTAAGTGCGATTAGTCTTGTGGAATTTGTCATGGCGCTATTTATTAGCATATTTACAGCTATCGCTACTGGCGGCTCAGTGGTTGCTAGCCAGTATCTTGGTAATAAACAAAGTGGCAATGCCAAAATCACAGCAAATCAGCTCGTTTGGTTTAGTTTTATCTTTGCCCTTTTTATCGCAGCGGTCATCATAGTTTTAAAAGATATTATCCTAGATTATGTCTTTGGCGATATTGGAGAGCAAGTAAGGCATGATGCTAGCCACTATCTTGTTTTCTCGGCCATTTCCGCGCCATTTTTGGCTGTCTATGCAGCAGCTGCAGCGATCTTTCGCACAATGTCAAACGCAAAGCTTCCTATGTATATTATGGCGGCTGCAAATTTATTAAATGTACTTCTAACTGCCATTAGTATTTATACATTTCATATAGGCATTTTAGGCATCGCCATCAGTACGCTTATAGCCAAGATGCTCGCTTGCTTTGTTATAGTCTATTTGCTTCTTGATGTAAGGCTAAAACTTCACATAAGAAAGAGCTTTATCTATAAATTTGACTACGAGATCATCAAGAAAATTTTAAATATCGGCGTACCTTATGGCTTTGAAAATTCGATGTTTTATGTGGGTCGCATCATCGTTTTGAGCCTTGTTTCGCTATTTGGCACAGCAAGTATCGCTGCAAATGCCGTGGGTGGGACGATCGTGATGTTTCAAGTACTCCCTGGCATGGCGATAGGCACAGGACTTAGTGTAGTTATCTCAAGGTGCGTTGGCGCAAACGACTTTGCTCAGGCTAAATTTTACGTAAGAAAGTCGATGATAAGTATCTATATTGTCCAGCTTTTTAGCACAGCAGTAATTTTGCTTTTACTTGAGCCATTGCTTCTTATTTATAATCTCTCGGAAGAGGCCATAAATTTAACAAGGCAGATCGTCTGGTATCACGGTATCGCTATGTGTCTTATTTGGCCACTTGCCTACACATATCCGACCGTTTTTCGTGCTGCAGGGGATGCTAAATATCCGATGATTGTAAATTTAATTTGTATGTTTGCTTGTAGAGTCATATTGGCCTATATTTTTGCGCTCACATTTGATCTTGGTATGATAGGTACTTGGTTTGCAATGTTTGCTGACTGGGCTGTAAAGGCGGTGCTTTTTACGATTAGATACCTAAAAGGCACATGGATGAAATTTAAAGCTATTTAAAAAGAAATTTAGTAATATACAAGCGATTTTGTCGCAAAGGATAAAAAATGAAAAATATATTTAAATTTGGTGCAGTTTTGCTTACAGCAGCTCTTTTTGCTGGATGTGCAAGTGAGAGCTCAAGGGTTGTTGAAACTCCAAAAGTAGCAAGCTACGGCACAGTTTACAATGGCCAAAAAATTTCAGTTTCGATAGGTCGATTTAATAATCAATCAGCTTACCAAAATGGCGTATTTGCTGATGGTGAAGATAGGCTTGGTAACCAAGCTCAAAGCATTTTGATCACAAATTTACAGCAAAGTGGTAGATTTTTGGTGCTTGATAGATCAAATATGAAAGTAATCAAACAAGAGAGTGAGCTAAGTAAAACTGCTCAAAATCTAAAAGGCGCAAGATACGTGATAACTGGTGATGTGACCGAGTTTGGACGAAAAACTACGGGTGATCATCAGCTATTTGGCATACTTGGCAAAGGCAAGCAACAAACTGCCTATTCAAAGGTAAATTTAAATATCGTTGATACCAAAACGGCTGAGGTTGTCTATTCGGTTAGCGGCGCTGGCGAATACACCCTTTCAAACAGAGAGATCATCGGCTTTGGTGGCACAGCAGGATACGACTCTACGCTAAATGGCAAGGTTTTAAGTCTAGCTATTATTGAAGCGGTAAATAATCTAGTAAATGGCATAGAAAGTGGAGCATGGCAAGTAAAATAAGGCTTGCCAGCCTTGCGCTTTTTGCGCTATTTTTAGCAGGTTGCGGCCATTCAAACGGCCCAAGATCACTTTATTATTGGGACGGATCATATAGTAGCTCGCTATATGGTTATCTAAATGAAGAGGGCGATACAAACGAGCAAATTTCACGCTTAGAAAATCTGGTGCAGATATCAACACAAAAGGGCTATAAGATCGCTCCTGGCGTATACGCACACCTTGGACTTTTGTATTTAAATAATGGAAATTTAGGTGCTGCAAATGCAAATTTTGACAAAGAAGTGCAAAATTTCCCAGAGTCAAGGGAGTATATAAATTTCATCAAAGGCTCTAAAAATTTAACTCCAAAAAAAGTAGAGCAAAAAGAGGGGACAAATAATGAAAAATAGCCTGAAATTTATAGCCTTTGCATTTTTAGCAGTATTTTTTACGGGCTGCTCTATAAAAGAGCCTGAGCCATACGACTACTCAGAATTTTTACAAAAAAGACCTCACTCTATCTTAGTGCTTATGCCAACAAACGATAGCACAGAAATTTCAGGTCCAGCTGCTGTTTTGGCAAATGCAGTCGCGCCACTAAGTGAAGCAGGATACTATGTATTTCCAGTGGCTCTTGTAAATGATACCTTTAAACTAAATGGCATAACCGAGCCAAGCGAGATCGCAGCCGTGCCACTAAATAAGCTTGATAAAATTTTCCATGCCGATAGTGTACTTTACATAAACATAAAAGATTATGGTACGAGCTATGCGGTCATCTCAAGCTCAACAAAGGTTGTCCTTGAAGCAAAGCTTATCGATATAAAAAGCGGCGCTACTCTTTGGCAAGGCAGTGCTATGGCAGCAGAAGATAGCAGCAGCGGTCAAAGTAGCCTACTTGGCATGTTAGTCTCAGCTGTCATCTCACAGGTGGCAAATACCATCTCAGATAGATCGTATGATCTAGCAGTAATGGCAGATGCTTATTTATTTTCAAGAGATTGCCATAACTGCATACTTTATGGACCATATTCGCCGTATTACGGCAAAGATGCACAGCTTCATAAAGATAGATAAATTTAATGAATACTCATCATCTTGGGATACTCCTTACTTTAGTTGGCGGTATCCTTTGGGGATTTAGTGGGGTTTGTGGGCAGTATCTATTTTCACTTGGTATAAATTCTGATTTTTTGGTGCCATATAGACTGATGCTAGCTGGCATTGTTATTGTAATTTTTTATGCTTTTAAAGAACCAAGTGTCGTTTTTGCTCCGATTAAAGATATAAAACTCCTTGGTGAGTTTTTAGTCTATGCCCTGCTTGGGCTTATGATGACGCAGTACGCCTACTTTTACTCCATTGAGCTTTCAAATGCCGCAGTTGCAACTGTTATTCAATACACCGCGCCAGTTCTCATCCTAGCCGTCATTTGCCTAAAAGAGAAGCGAGCACCAAGACCACTTGAAATTTTAGCTCTGCTTTGCGCGATGCTTGGCGTATTTTTCCTGAGTACACATGCTCAAATTTCATCTCTTGTCATCTCGCCAAAAGCCTTGTTTTGGTGCTTGGTGAGTGCCATTTGTGTTTGTGTTTATAATCTTGCTCCAGCAAGGTTAAATGCGAAATATTCAGTCACTCTCACACTTGGCTGGGGCATGGTTATGGGCGGAGTAGTGCTTGCTTGTTATATGAGAGTTTGGGAATTTGCTGGGCTTAATTGGATAAATCAATGGCTGGCATTTATTGCTGTTATTACGCTTGGCACCATTTTTGCATTTAGCTTTTATATGATAGGTGTTAAGCTAATAGGCGCAGCAAAAGCTAGTTTATTAGCCTGCATAGAACCACTAAGTGCAGCATTTTTTGGCTACTTTTGGCTTGGGACAAAATTTGTATTTTGGGACTTTTTAGGATTTGCTCTAATAATCTCTTGTATATTTTTACTATCAAAAAGAGAAAAATTATGATATTTCTAGCACAAACTGATACGACAGCTGGCTTTTTGAGTAAAGATTATAAAGAGATAAATAAGGCCAAAATGCGTGATGAGAATAAACCTTGCCTTATCACGACAGCGAAATTTAGCGTTTTAAATGAGCTTGTTAGAGTGCCAAAAAAGTATAAAAATTTTATACGCCGTTCAAGAAAAGCCACATTTTTGTATCCAAATTTAAAGGCTATTAGAGTCGTAAAAGAGTGCGAGCACGAAAAATTTTTAGCTAAATTTGACTGGCTTTATTCAAGTAGTGCGAACAAAAATGGGCAAAATTTTAATGAAGCTTGGGCTATGAGCGTGGCTGATAAAATAGTAGATGATCATTTTTTCGAAGATGCTCCATCAAAAATTTATAAAATTTCTCGAAAAAAAATAAAACGCTTAAGATAACTAGTAAATTTATACAGTCACTACCTTTTTAAACTCATCTAAATTTTTTAGCGCTTCATCTATGCCAATCAGCCAAAATTCGCACTTTGTCGTATCTTTTTTAAAGTGTTTTTTTACTAGTTCTTCCACGCTTTTTGTGCCACACTCTATTAAAAATTGTTTATAAATTTTGCAAAAATTTGCTTCATCTTTTTTAAACTCACTTAGAAAAAATTGTGATAGTAGATAACCGACACTATAAGGATAGTTGTAGATGTAGTTATCTGTTTTATAAAAATGTGGCTTAAAATATGGCAAAAATTCTTCAACATCGCTCGTGCTGTCTTTATAAAATTTATCCCAAGCTTGTTTTAAAAGATCATTTGCATCTTTTTTGCTGACTTGACCTTTTTGTCGCAGCTTTAAAAAGCTAGTTTCAAACTCGTATCTAACGCTTATGTGTAGTAAAAAATTTGCAGCGCTTTTTAGCTCCTGCCATAAAATTTCTACCCTAAGTGAGTCGTCTTTTTTTAGCTCATTTCGTAAAAGAGTTTCATTAAATGTGCTTGCACTCTCAGCTAAGCTCATTGGAAAATTTGCGCTTAAAACCGGAAGATCACGCATCAAGTAGTAGTGCCAAGCATGCCCCAGCTCATGAGCTTGCTGGATTAAGTGCGAAAGAGTATCCATATATGTGGTAAAAATTCTTGGTTGTTTAAATTTTGGCAAACTTACAAAAAATGCTCCGCCAGCTTTATTTTCTCGCACATCACTTTCTATCCAGTGTTTGTCTATCATAAGCTTTATAAAACTATCTTCGCCCAGTGGTTTTAATGCTTTTTTGATGATTTTATAAATGAGATTGTTGCTTTTATGACTAAGATGCAAAAGATAAATATAAAATTTTAATATTAAGTGCGACTATTGTAGTGTGATTTAAAGCTAATTAAAATATTCAAAATACAAAAGGACGTAAATATTTGGTTTGGTAAAAATTCAAATGATGCCAGTAGCAACTTATTTTAGTATTTACTCCCTCGGAAGTCCGTTTTTATCAGACTTGTCGCTGATTAGCTTACCCGATTCGTCGTATTTTTTGGCACGGATGAGCCTGCCGCGCTCAAACTCCCCCTCGGCTTCGAGTTTGCCGTTTGCGTAGTAGTGGCGCGCCTCGCCGGTTTCCAGCCCGTCCTCAAACATCACTCTGGCTTTTAGCTTGCCGTTTTCGTGATACTCCTCGTACAGCCCGTGATAGCGCCCGTTTTTAAACATCACTTTCGCCGCCAGTGCCCCGCTCTCGTAGTAGTCCAGCCCCGCGCCCGTTTGGCGACCGTCTTTGTACTCGTATTCGCCTCGTAGCTTGCCGCTTGGGTAGTATTCGCGCGCGACGCCGTCCTTTTCGCCGTCTTTGTAATTTTCTACCACGCGCGTTTTGCCGTTTTCGTAAAATCGCTTCCAAACGCCGTTTTTGCGGTCGTTTTTATACTCGCCCGTCTCCTCCACGGCGCCGCTTTCGTAGTACCACGTCTCCGCGCCCTCTCGCTTGCCCTCTTTATACGTTCGCTTGCCGCGGATTTTGCCGCTTTTGTAGTAGTCAAAGTCCTCGCCGTTTCGCATCCCGCCGACGTATGGGCTGCGTGCGCTAACCTCGCCGCTAACGTAATAGTCGGTAAATACGCCCTCTCGCCTGTCCGCCTTGTAGGTGCCCTCCTGCTTTAATGCGCCGCCCTCGTCAAAGTAGTAGCGGCGGTAGCGCCCGTCGCGGACGCCCGCTTTGTATTCGCTCTCGTCCATCAGAGCGCCGCTATCTGCGTGGTAGTGCTTCGCCGTGCCCTCGCGGACGCCATTTTTTAGGGGGTATTCGTTTGAGGGCTTGTCTCTGCCGTCAAAATAATCCCTGTATCGCACCGCCGTGCCGCCCTGCACGTCTATCTCGCGTATAAGAGTAGGCGGCAGAGGTTTTAGCCTCGGATAGACCATGCCCATCGCATTTACGTCATATAGGTCCTCGACGCTGTATCGAAGCATCTTTAGCGTGCCGTCGTAGAGCTTGCCTTTTACGTAGTAAAGCCCATTTTTGAGGCTCGCTTCGGGCTTCATTACGATTTTTGGCTCCAGCGCCTGTGCTCCGATCGCTAGAAGCGGAAGTAAAAATAGAAATTTTAGGATTTTCACGGTTTTTTCCTGCTTTGTTTGATTTGGGTAATTTTAAAATTTGAAACTAAATTTAAGATGAAGGCGGGTTATTTTGGATGAGTTAAATTTTAGAATTCGCGTCAAATTTATCCGTCTTTTAGAGCCTCCGAGATAACCGTCCACTCTTGCGCGAGCCTTTCAAAGCTAAAATTTGCGTTTGCCGGGCTAGTCGAGGGTAGTTTGACGGGCGATTTACCCGTTGCGTTTAAAATTTGAGTTTTTAGATATTTTTCGCAGATTTCGTGCGCTTTGCCGCCGTTTGCGAATACCTGCGCTATGCGCGCTCCGCCAAAGATCGGCTCTAAATTTGCAGGCACGACGGCGGTCATTTTGGCGTCGCTCGAGCCCTTTATCTTGCACGAGATCGCGGCGTCGTAGATGGCGATGCGATGAGCAAGCAGGAAATTTATCTTTTCATCCGTGCTCGCAGGCGTCGAAGCGTTTAAAATCCCGGCCAGCACACGCCAAAAGCGATTTTGCGGATTTGCGTAGTAAAAGCCAAATTTGCGAGAAACGACGGAAGGGAAGGAGCCGAGGATTAAAATTTTAGAGTTTTTATCAAAAATCGGTTTAAAAGGATGTGTTTGAGTTTTATTCATCTTGCAAACCTTAGTTATTTGTAAAATTTACTATCATTTTTACACCTTGTTAGTTTTCTTATGTCTACCATAAAATTTTGCTAAATTTAAATATAACGAAAAATGTAAAGTTTGTTAAAATAGAATTTATTATAATAAATCAATCAATAGTTTTTCCTAATTGTGTAAAATAAGGAGTCAGTTCATCCATTGTGTAAGGCCATTTTGTTTTTGCTATATTTTTATTATGCTCACATAAATAATATACGAAATAAATAATAGGTTGATCATTTAGGTATGTTTTATTAAGATTTAATTTTACTATTTTATCAAATTCATCAAAATCTGTCTTTGTAAAATTTTTTTTATTAATAAAGTCATAATAGGCATAGAGAATATGTGTATTTGCCTTAGAAATATTTCTAATAACTCCATGTATAGCCGTAAATTTATTCTTTAATACTTCATATAATTTAAAAATAGGTAATTGATTAATAATATTGTTAGCTTTTTGGAAAAACTCGTCAGTAGTTTCTAATAGAGCCATACTTTTTGCGATAACGCGTTTTGTCTCGCTTGTTGGGTCAATGTTTGATTTATAGATTTTATCGTGGGTTAATTCACTATAAGCGTGTTGCAGAAGTGTTCTAATTTGAATTTCACATGGAGTATTTTTTGGTATATCAATACCTTTAAAATTTAAAATACTTTCTGATCTAACTACGTAGTGCATCGACTGATAATTAAATAGAAATGGCTCATCTGATCTTTCTATTTCGTAGTCTCTATCTTTGGAGTAAGTCCATTTATTTATGCTTTCTATTGCATTGCATATTTTTTTTACATCATCCTCAAGCAAAACAACAAATCTTATACCGACCTTATCTGTTATATCTTCATATGGATTCGTATATCCTTTGCTTCTATAAAAAGCTTTTGCTATTAAAGAATCTACATCCTTTATTCTAACGGGTGTACTTATTTTTAAAAAATCCGCACTATCAATCCTAAGTTCTTTTAAGTAATTTATAATTTGTTCATATACAAACTCTCCCCATGCTTTAAATATATGTGTTTCGCCGGTAAATTTTTGGCATAGTTCTTCTTCTTTGGTCATTGACTAGCTTCCTTTGATTTCGCCTTTAACCTTTAATATTGTTTGAACTTCATTATTTTCGTTAGATTCTTGATTTATAATCTGAACATTTTGCTCAAAATCATCGGATGCTCCTAAAATTTTAACTCCCGTAGAAAAAACGATTCTTCTAACTCTTAATTTTGACTTTATCTCTGATATATCTTTTGTAATACTTCTATCGAAATCCATGTCATTAAAAATTTCTGCCCTCATATATGTGATATATTGATCTCTAATGTCCGCATCTATAATATATGTATCAGAAAAATCTACTAAACTAATGGTAATTATTGCTTCATTTTTCATATATGAATACAAGTGAGTATTTAAATCATATTTGTCTTCATCTGTAATGTTGGCTAATGAACTAATAAATTGTTTAGTTCCATTGTAGAATTTAGAAGTCAAAAATTTATTTGTATGCAACATTTCAAGCCCTAAAAAAGAATCATAAAAATACTGCGACAAACCTTGCTCTTCTGACTTTGAAAGATTGTGATCATAAACAAATACTCTGTATTGGCTATCTTTTTTTAAAAATACACCCAACTTATACATTTTCTGGTATGGTGTTAATAATAGATTATTAACAAATTCTATATCGCTATTGTTTGATTTCTTGAAGCCACTTTGCAATTCTGCTTTTATTACCAATACCAAATCATATTCTCCGTATCTACTAGTGCCTTTTATTAAAATAACAATACCACCAGGTAAATTTCTAGATGTTTGGGCGCTGACTAATTTGTTTGCAATATCTTTTGATTTTTCAATAAAATTATCATCCCTATCATCTTCAAAGATACTTGCTGCATAGGCAAAAACAGAAGTTTGTGAATTATCCCTGATACTCATTTCAATAGATTTTGAATCTTTGCCTATAGCTGCAACGATTCTGTCAGCCAAAGTAGATAAGCCATCTTGATTTAATACAGTAAGTTCATCATTTAATACTGGTGAAATAATTTCTCTATTATTACCTCGCTTAAAAATTTCATGCGTAATAATTTTTGAAATACTTAAATTCGCAAATTCAGATAATGGCACCTTAATAATCCTTTTTTACAGATTCTTTTATTGCTGGCAATTATAGCATCTGCTTTTCAAGCTTAATCTTAAAAGTACAGTTATATATAAGGAAATTTACATCTAATACCAAAATAGGAATGGAACATTATATTAAGAAAATAATAATATTTTAGTTTTTAACTAAAAGTACACTTTGATACTTTTACAAAAAATTAATTTCCCTCGCCCGTCAAATTTGAGCGAGAGAAATTTGCGCCTTATTCGGCTGCGGTATCGGCAGAGACATCCTCGGCGCTTTTAGGCGCGCCAGACTCGATCTCGTCGCTAAAATCAGCCAAACTTAGGCGTTTTAGCTGGCGGTAGCGTCTTTGCGCATCGGCCTTGTTTTTAGCCAGCAGCTCGTCTGCGTGCTGCGGGTTGGTTTTTTTAAGCGAGTTGTAGCGAACCTCGTTTAGCAAAAACTCCTCGTAAAGCGACCAATCAGGCTCTTTTGAGGTCATTTTGAGCGGATTTTTGCCCTCTTTGATTAGGCGCGGATCGTAGACGTAGGTCGGCCAGTAGCCGCACTTGGTCGCTAGCTCGCCTTGACCGCCGGAGTAGGCCATGCCGCCTTTTATACCGTGCGCGATACACGGCGAATACGCTATCACGAGGCTAGGTCCGTCGTAGGCCTCGGCTGCGGCGATGGCTTTTATCGTGTTTGCTTGGCTCGCGTTTGAGTTGATTTGAGCGACGAAGATATTTCCGTAGGTCATCGCGATGTAGCCTAGATCTTTTTTCTGCATCGGCTTGCCGCTAGCGGTAAACTGCGCTATCGAGCCCGCGCGGCTTGATTTTGAGCTTTGGCCGCCGGTATTTGAGTAGACTTCGGTGTCAAGTACGAGCACGTTTACGTTCTCGCCGCTGGCTAGTACGTGGTCAAGCCCGCCAAAGCCGATATCGTATGCCCAGCCGTCGCCGCCGATGATCCACTGGGATTTTTTGACGAGATATCTTTTTAGCTCTAAAATTTCTTTTACGCCCGGGATGCTTAAATTTTGCTCCAAAAGAGGGGTCAAAATTTTAGTGATTTGCGTCGTTTTCTCGCCGTCGTTTTTATGCGCGATCCAGTCTGAGTATAGCGCAGCTAGAGCGTTTGGCGCGGCGTCTTTAGTGCGTAGCATCACATCTTCGATGCGGTGGCGCAGCGTCTCGACCGCGACATTCATACCCATGCCAAACTCCGCATTATCCTCAAAGAGCGAATTCGCCCACGCTACGCCTTTGCCATCTTTGTTCGTCGTATAAGGCGTCGAAGGCGCGCTACCGCCGTAGATCGAGCTGCAACCGGTCGCGTTTGCTACTATCATACGGTCGCCAAATAGTCTCGTAACAAGCCCGATATAAGGCGTTTCGCCGCAACCAGGGCACGCGCCGTGAAACTCGAATAACGGCTGCGCAAAGCCCACGCCCTTGACGCTTTCTTTACTCATCAGGTCGTCTTTGTAGGTTACCTTTTTAAACAAATAATCGGCGTTTTCCTGCTCGTTTTTCTCCATCTCCTCTGATAGAGGCACCATGACGAGCGATTTTTCCTTACTTGGGCAGTTTTGAGCGCACAGCTCGCAGCCCGTGCAGTCTAGAGGGCTCACTTGGATCTTGTATTTTAGCCCTTTTACCTCCTTGCCTTTGGCGTCTAGGACGTGATCTTGCACGGTTTGTGGCGCGGCGGCGAGCTCGTTTTCATCGATGAGAAACGGGCGGATCACCGCGTGCGGGCAGACGAAGGCGCACTGGTTACATTGGATACAGTTTTCCTCGATCCACTTAGGCACCATCACGCCGATACCGCGTTTTTCGTAGGCCGTAGTGCCTGATTTAAAGTGTCCGTCTTCAAAGCCAACAAACGCCGAAACAGGCAGGCTATCGCCTCTGGCGGCGTTGATAGGCTTGACGATTTTTTCTATAAATTCGTCGCCGACGTATTTTTCCTCGTTAGCGGCGTCATCCGTCAAATTTGCCCAGCTAGGGTCGACCGCGACCTTAACCAGTCCGTCAGCGCCCATGTCGATGGCCTTGTAGTTCATCTCTACGATCGCTTCGCCCTTTTTGGCGTAGGCTTTGTGTGCGTACTCTTTCATGTATTTTTGAGCGTCGGCAAACGGGATGATGTCGGCTAGCTTGAAAAACGCCGACTGCATGATGGTGTTCGTACGGTTTTTTAGCCCGATCTCGCGAGCTAGCTTAGTGGCGTTGATGATGTAGAAATTTACCTTTTTGGCGGCTAAAATTTTCTTTACTTTATTCGGCAGTTTAGCGACCGTCTGCTCGGCGTCCCAGATCGAATTTAGCAGGAACGTCCCACCCTCGCGGATACCGTCTATGACGTCGTAAATTTCAAGATACGCCGCAACTGAGCAGGCTACGAAGTGAGGATTTGAGACGAGGTAGGTCGATCGGATCGGGTTTTTACCGAAACGCAGGTGCGAGCGCGTGTAGCCGCCCGATTTTTTGCTGTCGTAGGCAAAATACGCTTGCGCGTAAAGATCGGTTTTATCGCCGATGATTTTGATGGAGTTTTTGTTCGCCCCAACGGTACCGTCCGCGCCAAGGCCGTAAAATAGGCATTCTTTCACGCTTGCATCGCTTAGCGAAATTTTCTCGCCGACTTTTAGCGAGGTGAAGGTCACGTCGTCCTCGATACCGACGGTAAAGCCGTTTTTTGGCTCGCTTAAATTTAGGTTTTCAAATACGGCTAGCATTTGCGCAGGATCGACGTCTTTTGAGCTTAGGCCGTAGCGGCCGCCCACGATCACGGGCTGATTTTTGCGTCCGTAAAACGCTGCCTTGACGTCCAGATATAGCGGCTCGCCGAGGCTTCCCGGCTCTTTGGTGCGGTCTAGCACGGCGATCTTTTTTACCGTTTCAGGCATCACGTCAAAGAGGTATTTTAGGCTAAACGGACGGTATAGATGCACCTTTAGCACGCCCACCTTTTCGCCCTTTGCGCGCAGGTGATCGACGACCTCTTCGAGAGTTTGCGTAACCGAACCCATCGCGACTACGACGCGAGTAGCGTGCGGATCGCCGTAATAATTAAACGGACGATAGTCGCGTCCCGTGATTTTTGAAATTTCTTTTAGATACTCGGCCACGATATCAGGCACCGCGTCGTAGTAGCGGTTGGCTAGCTCGCGCGTCTGAAAATAAATGTCGTCGTTTTGCGCCGTACCGCGAGTTTTCGGGCTTTCGGGGCTTAACGCCTCGTCTCTAAATTTTTGTAGCGCCTCGCGGTCAAGAAGCCTATCAAAGTGCGCATAGTCAAGCACCTCGACCTTTTGTATCTCGTGGCTCGTACGAAATCCGTCGAAAAAGTGCAAAAACGGCACGCGACCCTTGATCGCCGCTAGATGCGCGACGCCCGCGATATCCATGACCTCTTGCACGGAGCCGCTTGCCAGCATGGCAAATCCCGTCTGGCGACAGGCATAAATGTCCTGATGATCGCCAAAGATAGAAAGCGCCTGAGCCGCGATAGAGCGCGCGCTCACATGGATGACGCCGGGTAGTAGCTGGCCTGCGATTTTGTACATGTTCGGGATTTTTAGCAAAAGTCCTTGCGAAGCCGTGTACGTCGTAGTTAGCGCGCCTACTTGCAGCGAGCCGTGCACGGTGCCCGCAGCCCCGCCCTCGCTTTGCATTTCAACTACTTTAACGGGCATGCCGAATAAATTTTTCTTGCCCTGAGCCGCCCACATATCGGTGTAATCAGCCATCGGCGAGCTAGGGGTGATCGGGTAGATGCCCGCAACCTCCGTAAATGCGTAAGCCGCGTGCGCCGCAGCCTCATTTCCGTCCATAGTTTTCATTATTTTAGCCATTTTTCCGCCTTAAATTTTCTTACGATTTTTAAAAATCTTTTATTATAGAGCTAGTTTCCAAAATCTACTATTAATCTATGTCATTAATAAATTCTGAGGATTTTGCCTTTTGAATTACTAACTTTAAGCAAAATTCCATTACCGTAATGAAAAAAATTAAGGATAAAATTTGATAAGTGTTCATAGGGTAGCCTATTTAAGGGTTATAGCTCTTGCTTTTTGTGCTTTTATATTTAACACTACTGAGTTTGTCCCAGTGCCACTTTTAAGTGATATTGCGAAAGATTTTGACATGAGCACGGCCGATACCGGCCTTATCATCACGATTTATGCGTGGAGCGTCACGATACTCTCTTTACCGCTTATGCTTTTAACTGCAAATTTAGAACGAAGATCTCTTCTTTTAAAAGTTTTTATCGTATTTGTTGTAGCTCATACGCTTTGCGCCTTTGCTTGGAATTTTAAAATTTTAATTATTGCTCGGTTGATGATAGCTATTGCCCATGCCATTTTTTGGGCTATCACTGCTTCACTTGCTGTTAGGTTAGCACCGATAAATAAAAGCTCGCAAGCTCTTGGATTGCTAGCTCTTGGTACATCGCTAGCGATGATACTTGGTCTGCCACTTGGAAGAATTTTAGGTGACGCACTTGGTTGGCGTGTAACCTTTGGACTGATCGGAATTTTTGCTGTTGGTGTTGGAGTTTGGCTATATAAAATTTTGCCACTTCTGCCAAGTAAAAACTCAGGCTCGCTTAAAAGCTTGCCAGAGCTTGCAAGAAATGGCCTTTTAATGGTCGTATTTTTACTAACTGCAATTATCATAAGCGCGCATTTTAGCACCTATAGCTACATTGAGCCATTTGCAAAAAATATCAGTGGCTTTGATGGAAAATTTATCACAATATTCTTGCTTATATTTGGTGTTGCTGGCGTAGTTGCAAGCCTGCTTTTCTCTAAATTTTATAAGCTTATTCCAAATGCATTTTCTGCAATTTCTATCATGCTTATTTTATGTTGCTTGCTTTTGTTAAATTTTATTGCTAAAAATGAAGTTTTAATGCTAGTCTTGGCCTTTATTTGGGGGCTTGGCATAGCTGGTGTAAATATGAGCTTTCAAATAAAAGTGCTAAATCTTGCCTCAAATGCAACTGATACCGCAATGGCGATATTTTCGGCTATTTATAACATAGGCATCGGAGCAGGGGCACTAATAGGGCATCAAACGATAGTTCATCTTGGCGAGCAAAATATCGGTAATGTTGGTAGTTTTTTTGCCGCAAGCGGACTTATCATATTTTTGTTTACGGTATCTAAGGTTAAGAGAATTTAGATGTTTAAATATCTAAGTAAAACGTTACAAATTTCTACATATAAGTGATAATAAATATCATAACTAAGAAAAATTTTAGTTAAGCTTCCTTATAATCATTATCAGAAAATGAATAAATTTTAGGAGCTTATTATGTCAGTTTTAGTTATCGGTGCAGATGAGATAACGCCTATCAAGGCAGTTTTACATGATTTGGGAGCTGAGAAGATAGAACACTGGGATGCTAGAAATGAAAACCGCGTAAATCGCAAGCCAATCCCTCAAGATACCGAGTGCGTGGTGATGCTAACTAGTTTTTTAAACCACAACACGATGAAGACTATTAAAACTCAAGCAAAAAAGAGAAATATTCCAATTGTTTGTGCAAAAAGAAGCGTTAGTTGCGTATTTTGCGAGTACTGCAAGGTCTTTGGGCTAGATAAGGAATTTGGATGCAAAGAATAATCAATGAAATTCGGGCTTTTATCAGATATTGGCGAAATAACTCCAAATATTTTTGCAAAGCTTGATAGGCTTTCACGTGCAAAAATTTTTATTGCACTTTATAATTCTGGTGTAGAAAGTGAGCTAAAAATACCACTTTCTTACGCTAAATTTCTAAATTTCAAAGAAATTTTTGAAGCTAGGATAAATTTCCTACTTCGCGAAAAATGTCTAAATTTTAAGCCAGCAGATCGCTTTTGTATTTCATCAAATATCATCATAAATGCTTATTTAAAAGGCGACTTTTCAAAGATCAAATTTATAGCAAAAGAGCCAAAAATGGCGGCTGCAAAGATGATAAAAATGCTTTATGTAAGTGGGAAATTTGAGTTTTGCATGGATGCGGCACAGATGTTTTGTCAATTTGTTTATGATAAAATACGCCTCCGCCATCAAGACAAAGAGGTCGTGCTAAATGGTGGTGTCATTTCGGTCAAAAAAGATGGTAAAAATTTGCTCAGCGTCATGCCAAGCTTTAAAAAAGTAAGCTTTGATGATATGAGAAATTTAAACGACGATATAGATAGAGCCGTCAGTGTGCTTGGTCACGAGTGTGAGATGGTTTATATCGTTTTTCCTAGAAATGAGGAATTTAGGCGACACGTTGAGGTTAGGCACTGTTATGCGAGAGGTTTGATCAAGCTTGTGCCTTATACGATTATTAGTAAAATTTTTTAAAAAGGATAAAAATGATAGGTATAGTTTATGGAAGCAGCATGGGAAATACCGAAGATGCAGCAAAACTTATAAGTGAGGGTCTAGGCCTTGAAAATGAGCTTTTAAACGTTGCCGATGTAGACGCAGCAAAACTAAATAGCTTTGATAAGCTCATCCTTGGTACATCAACCTGGGGTAGTGGCGATCTTCAAGATGACTGGGATGCGTTTGACTTTAAAGCGCTAAATCTAAGCGGAAAAACAGTCGCTGTTTTTGGCATGGGTGATAGCGAGAGCTACTCTGATGAGTACTGTAACGGCATGGCAAAGCTTTATGATGAGGTCGTAAAAGCTGGCGCAAAGGTAGTTGGTGAGGTTAGCACTGACGGATATACATTTGATGGCTCTGATGCTGTTAGAAATGGAAAATTTGTGGGCTTAGCACTTGATGCTGACAACCAAAGTGATAAAACTGAGGGTAGAATTTCAGCTTGGATAGAGCAGATAAAGCCTCACTTTGCTTAATGTAATTTTAGCTAGATTTTCTAGCTAAAATTTTCATATATCCATAGCCGAGATAAAGCTTTTTATTCTTTCGTTTTGGCTATTGAAAAACTCATCTACCAAGCCATCAAATGCGATCACGCCTTTATCTAAAAATAAAATTCTATCAGCTATCTTTCTAGCAAAATTCATATTATGAGTGACAATGATCATAGACTTTTTCTCTTTTGCAAGAGATAAGATGACCTTTAAAACTTCAGCCTCAAGCTCTGGATCAAGCGCACTTGTAGGCTCATCAAGCAGTAAAAAGTATGGATTTACGGCCAGTGCTCTAGCGATGGCTACACGCTGTGCTTGACCGCCAGAGAGCCTGTTTGGATAGGTATCTTCTTTGTGGCTAAGCCCCACTTTAGCTAAAAGCTCTTTTGCCTCTTTTATTGCTTCGTTTTTATCCTTTTTTTGAACATAGATCGGAGCTTCGGTGACATTTTGAAGCGCTGTTAGGTGTGGGAAAAGGTTAAAGCTTTGAAAAACCATGCCTGTTTTTTTGCGAATTTCTAAAAGCTCTTTTGAGCTAAGCTTCTCTTTAAAATTTACAGCTCTATCATCTACCTCTAAAATGCCACTTTGTGGGATCTCAAGTAAATTTATACATCTAAGAAGTGTTGATTTACCACAACCAGATGAGCCAACTATCACGGTCGTTTGCCCCTCTTTGAAGCTTGTATTTATGTTATCTAGCACCAAATGATCGCCGTAAGATTTGCTTATATTTTTAAAATTTATAGCCATTAGACATACCTTGAGACAGCTTTTTCAAGCCTTGATTGAAGATAAGTTAAAAGTGTGCAAACCACCAGGTAGATAAGTGCTGCTAGGATGTAGAGGATGAGTGGCTCAAAGGTTCTTGCTGCGATCCTTTGAGCGACCATAAACATATCTACCATCGTTATAGAAGCTGCTAGTGAAGTGTCTTTAACAAGGCCTATAAATGTGTTCGAAAGCGGTGGTAGCGAGATCCTCACTGCTTGAGGTGCGATGATGCGCTTTAAAATTTGATAGTGTGTCATGCCAAGCGATGTGGCAGCCTCCCACTGACCTTTTGGCACAGAAAGTATGGCTGCTCTTACAGACTCAGAGGCATAAGCACCCACGTTTAGGCTAAATGCGATAGTCGCCGCACTCCAAGTATCAAGCGTGACACCGATGCTAGGAAGCCCATAAAATACTATAAAAAGCTGCACGAGAAGTGGCGTGCCGCGAAATATCCAAACATAGGTGGCAAATATAAATTTTAAAATTTTTATATTTGAAAGCCTCACTACTGCTGTGATAATGGCGATGACAAGCCCTAGCGAAAACGAGAGCAATGTAAGCGGGATCGTCACCTTTAAAAGTGCAATGATCATCGGTAGCGTCGAGCTTGAAACAAGCTCGATCACTCTATCTAAATTTTCCATTTTTGCCTTGTTGGTTTATAAATTTATTTTGAGACGTCTTTGCCAAAGTAGCTTTTTGAGATAGCTTCTAGTTTGCCTTCTTTTGAAAGCTCAGTTAAAGCATTTGAAATTTGCTCTGCAAGTTCGGCGTTGTCTTTTTTAACAGCTGCTGCTGTGTAGTCTTTCTCATCAAGTGAGGCAGCTATTTTTACAGGCGCGTTTGGACGCTCTTTTATGAAGTCGTAAAATACGATGTTGTCTCTTACGACAGCATCTACGCGTCTTGATATAAGAAGCTCCATACTTTTAGCAAAACTATCTGTTACGACGTGTTCAGCGCCGTATTTTACGGCGACTTTTGCCCAGTTGCTAGTCGCTGAGTCGGCATTTTTTTTGCCTTTTAGGTCGGCAAAGCTTTTTATGTCGTTATTATCTTTTCTAGTGATGATGGCACCAAATGTTACAGTATAAGGCACTGAAAAAGCATATTTTTTCTTTCTCTCATCAGTTATGCTTACTTGATTAAATACAACATCGGCCTTACCAGCGTCAAATGCAGCTAGCATCGCATCCCAAGGAGCTGTTAGAAACTCAACTTTTAAATTTAGTTTTTGCGCTACCGCTCTTGCGATATCTACATCGTATCCTACTAGCTCATTTTTATCATTATAAAATGTAAAAGGAGCGTAAGTACCTTCAGTTGCTACTGTTAGCACGCCGTCTTTTATAGTTTTTGCTTGTAAATTTAGAGCCATTGCAAGCACAGCTACTACTTTTAATAAATTTGTAAATTTCATTTTAATCCTTTATTTTGAAATATCTTTTCCAAAATATTTCATCGAAATTTCACTTATCTTGCCCTCGGCTTTTAGCTCGTCAAGCGCTTTGTTTATCGCTTCTAGTAGCTCAGTGTTGCCTTTTTTAACGATTGCAGCTGTTGGCATCGGCTCGTTGCTTGTGTATGCGATTTTTAGTGGCGCATTTGGGCGTTGTTTGATGTAGTCAAAAAATGTAACGTTATCGTTTATCGTATCATCAGCTCTTTTTGAGATGATAAGCTCCACGCCTTTGCTAAAGCCATCAGCCACAACCACTGTTGCGCCGTTTTTCTCGGCTATCGCTGCCCAGTTGCTAGTCGCAGAGTGTACACTCTTTTTGCCTTTTAGATCAGCAAAACTTTTGATGTCGTTATTGTCTTTATGCACGACAATTACCGGATATGGCATAGTGTAAGGCACGCTCATACCATACTTTTTCTTTCTATCCTCATTTATACTTACTTGATTAAACACAACATCTGCTTTGCCAGCATCAAAAGCCGCGAGCATCGCATCCCAAGGAGCTGTTAGAAACTCGACTTTTAAATTTAGCTTTTGCGCTACTGCTCTTGCAATATCTACGTCATATCCTACTAGCTCGCCCTTTTCATCGTAAAATGAGTAAGGTGAGTAAGTACCTTCAGTTGCGACGATAAGTTCGCCTTTTTTGATAGTTGAAGCATTTAAATTTAAAGCTAAAAAAAGCACCTGCGATCAAGCCAAAAATGGGCTTAAAATTCATTGATTCTCCTTATTTAAAAATATCTTTGCCGAAGTATTTAAGCGAAATTTCGCTTAAAGCTCCTTCTTTGCTAAGCTCATTTAGGGCAAAATTTATCTTAATTAGCAGCTCTTTGTTACATTTTTCTACCTTATAGCCTATTTATTCGCTATTTATATGGCATCATCTTTTATGATTGCTAGTAAAATTTTGTAAAGGCAGAATTTAGCAAACAATCGCACGAATTGCACCAAATTTAAAAAGCAATAGAAATTTTTATACAAAACTCTTTGCAAAAAATTTCAAGATTTATGCAAATGTCAGTCGCAACTGCAATCTGGGTAGTATTTTGGCGCATTTTATCACGAAAAAAGAGGGCGGTGCCTCACTCCGCTAAAAGTGAGACCGCTAGAGCTTTTACGCCCTTAAAATCAACCTTGCCACTTGCAAGTGTTGGGATATCATCAACGATGAAGATATAGCTTGGCATCATTATCGGAGCTAAGTTGCTCTCTTTTAAAATTTGCTCTAAATTTTCAGGCTCTGTGCCACTTTTTACTAAAAGCGCGATCGCTTCGCCCTTTTTGCTATCTGGCACGTTTGCACTGCTAAAGACAACGTCGCTTCCAAGCACCTTTGCAAGCTCTTCTTCGACGCTTCCAAGGCTTATCATCTCGCCACCGATCTTGGCAAATCTTGAGTATCTATCGACGATAAACACAAAGCCGTTTTCATCGATGTGGCCTTTATCGCCAGTTTTATAGTATCTTACGCCGTCTATATGCGTGATGACCTCGCTTGTTTTGGCTTCGTCGTTTAGATAGCACTTCATCACCTGCGAGCCGCCGATCACTATGAGTCCGTCTGTGCCAGTTTCTAGCTCTTCAAGCGTCTCTGGGTCGATTATCTTGATGATAGTGCCAGGCAGAGGCATGCCAACGCTGCCAGGTCTATTAAATGTAAGCTCTTTTAGGCTCTCTTTTTCTAGGATATTTGGCATATTTACAGCAGCTACTGGCGCCGTTTCGGTCGCGCCGTATCCTTCATAAATTTCTATGCCAAATTTGAGCCTAAACTCATCTTTTATCTCAGGTTTTAGCTTCTCCGCCCCAGCTACGACCATTCTGGCACTTTGAAACATTAGCGGATGAAGCTTTTTATTTCTTGTGTAGAGCCTAAAGAACGTTGAGGTGCCAAAGATGATGCTAGCGCTGTGTCTTGCAGCCATTTTGCCGATAGTTGCTCCATCTGTTGGGTCAGGTACGCTTACCATTTTTATGCCCTCACAAAGTGGCATGAGCGTGGTGACCGTTAGGCCAAATGAGTGAAATACTGGGAGTGAGTTTAAGATCACGTCATCTTTTTTGAAATTTAGAAGTTCGCTTATTTGCTTAATATTTGCAAGTAAATTTTTGTGGCTTAGCTCGATGCCTTTTGGCTCGCCCTCGCTGCCACTACTAAATAAAATGGTAGCTGTATCTTCTAAGCTCACTGGCCTAAAATAGCAAAGCTTAATAAGCCAAGTTGGGGCAAAAAATGCCGTTAAAAGCGCTAAAAATTTCTCTTTTTTTGAGACGCTAGCTGAGAGATCTTCTGCAAATTTAGCCTTGCCACTCATCGCATCTTTTAGATCAAAGCCTTTAAGCGCTAGTTTTTCAAGAAATTTGCTAGAGGTGATGACTGTGTTTATATCTGCCTTTCTTAGAGCGTGATTCAGCGAGGTAACATTAAGCGTGTAGTTTAAATTTACGCTCACTTTGCCCATGGCAAGAAGCGCCATATTTACGATAGCTGCGATGCTTGAGCTAGGTAGCAGGATGCCTATATTTTTCTCATCTTTTAGCTCGCGTTTGAAAATTTTGATAAATACTAAAACGGCTGTTATAAATTTCAAGTTACTTAAATTTAGCCCAGTGCTATCGCTTACGCACTCTTTAAATTTCTCTTCTTTTGCGTTGTTTAGCCACTCCTCGGTTAGCGGTTTTTGCCTTGAGATAAAGCTCTCCCACGATAAAAAGCTAAGCTCAAGCACCTTTTGCTTCATCTTTGCAGCGTTTATAAATGTGGTTATCGGCTTGCCAAAGGCAACGATGATGTCGCGTCTGCCGTTTTTAGAAGTGAGGTCCTTGTAAAATTTACTAGCTCTTGAAAAGCTTGAGCCCCAAAGGCCACGAAGATAAAATGGCACGATGCAAATTTCTTCTAGATCTCTGATGATAAGCTCAAAACCCTTTTGAAATTCATTTATCTGGCCGTTATAGCTGATGTGGCCCTCTGGGAAAAGTGCGACTACTTCGCCATTTTTTAGACACTCTCTAACTAACTCGATCGACTCTTTGCTAGCCCCTGCGCCTATTGGGATTACTTTAAAAAATTTAAAAATTTGCTTTAGATACCATTTGTTATAGATCGTTCTATACATGACAAATCTTATGCCCCTTGGGCTTGCAGCTTGAAGCACGAGCCAGTCGATCCAGCTGATGTGATTGCCAAGAAGTAGAGCGCCACCACTTTGTGGTAAATTTTGAAGGCCTTCTACAAAAAAGCGGTACTTTGTCTTTAAAAATGGCAACAAAAGTAGTCTTGTAAAAAGGTGCGGAAGCTGCAAAATAGCGTAAAAACTGCCTATCAAGCAAACAAGGGCTGTAAAGACAAAGAGCCCAGTGGTTGAAATTTCAAAATATACTAAGCCTATGCCAATAGCTAGAAATAGCAGCATTGAGACGTTTTGTAAGAAGTTGTTTGCCGCCATTATCTTGCCGGTGGTCTTTTGCGGGGCAAAGTACTGGATCATCGCATTTAGCGGCACTATAAATATGCCTCCAAAAAAGCCAAATGCAAATGAACTAAGGCCTACTACACCGATGCTTGAACCAAATGCGAAAAATAAAAGTGAGAAAAATATGCCCATAGCGCCCATCGGCACGATACCAAGCTCGATGTGAAGCTTTGACATAGAGCCAGCCACGTATGAGCCAAATGCGATGCCTATGGCGCTTGCTGCAAGGATTGCTTGTACCGCTAGCGAGCTGTCGTCGTTAAAAACGGCCTTATAATGAGCTGGGAAAGCTGCGATGATGATCTGAGAAATTCCCCAAAATATACTAAGTCCAGCGATGCTTAGCCAGATATTTTTATCTGACCTTACTTCTTTTAAATTTTCTCTTAAATAGCTAAGGCGAATATATTTTTTAATATCAAAATTTTCGTTTGTTTCGTCTTTTTCATCGATGCAAGGTAACTTATAAGCAAAATACGCTTCAAGCGAGCTAAAGATCACTAAAAAGATGCCAATAGGATAGACGCTTTTTAAGATCTCTTCTGAGTTTTCGCCTTGGATGTATAAATTTTCAAATATAAATGAAAACAAAAATGAGCTAACAAGTATCGCTACGATGGTGAGCGCTTGAATAATGCCATTTGCTGTGCCAAGGCGCTCAGGGCCGACTAGGGCTTTGATGATGCCATATTTTGCTGGTGAGTAGATCGCACTTTGAGCGGCTAGTATGAGCGTTAAAGCAAAGGCTACGCCAAAAGCGCCCGCAAGATAGCTAAAAAGCACCGCGACGCTGATAATAACGCCAAAAATGGCACAAATTCTTATGACCTTTATTTTTGCGAATTTGTCGTTTATAAAGCTCGAGGGCGAAAATAAAAAGATAAATGGTAGCAAGATCATTGCGTTTATGACGGCTGTTAGGATAAAAAGTATATCGCCATCGTATGTTTTTAAAAGAACATTTTGTATGGTGATTTTGTGTGCTAGATCGACACTTGCATTTAAAAATGCGATCGCAAGGTAGGGCAAAAAGCCAGCAACTTTTAATAAACTCATCATAGAAATACCTTTGTGATTTTAAAAATTTTGTAAATCTAACAGCAAAATATTTAAAATATTATTAATAAAAAACTCTACATTAAATTTGGCAATAAAAATTTTTAAAAAATTTAAATTTTATATGCTTTTGGATAAAATCAGCCCATCAAAAATAAGGAAAAATTTATCATGAACTATGAAATAATCGTCGTTGGCGGCGGACATGCAGGCATTGAGGCAAGTCTTGCGGCTGCTAGAATGGGCAAGCAAACTTTACTAATCACGATCTTAGCCGAGCAAATAGGCGCTGCAAGCTGTAATCCAGCTATCGGCGGCCTTGCGAAGGGGCATCTTGTAAAAGAGATTGATGCGCTTGGTGGTCAAATGGGGCTTACAACTGACGCTGTTGGCATCCAGTTTCGCGTGCTAAATGAGAGCAAAGGTCCAGCAGTACGTGGTAGCCGCGCTCAGATAGATATGGATAGATATAGAGTTTATATGAGAAATTTACTTTTAAACACTCCAAATTTAGAAATTTCTCAAGAGATCGCTACTGAAATTTTAAGCGAAAATGGCGAAGTAACTGGCGTTAAAACCCACCTAAATAATATCTATAGTGCAAAAAAAGTGATAATCACAACTGGTACATTTTTAAACGGGCTAATTCACGTTGGATTTAACAAGCTAGAAGCTGGCCGTGTGGGCGAGCTAAGTGCAAAGGATCTAAGTGGCAGTCTAAGAGAGCTTGGGCTAAATTTAGGCAGGCTAAAGACTGGAACATGCCCAAGGATCGATGCAAAAACTATAAATTTTGAAATTTTAGAAAAGCAAGATGGTGACGCAAAACCAGTTGCGTTTAGCTTTAGAACTAAAAATTTTTCCCCAACGCAGCTGCCATGCTACATCGCCTATACAAACGAAACCACGCATGAGATAATCCGCTCAAATTTCGACAAAGCGCCACTTTTTACAGGACAGATTGAGGGCATTGGGCCAAGATATTGCCCAAGTATCGAGGATAAGATAAACCGCTTTGGCGACCGCGACAGACACCATCTTTTCATCGAGCCTCAAACACTTGAAGCTACAGAGTACTACATAAACGGCTTTTCAACGAGCCTGCCTTATGAGGTGCAAGTGCAGATGCTACGCTCCGTAAAGGGTTTTGAAAACGCCAAAATCGTAAGGCATGGATACGCTATCGAATATGACTACGTCGAGCCAACACAGCTAAAACATAGTTTGGAGACTAAAAAAGTCAAAGGTCTTTATCTAGCTGGACAGATAAATGGAACGACTGGATACGAGGAAGCTGGCGCTCAGGGGCTAATGGCTGGCATAAATGCAGCGCTTTCGCTTGATAATAAAGAGCCACTTGTCTTGCGCCGCGACGAGGCGTATATCGGCGTTTTGATCGACGACCTTGTGACAAAAGGGACAAAAGAGCCATATAGGATGTTTACGAGTAGGGCGGAGTATCGCTTGCTTTTGCGTGAGGAAAATGCCATTTTAAGGCTTGGTGGATATGGCCATGAGCTTGGGCTTCTTGATGATGAGACTTTTAATGAAATTGAAGCTATCAGGCAAAATTTAAAAGATGGGCTTGCTTACCTTAACAATACGCAAATTACGCCAAGTAAGCAAAATTTAGAGCTTTTAGCCAGCCTTGATGAAGAGCCAATAAGCCAAAATGTGAGCCTTCAAAAGATTGTCGCACGCAAGAGCTTTACAGCTGAGAAACTAAGAAAGCTTGATCAGAAATTTGCAAATTTAGATGATGCGAGTGTGGATCAAATTTTAACCGAGTGTAAATATCAGCACTACATAAATGAGCAAAAAAATCAGATAGAAAAAATGAAAGATATGATGGATGTGAAAATTCCTGAAAATTTTGACTTTAGAGGTGTGAGTGGTCTTAGTAATGAAGTGGTCGAAAAGCTTGAGAAATTTGCACCGCCTACGCTCTTTGCTGCGAGTGAAATCTCAGGTATCACACCAGCTGCGATTGATATCTTACATATTTATATAAAGATGAATGAGAAAAGGCTTGGCTGATTTTGATTTTTGGTTTAGTTCAAAAAGCCATAAAACTTAAAATTTTTATCTTAAAATCAAGATTTACGTTTAAGTTAAAATTAACATTATTTTTGCAGATTATATTTAGAAATTATACTTTTTTAATTTTTTGAGAGTATAATCGTTAAGAATTTATTTATAGAAAGGAATTTAATGTCAGTAAAGCAAGAAAGACGTAGCTTTATCGGCCTTGCATTTGGTGCTGTGGCAGCTGTCGGCGGCGCTATGTCACTAGTGGCTGTTAAAAAGACTTGGGATCCGCTTCCAAGCGTAAAAGCTGCTGGTTTCACAACAGTTGATCTAAGTCCGATCAAAGATGGAGAAATGAGGCAGGTTGAATGGCGTAAAAAGCCTATTTTCATCCTTAAAAAAAGTCCTGATATGGCTAAAAATGACAAAAGAGATGTTGTCGTAGGGGATGCTAGATACGTAGTTCTTATCGGACTTTGCACGCATCTTGGTTGTATACCTGAGTATAAAGCAAGTAAACAAATGTTTGTATGTGCCTGTCATGGCGGCGAATTTAATGCCGACGGAATGCAGACATACGGACCTCCTCCAAGACCACTTGATATACCACCATTTAAGATCGATGGAACCAAGCTAGTTCTAGGCGAAACAAGCCCAGAATACGAAAAATTAGTAGCAAAAGCTTAGGAGGATAGCAATGTCTTTAGCTCATAAATCAACTGGCGTTATTGACTGGCTTGATCAACGCCTAGCTTTTACAAAACTTATAAAGGTTCTAGTTAGCGAATACTGGATTCCAAAAAATATAAATTTCCTTTGGGCAATGGGCGTTATTTTAACAACGCTTTTTATGCTCTTAATTGTTACTGGTTTTTTACTTTTAATGTATTACAAACCAGATGTAAATTTGGCATTTGATAGTGTAAATTATACTATCATGCAAGAGGTCGAGTATGGCTGGCTTTGGCGTCACATTCACGCAGTTTCAGCTTCTACGATATTTCTTATTATGTATATTCACTTGCTTACTGGACTTTACTATGGTTCATACAAAAGAGGCAGAGAAGTCATTTGGATAAGTGGCATGGTGCTATTTATCTGCTTTTCAGCAGAGGCATTTAGTGGCTATATGCTCCCATGGGGACAGATGAGCTACTGGGCGGCAACTGTTATCACTCAGCTTTTTGGCGGTGTGCCAGTTATTGGCGATGCTTTAGTTGAGTGGATTAGAGGCGATTACGCAGTTGGTGACTCAACACTTACTAGATTTTTTATGCTTCATGTTTGTTTATTGCCACTTGTAACGATAGCTGTTTTGGTTATTCACTTCTACTCTTTAAGAGTTCCGCACGTTAACAACCTAACAAGCGAAGATATAGACTTTGAAGTAGAGGCACAAGAGTATCTACACGGCGATAGAGCGAAATCTAAAGTTATACCATTTTGGCCAGGATTTTTGGCAAAAGACTTTATGTATGTATCATTCTTTATGATATTTGTCATCTATCTTGTTTGCTATCACTTCAATTTTGCAATGGATCCTATCAACTTTGAGCCAGCAAATCCACTAAAAACCCCACCACATATCTATCCAGAGTGGTATTTCTTGTGGCAATATGAAATTTTACGTGGCTTCTTCTTTGATATAGCTGGAATTTCTGCTTATAACATCGGTCTTATCGCGTTTGCGTTTGCAGGTGTTGCATTTATGCTTATACCTCTTCTTGATAGAAGCGACCTTGTAGCTCCAGCTCACAAAAGACCACTATTTTTTATATGGTTCTGGGTCTTAGTTGTCGATCTTATCGTTTTATCTATATATGGCAAGCTCCCAACAGGTGGTTATAATGACTGGATAGGATTTTATTCATCATTGCTATTCTTGTTCTTATTTATAATTGCGTTGCCAGTTATAACAATACTTGAAAGAAAGAGGGGCTAATTATGAAAGAGCTTAAAATTTTTGCCATTGTTGTTATTCTTTCAGGTGTTTTATATTGGGGTATCGAGCCTTATGCTCACACAAAGCTTCACCCTCATACTGCAAATGCTGAGTATAACTTCTCAAAAGAAGATACTAACTATGCAAAGCACTTTTTAGAGCAAAAAAAGGCAGCACTTGAGACTGCTAAGGCTAGCGGAAATAAGGCAAGTATAGATGCGGCTACAAAAGATGTAGAAGTAGCACAAAAAATTCTTGATGACTATACAGCATTTTGGAATGACATTAACTCTATTGATCTTACAAAAGGTGACGCTACAAAGGGTGCTGATACTTTTGTAGCAGCTGGATGTACAGGATGCCACGGTATAGAGGCAGCAGGTATGCCAGCTGGTATGGATGCTGAGACAGCTAGTCAAAGCTTTGGTGTAGTGCCACCAGATCTTAGTACCGCTGGTAAAATTTATGACGATAAATTCTTAGCCGCACTCATTAAAAATCCAACTATGGCTTTAAAGCTAACTCATAAATTTAACGACGAGCATCCATTTCCGATGACCGCATTTATGGGCGCTGGTGGTGATATAAATGCTGAGACTGCTGATATAGTAGCTTATTTGAAAAAGGTATCTGCTGATTATGAAAAGGCAAATAATAAGATCACTGAAGAAAAGGTTTTCGCTGATGCATGTCAAAGATGTCATGATATAAAATATGACAAAAAATATGCATTTAGCAACAAAGTAAGCCTTGCTGCTTATATGGGCTCAAATCCACCTGATCTATCGATGATGATTCGTTCAAAAGGTGATGAGTATTTACATAAATTTATAAACGATACTCAAAAGATGCTACCAGGTACCGCAATGCCAAGAGTTGGCTTAAATAAAGCTGCTGAAGACGACGTGGTATCTTATATCCAAAAAGTAGGTGACAAGAAGAAGGTTGAGCGCGAGAGCACAGGGCTTTATGTCATGATCTACTTCTTTATATTAGGAATTTTTGCTTGGCTTTGGAAACGCAAAGTTTGGAGCGAACTCCACTAAAATTTAAGAGCCTCTTTGGCTCTTAAATCCTCTCTGGTAAATTTACATATATAAATTAGGTATGTGAATTCTTTTTTAAATTTATTCTTTTTTACAAATTTTAAAATTCCATTCGCTCGCAAGAATTGACTACTGATTTTTGTATGTTTGCATTTACATTTTTGGCTGTTAGGATAGGATGATAAAAGGCATTATTTAAACCGTTTATAGCATCTACTGGATGTAAGATAATATTTCCTAAATCAGCAAGTCCTTCAAGTCCGCCTACTACAAATCCACCTACCATACACGGTTGATTTTGTATAATCTAATATGCCGGGGTTTGTTTTAATATACAAATTATCTTTGTAAAAATCTGAATTTTCATATGCCTTTGAAGCATACATATACCTATCCTCGTATTGCTTCTTATCCGGATTAAAGGCATTTGTATTGTCTAGGCTCGTATTATAAAAGCTACTTTGTTTTATGAAATTCGTTGCTAGTTCTATATTGTAAAGATTATTTGAGCTTAGGCTTTGTCTATATGTTTCATTAAATGATTTATCCGTTAAAGATACCGCTGCTTTTGCTAGGATAGATTTTGCTTCATCGTCGCTATAAATTTTATTTGTTGTAGTTTGAAGCTTTGATTTAAAGCTTGCTATATTGTTTTTATTGTTTATAAAGTCTATCTCTCTTTGATGAAGCTGCCTATTATAAGTATCTGCGCTTGTGATTATTTTATATCCTGCGTTTGCTCCTTTATCGCCGTTTGTGTTATTTAAATTGAAAGAAACACCAGTTACAATAAAAGCAGTAAATGCAAAAATTAAACTTATTAATTTACTCATTATATTCCGCCACCCATTGCCTAAAATATTTTTAAATAAAATTTTATTTGCTAATTTTTAGCCCATAGATGATATAAATACTGCCGAATTTTCTCCTATCCAAATTTCTAGCGGCATACTACCCAAAAACCACCCAAATCATCGTCTAAATTTTGAAAATATAAATTTATATGCGTAAATATATGCTTCATTTATAGTCAAATATCTTTTCATACTTTATTTCCATTTGGGTCGTGTTGAAGACGATACACCTGTTTTTTTTATAAAATTCATTCTTGTATCCTAATTAATTTTAATGTGTTTATTGTGCTATTTTTTAATTCGTATTCATCAATTTCTCCATCGTTTCTTAATTGTTTATTGGAGCAATATTCTTCCACATCATAAAACAAATCCTGCATAATATCATAGTACTTATCAAAAAATTCATTATCATCATGCAATAATTTAAAAAAATAAGTTTGATATATATCGGCACTTATTTTATTATTAACAAAATCGTTCATCAATTCTAAAAAATTATTGTAACTCATAGGCTTCCCCTATTTATTAGGTTATTTAACTGACTATTATTTAGTTTCCAAGTGCTTAAAAACTCGCCTTTGTTATCTATTATTACATTCAAACCAGTTTTTTTATCTAAATAATGAGTTACTTGTTGCCCCCTGTATGTTCCATGGATTTTTGTTGTAGTTGTAGCATTCATATGCTCTTTAATTGCTTCTTTGAAATTTAGTAAATTTTCTTTGGTATATTTTGTAGGCAAATCAAAATCTCCTGCGTGTTTTAATTTCTTTTGCAGTTGGCTGTCTTTAAAAACTATATCAATATTCTTATTTACAACCTCACTTCCCTCGGCAACAATCATACCATCATTGCCATTATTATTCCAATTGTTCCCATTGTTATTTGAATTTGTAGTAGCCGATTTAGTATCGCTTGGTTTATTGTTTTTAACTATATTGTCGCCATTTTTACCGATATTTGCTAGTTTGCTACTATTTTTTGCTATTTGTCCTACTTTACCAACAGCTCCAAGAGAACCTATATTTTCGCCTAGTGCGTGATAATTTCTATAATTTATAGAACTATGATCACTTAAGACACTATCTACAAAATTTTTAGCCATAAATTCTAGGTCTCAAAAAGCTTGACACTAAAATCAGAGCCGAAATTACTCGTTCATGAAATTCTAAAAATTGCTGGAATTTTGTGTATTGATAGTGTCATACGCGCTTAGTGTGCAAGAAAAGAAAAGACGGCAAATGTGAGGATGAAAACAGCCTCTAAACGAGTAAATTTGATTTTTTAAGCAAATTTACTCAGCAAAAAACCACATAAATTTACGCAAAACAGCCAAATTTAGCTAGCGTAAAATCACACTAAACGGCTAAATTTCCTTGGCGATCTTGCTCATTTTATTGAGCAGTTTTTCACGTTCATTTGGCTTTAGGTTGCCGTATTGAAGCTTTGTTATCATCTGCATGAAGTCAAATTGTTTAAACATTTGTGCATCGCTTTTTAGCTCTTTTTCTAGCTGTTTATAAATTTTTTCAGTCTCTTTATTTGCTTTTTCTAAATTTTGTAAAAAGCTTCCAGTCGCGCTCATATCAAGGTCGTTTTTTGCAGCTTTATCGATGGCATTTTTTAGATTTGCTAAATTTTCAGAAATTTTCATCAGCATTTCCTTTTGGATTTTAAAATTTAGAGCAAAATTTATTCCTAAATTTCCTCCCACCATTTTTTTCTAGGCGGATTTTGTGCGGTGAAAACTTCCCCGATCATCGGCATTGCGTAGTTTAGCTCAAGTTTTGTCGCTGCCTTTTCAAAACGCTTGATCGGCTCATCCCAAGCGTGATAAGATAGATCAAATTTACCCCAGTGCACCGGTACACCAAGCTTTGCACCAAGATCTTTTAGCGCTTGCGCCGACTCCTCTGGCCTCATATGCACGTAAGGCCAGCCATCGCCGTAAGCACCATTTTCTATAAAAACTAGATCAAATGAGCCAAATTTCTCATTTATCATCTTAAAATGTTTGCCGTATCCGCCATCTCCGCTAAAATAAAAGCTAAAGCCAGCCTCTTCAACCGCCCAGCCACCCCAAAGTGTCGTGTTTCTTTTAAATGTGCGCCCGCTAAAGTGCCTTGAAGGGCAAAACGTGAAGTTTAAATTTCCTATTTTTTGCTCACCAAACCAGTCAAACTCATAAATTTTAGATTCATCAACGCCCCATTTTACAAGGTGAGCTTTTACGCCAAGCGGCACTAGAAATTTGCAAATTCTATCTTTTAGCTCAAGTATCGTTTTATGATCAAGATGATCGTAGTGATCGTGCGAGATGAGGGCGATATCGATCGCATCTGGGTAGTCACTAGTGGTGATAGCATGCTCGTAGGCAAAGGGCTTACCGCCAATTGGCAGTGGAAATGCTCGGTACAAAACAGGGTCCGTGATGATGGTTTTGTCATCAAGCTTGCATATGAGGCTAACGTGCCCTAGCCAGATAAACTCACCATTTTTGAGGGCATTTGCATCAAATTTTAAATTTGGCAAAGGCTTAGTTGGTAGCTTACCTTTTGGTGGAAAAAGTGTTTGGCGGACGAAATTTAGCATAGATGCTTGCGGATTATTTTTTACCATATCAATCGTTGGCTCTAAATTTATAAAAACTTTGCCGTTAAAATTTGGCGAAGCCTTTATCAGCTTTTGGCTTTTAATATCTGGCACGCCACCAAAAACTGGGGCAAATCTCATAAATACAAAAACTGCAACAATAAGCAAAAGTATAACTATAAAAATTCCCATAAAAAGCCTTTTAAATTTAAAGGTCGGATTATATTTTAGATTTTTAAATTTCAGTTTTATTTAATTAACCCGAGCTTAAATAATTAACTTGTAAATTTAAACTTAATTAAGATATTTTTACTCTTTATAGGAAAATTTTATTAATAAATATTATCCTTTAGCAAACAAATATACCTAAAAATCGATATTAAGTAGATAATCTTAAAAATATATAAAATAAAAATTTAATTCTAAAAATACAAAATTTGTCAGATAGATGACGGAATTTATTCATTGTAAGTTATAGAATTATTACAAAAATTAGGAAGGAGCGTTTGAGATGTTAAATAAAAATTTAACTATCTCTATTTTGGTGACTAACCATCACTTTAAAAGTGAGCAGGGCAGTTTAGCCTTGTTTAATGGGAGGAATTTATGAAAAAACATAAATTTGTGATTGCCGATTATAAACGCTGTATAGGATGTGCAACCTGCATGGCTGCATGTTTTAAGAGCGCTTATGAACGCGGCAAGCTGTCACGTGCAAGGCTAAGTGTGCTAAGAGAAGCTACTGGCGTTATGCCAACTCAGTGCAGACAATGCGACGATGGTCCTTGTGCGAATGTGTGTCCAACTGGAGCGTTGCGATTTAATGATAATTGCATCGAGCTTCACGAGGAAATTTGTATAGGCTGTAAGATGTGCACGATCGCTTGTCCTTACGGTGCGATAAGCTCAAGTGCAGAGCTTATGCCTTCAGTAAATTACGCTGTCGAGCCAAAGTACAACCTTGAGATAGAGTCACAATCAGGTGCAAAAAATATCGCTGTTAAATGCGATATGTGCTTTGGTCGTGAGAACGGACCAGCTTGTGTTGATGTCTGTCCAACGAGTGCTCTTGTTATGATTGATCCAGAAGAGGGTAAACATAAACTTGGCAAGAGGATAGATTATGAAGCAGCGAATAAATTTGCTACTAAAATTTTAAACGGACAAGGAGCATAAGATGACTACGGTTTATATGCTATTTCTTGTAAGTGCCGTCGTTAGCATCTTGCTTTATTGTGCTCCAAAGGCCGCTGTAAAGGTTGGTTTTGGACTAAGCGCTTTAAGCTGTTTTTACGCGATGTGCCACTTTGTTGCAAATATGGGAGTAAGCGATAGCTTTGCTCTTATGGATGGCTTTTTGTATTCGCCAAAATTTGCGCTAAATCCACTTGGAAATTTCTTTAGCTTTGTAGTTGTTTTCATCGGATTTGCAAGTAGCGTTTATGGTATGAGCTATGCAGATGAGTACATCAAAAAAGCAAACGTTGGCGTATTTGCATGTTTGTTTAATACATTCATTCTTTCAATGCTTCTAGTAATTAGCGCTGATAATGTATTTTGCTTTGTTGTTTTATGGGAGCTTATGACTCTTATTTCATCATTTCTTATCATCGTCAATGATGGTAAAAATACACTTAAAGCAGTTATGGTATATCTTGGCATCGCACAAATCGGTGCATTTTGTATCACCTGTGGCTTGCTTATCACTGCATACTACGCAGGAAGCTTTGAGTTTAGCGCATTTATGGGCGTTAAGATGCCATTTGGCGCTTCTGTTGCTGTATTTGCGCTATTTTTGGTCGGCTTTGGTAGTAAAGCTGGTATGTGGCCATTTCACGTTTGGCTTCCACAAGCTCACCCAGCAGCCCCATCAAACGTTTCAGCCCTTATGTCAGGCGTTATGATTAAAGTTGCTCTATTTACATTAGTTAAATTTACACTTTACTTGCCACTTAGCACATATTTTGGACTTACTATACTCGCTCTTGGTGCAGCTAGCTCACTATTTGGTGTTTTATACGCTCTTTGCCAACACGACTTTAAGGCTTTGCTTGCTTATCACTCAGTTGAGAATATAGGTATCATCTTGCTAGGTCTTGGTACAGGAATTTACGGCGTTGCAGCCGGAAATTTAACACTTGCAGCAGTAGGTTTTCTAGCAGGTTGCTACCACGTAGTTAACCACGCTATATTTAAAGGTCTGCTTTTCCTTTGCGCTGGTTCAGTTATCCACGCTACTCATACACAAAATATGGACATCCTTGGTGGTCTTGCTAAAAAGATGCCATGGACAAGCCTTGGTATGTTTATAGGTATCATGGGTATCGCAGCTTTACCTCCAGTAAATGGCTTTGTTTCAGAGTGGTTTACATATCAAGGTATGCTTCAAGGTGCGATGGGAGAAGGAACATTAGTTAGATATGCATTTACACTTGGCGTCGTAGCTCTTGCGCTAACAGGCGTTTTGGTTGGTATGCACCTTAAACTTTACGCTGTTATATTTGCAGGTACTCCAAGAGATCAAAAAATTTGGGAAAATGCTAAAGAGAGTCCAATAGGCATGGTTCTTGGTATGATCATCCTAATGATAGGCTGCGTTGGCTTTGGTCTTGGCGCAAACTACATAGTTGATTACATCATGCAAGCTGTAAATTCTATCGCTATAAGCGACTATAAAGCTAGCCTTGGTGCTATAAATGTAACTTCACCTATAGGCAGTATGATCTCAACTCCACTTATCGCTTTAGTTTTATGTGCGACTATGATTTTGCCATTTATCATCCTTGCTGTTATGAAAGCAAATAGAGATAAACCACGCGAGACTGATCCTTGGGCATGCGGCTTTAAATATAGCTCACGTATGCAAATGACAGGTGGCCCATTCACTGGCGACCTTAGAAAAATTATGCAATGGCTATTTAGAGCTGATAAAAAGATCGTTACTAGAAATTATTTTGACGCGGTTGAATATCACAACCATCCAAAAGATATCTGGTGGGGAATGTTTTATGAGCCAGTCATTAAATGGTGTATGAAATTTGCCGATAAACTAGGCATTGTTCAAAGCGGATATACAAACATATATACACTTTATATTCTAGTTTATTTATGTGCCATACTTGCTGTGGGCTACTTTTTAGTTTAGGAGACGAAAATGCAAACTATACTTTTAATGATATTTCAAGTAGTCGTTATCGTTTTGGTAGCTCCTTTGTTTGATGGTATGGCAAGAAAACTAAGAGCTAGACTTCAATCAAAACAAGGTAGCGATTTCTTTCAAACATATCGCGATATTATAAAACTCTTTAGAAGAGGAAGAACCGTCCCTGAGTGCTCTCACTGGGTATTTAGATGGGCTCCATTTTTCCTTTTTGCAACTTCAGCTGCAGTGCTAGCTGCTATACCTATAACATATAGCAAAGACACTGTTTTTGGAGCATATTCAGATATATTTGTGATCCTTTATCTTGGCGCATTGCTTAGATTTGTATTTGGTGCAGCTTCAATGGATAGCGGCAACCCATTTGCAGCAACAGGCGGCGGCAGAGAGCAAATGCTGGGTGTATATGTCGAGCCAGTTATGATCATGTGCCTAATCGTAGTAATGCTTGCAGCTAAAACATCAAATTTAATTGAGATCCAAGAGATGGTAAAAACTGGTGTTATCGGATATCAAATCCCAAGTTTTGCCGTAGCTTCTATCGCATTTTTATGGTGCATGTACGTTGAGACTGGCAGAAAACCATTTGACGTAGCTGAAGCTGAGCAAGAGCTTCAAGAAGGCTTGCTTGGCGAGTATGCAGGTAGCGACCTTGGTTTAGTTCAAGCATCACTTATATTAAAACAGTTTGCTATGATCGGACTTTTCCTAACTATATTTGAGCCATGGAATTTTAGCAATCCTTTCTTAGCTATTATCGTTTTTGTGATAAAAACTGGAGTATTTTATGTAGCAGCTGTCTTTATAGACAACTTTGGACCACGCTTTAAAATGACTTCATCTTTACGCAAAAATGCGCTTGGTGCACTTGCTATCTCGTTTGTTGCACTAACACTTTATGTAGTAGGAGTGTGAGATGCAAACACTTGATATTTTAGCCATTTGCATGATCGTAACTTCGCTTGCGGTTTTTGGTCTTAGAAGCTTAAAACTCTCAATCATCGCTTATGCGATTGAGACACTACTTTTAGTTAGCATATTTTTCTTGCTATCTGAGAAATTTAACGCCGAACAGCTCAAAACTTGGGCGATAGTTGCCTTTTTTACCAAAGTTTTGCTTGTGCCAGGAATTTTATTCTGGCTTATCAAAAAACTTGGCGTAGTTAGCGAAGATGAGCCAGTTGGTGGATTTTTTGTAAGTCCTGTTATTGCTATGGGATTTTCTCTAGCTCTTTCAATGAGTATCCACCCTATATTTTTAAAATTCTCTCTTATCAAAGAAGAGATCATGCTTATCGCAGCTGGAACCGTCTTTATGATGGGAATTTTTGGCTTCATGCTAAGAAACTCATTTATAAAACAAATTCTAGCTTACTGCTTGTTTGAAAACGGCATCCACCTAAGCCTCGCTCTAATGGCTTATAACTCACATGAGTTAGTCGAGCTTGGAATTTTAACAGATGCGATATTTGCCGTTATCATCATGAGCGTCTTAGCGATTAGATTTTATAAAGCTTATGATAGCTTAGATACTTCTAAAGCTTCGAATTTAAGGGGTTAGAGATGGATAGTTTAGCTTTAATACTTATCTTACCGCTCCTTGGTGCTTTGGTCTTGTTTTTGAGTCCTAAAAATTATGCGGTATTAAGCGGACTTCACGTTTTGTTTTCTGCTGCGACATCGGTGGCTTTACTTAACAATGTTCTTAAAGTCTTAAGTAGCGGAACTTTTTATAGTTTTGATAAATTTTTGTTTTTAGATAGCTTAGGCTGTGTTTTCTTGGTGCTTATCGCAGTAACTGGATTTATAGTAAATTTCTACTCTATCCACTACATGAGATGGGAGCTTGAAGACGGACACATTCACTTAAACGATCTTAAAAAATACTACGCACTAAGCCATGTATTTATCTTTACAATGACTTTAAGCGTTATTTGCAACAACGTTGCGTTTATGTGGGCAGCTATCGAGGCAACAACTCTTGCTTCAGTATTTTTGGTCGCTATCCACAAAGACCAAAAATCAACAGAAAGTGGCTATAAATACATCGTTCTTTGCTCAATCGGCCTAGCATTTGCACTTTATGCGACTGTTCTTTTATATTCAGCCACATTTAGCACTCTAGGAGATGGCGAAGCTTCTATGCTATTTTCAAGCATAATGGCAAATGCTAAAAATTTAAACCCAGATGCAGCAAAGCTTATCTTTGTATTTGCTCTAATTGGTTTTGGTACAAAAGCTGGTCTTGCTCCAACTCACACTTGGCTACCAGACGTTCACGCTGAAGGTCCAGCACCTATCTCAGCTTTGCTTTCAGGCGTACTTTTAAAATGTGCGATGCTAGCGCTCTTAAGATACTACGCTATCACAGCTCAAGCTGTTGGATTTAGCTTTGTTGAGGGCATAATGATCGTTTCAGGAACTATCACACTCTTTGTAGCGGGATTTTTCCTAATCAGACAACACAACGTAAAAAGAATGTTTGCATATCACTCAATCGTTCACATGGGTGTTATCGCATTTGCACTTGGTGTTGGCGGTAAATTTGGTCTATTTGCAGCGATATTCCACTGCTTGGCTCACAGCTTCACAAAAGCTTTGGCATTTTGCTCAACAGGCAATATTGCAAGAATTTACGGCCATAAAGATATGAGTAAGATGGGTGGCATGGTTAAGATCGCACCGATCACCACTATAATGTTTGGCGCGGCTGTTTGCTCACTTGTTGGTGTTCCAGCGTTTGCTATATTTGTTAGTGAATATAACGTATTTGTAGGAGCTATCACAAGCGGTCAATACATCGCAGTTGCACTATTTGCTATTGCACTTGCAGTTATTTTTATAGCTGACTTTGCACACTTTAACATGGCAAGCTTTGGCGAGCCAAAAGGTGTGATCGTTCACAACAAAGAGATGAGTTTGTTAGAGAATTTACCTCTTATAGCACTTTGTGCCCTTATCATAATCTTTGGCGTATGGCATGTAGATAGCTTTTATACGCTAGTGGATAACGGTGTTAATATAATGATGGGAGCTTTAAAATGAGAGGCGATAAATTTATAGAAATCCTAAAAACTAAAGTAAAAATTTTAGAGGTAACTCGTCAAGCAGACGATCAGATCACTGTTTTAGTCGATAGAAATGACCTCCCGCTAGCTGTTAAGACGCTTTACTATGATATCGGCGGCTTTATAAGCACAATGATACCAAACGACGAGCGTCAGATAAATGGCAGCTATGCGCTTTACTACGCTATCTCAATGGAAGGTAGCAAGATGACAGAAGCGGACGACTTTGCACCTGAGGATAAGTGCTTTATTACTGTTAAAACTCTTATCCCAGGAAGCGATCCGACATTTCCATCAGTTACTCCGCTAGTGCCAGCTTGTGTTTGGTATGAGAGAGAAACTTATGATATGTTTGGCCTTGTGGCCGAAGGTTTACCTGATAAAAGGCGTCTAGTTTTAAGTGATGACTGGCCAGACGGACTTCACCCACTTAGAAAAGATGCGATGGATTATCGCTACCGCCCTGATCCAGTTGATCACAGAGATGAGCCTGATTCTGAGTTTTTGTTCCCAACAGGTGATGCAGTAGTTGATGTGCCACTTGGACCACTACATATTACTTCAGATGAGCCTGGTCACTTTAGACTTTTCTGCGATGGCGACGAGATTATAGACGCTGACTACCGCTTGTTCTATCAACACCGCGGTATGGAAAAGCTAGCTGAAAATAGAATGAACTATGATCAAATGGGCTATCTTGCAGAGCGTGTTTGTGGAATTTGTGGTTATGCTCACGCTATTGCGTGTATCGAAGCTGCAGAAAAAGCTATCAAGCTTGAAATTCCACTAAGAGCTCAGGCTATACGCGTCATTTGTCTTGAGATCGAGCGTCTTCACAGCCACCTTTTAAATATCGGTCTAGCTTGTGAGGTCACTGGTAATTACAACGCTTTCATGCATATCTTTAGAGTTCGTGAGTACTCTATGGAGCTAGCTCAGCTTGTAACTGGTGGACGTAAAACATACGGCAATGTCGTTATGGGCGGCTTAAGACGTGATATGACAAGCCACGAGATCAAAAAAGGTATCGAGATCATAAATAAACTTGATATTCAAATTTCAGAAATTTGGGATGCAGTTTTGGAAGATAAACGCCAAATCGGACGCTGGAAAGGTGTAGGAATCCTAGATCGCCAAATAGCACGTGACTTTAGCCCAGTTGGTCCAAATATGAGAGGCTCTGGCTTTAAACGTGATAACCGCTACGATCATCCATACGACTTTTTTAAACAGATAGAATTTGAAGTAGCAGTTGAGCATGGTTGCGACGTTTTTGCTCGTGAGATGGTTAGATATAAAGAGCTAAAAAGCTCTATCCACATCATCCGCCAATGCTTTGAGCTAATGCCTCAAACTCCGATCATGATCGATCCTGTGACTATGATCAAACCTGAAAATTTTGCACTTGGTCATGATGAAGCACCACGTGGCGAGAATGTTCACTGGATCATGCAAGGCAGTGCTCAAAAAGTATATCGCTGGAGATGCAGAGCTGCAACATATAACAACTGGCCAAGCCTAAGGTATCAATTTAGAGGAAACAACATAAGTGACGCTGCGCTTATCGTTTGCTCACTTGACCCTTGCTACTCATGTACAGAGCGTGTTACATTAGTCGATGTAAGGACTAAAAAGAGCAAAATTTTAACAGAGAAAGACCTTAAAAAATTCTGTCAAGATGGCGGGGTTAGTAAGAAGGATTTAAGATGATGAAGTTATTTGACATCACAGAAAAATATGGAAAGGCGACATACGCCTATCCATTTGAGCCATATATTGTTCCTGAAAATTTCCGTGGTCAGCCAAACTATACATACGATCTTTGCATAGGTTGTGCAGCTTGCGGTATCGCTTGTCCTAGTAACGCGATAGAGCTTAAGATGAACGATGAACAAACAAAGCTTGTTTGGGAATTTGACTGCGGACGCTGCATATTTTGCGGACGCTGCGATGAGGTTTGCCCAACTGGAGCCGTTCGCCTAAGTGATAGCTTTGAGCTTGCAGTTAAATTTGACAAGAGCGCTCTTATACAAAGGGGCGAGCTTGAGATGCAAACTTGCAAATGCTGCGGCAAGCCATTTACGCCAAAAAGGCTTATAAATTTCACCCTTGAAAAGCTTGGAACAGCAAATTTACTCCCAGGCAGACTTGAAGAGGCAAAAGACTACCTTTATATCTGCCCAGAGTGCAAGAAAAATCAATCTGCTGAGAGGCTAACAAAAGGCATTGAGGAGGCTATAAAATGAGTCTATATCAAGTCCCAGAGGACATAAAAACAGCAAATGATCTAACTGCAAAGTTAGAGCATCTAAAAAATATCAAAAGAAGCTTTAGCGTTTATAGGATCGACTGCGGAAGCTGTAACGGCTGTGAGATAGAAATTTTTGCAGCTATTACACCGATGTGGGATCCTGAGCGTTTTGGTTTCAAGCTTGTTGCAAACCCAAGACACGCTGATATTTTGCTCTGCACCGGTCCTGTAACAAGACAGATGTATTATCCGCTTCTTCGTGCTTATGAGGCGACCCCAGATCCTAAGATCGTAGTTGCTCTTGGTGCGTGCGGAAGCAGTGGCGGAATTTTCCATGACGCTTATAGCGTTTGGGGTGGCATCGATAAGATAATCCCAGTCGATGTTTATATCCCAGGCTGTCCTCCACACCCAGCAAGCATTATTTACGGTCTTGGCATGGCTCTTGGTATCATAGATCAAAAGCTTCATAAAAAAAGCTATGAGGAAGATAATACATTGCCACCTTCAGTTGAGAAGTCAGTCATAGGCGATATCTTGTTTGAGCGCGACTTGCAAGCTGAAAGTAGAAGGCTAATGAGCTATATCTTTGGTAGAATCCTTTTTGAAAAATATATGAATGCTATCAAATGTTCAAAAGATGTCCATGACCCAAGCATTTCAAGAGAGGCTGTGCTTACAGCTATCAAAAAAGAGGAAGATCCTAGATATGCTGAGTGCATGGGGCTTTTGCATAATGATGTCTATCTAAAATATGCAAAAGCTGATAAAAGCTTTGCGATAGATGTTGATAGCGAGGTTTGGAGTAAGAGATGATACAAGTTTATAAGCTTACAAAAAGGCATATGGACGACAACGACAAGCTTCCACGCGAGCTAAAGGAGATAAAAATTTTCTCCACTTGTGTGGGGCATGGCGTTGGCACGATTGATTTTAGCGAGAAAATTTTAGAGCTAAGCGATGAGGAATTTGACGAGATGATCAAAAACTCAGGCGAATACGTGAAATTTAAAATCGGAAATTTAAGCAAATATTTTGAAGTTGAAATTTTTGCTGAGCATATCGCTAAACTCTTGCCGCAGCTTTGTGAGTGTAAGCTTAAAGAAATTTTGGCAAATTTAAAAGAGGGATATATCGTGCTTAGGAAGGACTTTTGATGAAAAAGGCCATTCTTTGCATCGGTAATCCTATGCGTGGTGATGATGATGTGGGTAACGAAGTCGGCCGCATCGTAGAGGCCGAGCTAAAAGAGTGGAAGGTCTTTTTTGGGCAAGATGTGCCTGAGAATGAATTCTCAGCTATTAGAGAATTTGCGCCTGATATTTTGATAGTAGTCGATGCGATGAGCGGCTTTGATGAGGATAAGATAGAGTTTTTCGACCTAAGTGACGATAGAGACTATATCTACTCGACTCACAATCTTCCAACGCCAGTGCTTTTAAGCTATTTGCGAAAAATTTGCCCAAAGACGCTTTTTCTTGGCATTAGTGTCTTGCTCGAAAATGTCTTAAATTTTGAAGAAGGACTAAGTGAGCAGGCTAAAAAAAGTGCCAGAAAAGCTTTTTTAAGAATTGTAGAGATTGATAAAAATTTAGTCGGTTAAATTTAGCAAATAGCTAAATTTAGTCTTTTTAGTTGCTAAAGGCAAAATTTACTTTTAACCGCAAGCATTGATTTGACTTTAGTGATTTTGCAAAGTGTTAAACTTTGGTCGCAAAGATGAGCTTGGCTCATGTGCGAGATTGAAAATAAAAAGGAGAATGTGATGTTAAATCCGGCAGAAACCGCTCAAGCGGTCTCAAGCTCTATGGAGCATAAGGCTCATATGCCGCTTACTAGTATTATCTTCCTTGCTATCATGGCTGGAGCTGCTATTGCTATGGGTGATATTTTTTGGGCTCACTCAACAGTTGGTATGGCTGAAAACCAGTCTATTGGTCTTTCAAATTTTATCGGCGGTATCACATTTAGCTGTGGTCTTATGATGGTTGTCTTTTATGGCGGACATCTTTTTACAAGCTCTGTTTTAAGTGGTGTTAGTGCGTATGAAGGAAAGCTAAAACTAGGTAAGACTATCGGATACTGGGCTATCGTTTGGATATTTAACTTCGTTGGCGGCGCATTGATCGCTTATATGTACTACTACTCAGGCTTGCCACTAAAGTATGATGGCTACATCTTGCAGCACTTTATACCAGCTGGTATTGGCAAGATCACAGCACCATTTCATGAGCTATTTATCCGCGGAATTTTTTGTAATGTCTTTGTTTGTATGTCTGTCTGGACTGCGACAAGTGAGAGCAATCTATCTGGTAAATTCTTTGCTATTATGTGGATGATCGGCGCATTTGTAGCTTGCTCTATGGAGCACTGCGTGGCGAATATGTTCATAATCACTGAAGCCATCATCTCAAAAGCTCACTATATAGCAGCAAACGGCGGAGATATCGCTGCTGCAGCTACAGCTTTAGGACATGGCATCACGGCTGAAAAACTAGAAGTTTTAAACTGGGGAAATTTCATCGGTAAAAACTTAGTTCCAGTTACACTTGGTAATATCTGTGGCGGACTTTTCTTTGTTGGTTTAGTTGGCTTTATGGCTAATAAATTCGATATGAAGAAAAAAGCTTAAAAATTTTTAGTCTTTGCTTCTTGGCAAAGACTAATCTTCTAAGGCTACTCTTTGCTAGCCATTATAAAAATTTTTGATTTTTAGTTTGTGTAACTTTCGAGCTTTTCGTAATCTATGATCAAAAACTCATGTGGCGTTATTTTTCTTATGATGTCGTTTTTTATAAGCTCATTAAAGGCAGTTGAAGCGCTTTGGCGTTTGAGCCCCACAAAGCTTGAGAGCACCTTTAGAGAAAATGGCAAAAATATGTAGTGATAGCCATTTTGTTTTAGATCCTGCTCCTTTGCAAGCTCGATCAAAAAATTTGCAATCCTACCTTTTGCATCTTCAAAAAGTATTGATTTTATGATCTGACGTTGCACGATAATGGCGTTTAACGCCGCTTTTAAAATTTCATCTACAACATTTACATTTGATAAAATTTCACTTATTTCGCTTAAGTTTATGGAGTAAATTTTTGCATCTTCTAAAATTTCAAAAGCGCAGTTATCATCAAGAACAGCAATGTTATTTGCTTCCAAACGGTAAAGGATAAATTCTTCCCCATCTTCAAAAAACGAAAGCTTTGCACAGCCGCTTTTTAAAATGATGATTTTGATCTCTTCTGCGTAGATGATGCTTGTTTTTGGAAGGTTTTTGTACTCAAATTTATCAAGCTCGGATTGAGTTAGGATATCTAAAATTTGTGTTTGCAAAAGACCTAGACGTGATTTTTTCATTTTTCTCCCAAAAATGTATAGAGCCTGATTTTACTTCACAAAGCATTTAAAGAAGTTGAAAAATATTGCTTTTAGTTTAAGAATTTCAATAATTTTTAAAAGTAGTATTAATTTTTTAATTTGGTTGCATAAATCGCAACCAAATTTTTAAAATCCATGAAGTTGTTTTAGCTTCTCATCGATTGGCTTTTTAAGCCCATCTTTTGTTACGCTTACGTAAGTTGCGGTAGCGCTTGTAACGTGTATAGTTTCTCTATATCCGCCCGGATTTAGCCTAAGAGCGGTTACTTCTATTTGCGTTGTTATCGATGTTTTGCCAACTGCAATGATCTTTGCGTAGCAGCTTAGCACATCGCCTACAAAGACTGGTTGCTTGAAAATGATCTCTTTCATAGAAATCGTCACAACGCGTTCAGGAGAAATTTCTCTAGCAGCCTGTGCACCAGCAAGGTCGATCTGGCTTAGTATCCAGCCACCAAAAATATTTCCAGCTGAGTTTGTGTCTTTTGGCAACATAACTTGTTTTATACGTGGCTCACCAAAATCCTTTAAAATATCCATTTTTTGCCTTTTAGATGTTAAAATTTTTGGTTGATTGTAGCAAATTTTAAGGCTTTATGCTAAAATCTTGCAACTTCAGGGGATGAAAAAATGAACGATTTTAAAAGATTAAATGAACTCACAAAAGAGCAGAAAAACAAGTTAAATGCTATTTATAAAAATTTAGACGATGATATCATAAGCGAAGCTGTTAAAATTTGTGGCCTTTCTGGCACACCAAGCGAGAAACTAGCTCTTGCAAGAAGGATAGTAGATCTTAAAGTAGATTCGCTTCAAAATGAGCTAAAAAAGCTAAATTTAGGCGAAGACGAGCAAAAACGAGTGCTAAATTTAATGTATGGCTACGTTAGAAATTTATATGAAAATCTGCACGCTAAGCTTTTAGAAAAGGCCAAAGAAGAGAAAATTTTAGATCCATTTAACCAAGCCTTTGTGCAGGCTATGCACGAGCTTGGACTTAGTCTAAATGCGTGGCAAATTTCATGGCAGGATCGTATTATCGACACCACAAATAAAGAGTTTGAGGCTAAATTTAAAGATCTAAGCCAGGCAAATGAGTTTATTACTAAAAACGGCTTATTTCAGTGTGACGCTAACTGCGTAAGGGCTGATAGAACGTATGGCGCGGTAGTAAAAGAAGGTGATAAATTTAGCTTTTTGCCTTATGCACTCGCTTTTAAGGATGAGGTTAGAGAGCTTAAAAGTGTTTTTGCTAAAAATCTTGAAATTTTAAGAAATTTAGCCCAAAATGACGAGCAAAAATCCTACGTAAAATACCTCGAAAAGCTACAAAGCGCCTTTTGTGAAGAGGATAATGCAAAGGTGATAAATGCTTGGCAAGAAGCCGAGATAGCGTGGATGGATGTAAAAGGCGCACTTCAGCCGGGCCATCCGCTAGAGTATTACGAGGATGCCTATACGCATGCAGTCGCACTTGAGTGGGACATCAGACTTGTTGATAGCGAGGGCATTGACGAGCTTAAATTTAAAGAAAAAGTGACAAAAACTTATAAGAGCGTTTGCGAAAAGATAAAATTTGATAACGCTGAGACAAACAGAGCAGTTAGTGAAAATATTGCTAGAACGCAGCTTTATATAAGCGTGCCGATGATCTATTACGGCGCGGAGCTAAACGGGCTTTTTAGTGCTCAAGTCGTGCCAAATGATGAGAGTGTGAGTGCAAAATGTGGTAAGAAAATTTTTGCCTTTGTAAATCACGTCTATGAGGGAGCAAAGGCAAAGCCTTTTATGAAGCTTGGGGCTGAAATTTTTAGCAAGGAATTTTTGGATTTTGGTAGGGAAATTTTATTTTTAAAGCCAAAAATTTGGAAAAAAGTCTATGAAATTTCAACGATCGGCCATGAGTTTGGACACATCCTCTTTATCGGGCTTGATACTGAGATGATGATGAATAAAAGTGGCGTCTTTAAATTTATAGAAGAGTATAAGGCGACGACTGGTGGGTTAGTAAATTTTTTCTTGCACGAAGAGGCGGAGTATAAAATGGCCGTTTTTCATGAGCTAATAGCTCGTGCTGTTGGGCTTATCGCGTGGCGAAAGGTCGATGAGGTGAGGGCTTATTACTGCGAGGGACTCATACATCTTAGCTTGCTTTTTAGAGCTGGAGTGCTTAAATTTGATGGCAAACTAAGCGTGGATATGAGCGAGCAAGCTTACGCTAAATTTAAAGAAATTTGCTTAGAGAACTACTTTAACCTAGCACAAATATACGCTGAAAAAGTTGATGCGAGCACATTTTTGGAGAAATTTTGCCAAAAAGATGAACTAAGCTATCTGCCAAAAGATGAAGAGTGCAAGAAATTTGTTGAGCATTTTTACGCTAGATACGAAGCTATCGGCAACGACGTCGATGAAAGTGGCGAGTGGCAAAGATGGCAAAGCTTAGCCAAAAAGGCAGAGAAAGATAGATAAAGACGGAACATGATAAGTAAAATAAGCAACGAAAATCAAGTATCTTTTGTATTTATGTTGATACTTTTTTGTGTATATGTTGTTAGTTATTTTATTGCTAGTGGTTTTTATGAAGACATAATTACTACTCTATTTGATTTTATGATCACATTATTTATCTTTTTAAAGCTAAAAGAGACAAGAAATTTAAAAACATATTGGATATATATATTACTAGGCCTTACTTGTTGGGTAGCATCAGACACTATGTGGATGCTATATGATAAGGTTGATTTTCTTAAACAATTTCTTTCTAAAGTCAATTTTATACAAATCTCATACGTAGTCTCATATTTTATGTTTGCATTTTCTGCTTTTTATATTTTGATTAAAAATTTGAAAAATTTATTTTTAATGCAAGTATTTGTGGACTCAGTTTCTATTTCCGCAATATATTTTAGCTTTATGTGGTTTATGATTTTTAATAGAAATTTAACTCAAGTCTTAAGCCAAAAAGATTTTTTTAATCTAAGTTACATTGCCATAGATTTATTTATGTTTTGTACTTCATTTATTGCATTTTTTTCACTCAGATTTTCAAAAAGAAGGCTATCTATACTTTTATGCTTGATAGCGCTTATTGCAATAAGCACTTATGATGTTTTTACCACTACAATGGATTTTTGGATAGATGAAATATCCTTTTTTGGATACGACATTGTATTTAAGAGTTCATTTTTTATGTTGTTTGTTGCTGCGCTTCATTTAAGAGAGGGCGAGGCAAATCTAAAATTTAGGGCACTCAGAAACGATTTTGATAAAATTTTAATACAAAAGCTATTTGTTTTTGCCGCATTTTTGACAATTATGATCTTGTACTCTTGGAAGATAAATTTGACATGGTTATTTTCTATTTTAGTTACTTTGCTTGCATACGGGGCATTATCTTATACATTTTCTAACGTTAGAAAGATGGATATTTTAATTAAACGTGAAATACATATCAAAAAAGTGTTAAATAATCAGATAGAAAGTAAAGTAAAAGAGCTTGAAGAGACAAATAGGCACCTACAAAGGATCAGTAAATATGATTATCTAACGAATGCTCTAAATCGCCAGTATTTTATCGCAAGGCTTGAAGAGATGATAAAGTCAAAGGCACTTGGCGAAAAGATAGATATTTATAGTATTGACATAAACCATTTTAAAGCGATAAATGACTCATATGGGCATTATATAGGCGATGATGTAATAGCAAAGTTTGCTTCAAATATTGAGTCAATATTGCCACCAAACGATTCCTTATTTGCAAGATCTGGCGGAGATGACTTTATCGTTGTTGTCAAGCAAAATGAAGACATTCATTGCAGGGAATTTTTACATTATCTACTAAAAGCTATTTCAGAGCCAATCGTTATAGATGATTATAAAATTGTACTTGATGCGAAAATAGGGATTAGTTCGACACAAACTAGTGAAATTTTGGCTGATGATTTTATCATGCAATCAGAAGCAGCACTAGAAGCAGCAAAAAAAGATACATCTGAAAAGTACGTTTTTTATAGTGATATAAAAAGCATGATTCAGGATAGAAACTACATAGAAATATTGCTAAATAGTATAAGCTTTGATGAAGAATTTGAGCTAAAATTTCAGCCCCAGTATCTAATAGAAGGTAAAAAAATAGTAGGAGCAGAGGCTCTTGTTAGGTGGAACTCTCCTATAAAAGGTCCAGTGGATCAATCAAAATTTATCCCAATAGCCGAACAAAGCTCTATTATCAATGCGATAGGAAAATGGGTGGCAAAAAATGCTATAAAACAAATGGCCTTTTGGAATGAGAAATATAATACAAACCTAAAAATAGGTATAAATATCTCACCAAAACAGATTGATAATATAAATTTTGCATCTAAATTTTTAAGCTATATAGATAGATACGGCATCGATCCATCTTGTGTAGATGTTGAGATCACTGAGGCTAGTCTTGTCAATGCTGAAGAGATGATGCAAAGTGTGTTATCTGAGCTTTCTAATAGAGGAATTTGCATCTCCATAGATGATTTTGGTACCGGTTTTTCATCGATGAATTATATCAAAAAATATCCTATGAGTCGCCTAAAGATCGCTAAAGAGCTGATAGATAATATTGCTAAAAATGATATAGATAAAGATGTGGTAAAAAGCGTTATAGTTTTGGCCAAAAATGTGGAGCTAAAGATTATCGCTGAAGGCGTCGAAGATGAAACCCAGCTTGAAATTTTAAGAGAGCTTGGATGCGATGAGGTGCAAGGGTATCTTTGGGGCAAGCCAATGAGTGCAGAGGATTTTGAAAAGCTTATAATAAGCGCTATTTAAGCACACTCTTTGCGCTAAAATTTTCAAATTTTAAAATATCTTTATGGCAAAGTTTAGCCAGCTCATTTATCATTTTTGAGCTAGCTTCATCTTTTGGGATTATTAGATGAATTTTTTCTTCTAAAAAAATGATAAAAATATTTTTGAGCTCATAAATTTCACTAACTTCATTTAGGTCAAATTTTTCATTTTCTTTGGGTTCGCCTTCATAGTAAGCCAGAAATTTCTCATTTACTTCAAAATTCATTTGCTTTTGAGTATCTGAAATTTCAATTCTTTTTAATGCAGCTATGCGACTTCTTTTTAAAAAAATAGGATAAAAAATGATCCAAAATATAGCAAAAATGGCTCCGATAATAGTAAAAATTTTACTTTTTAATAGCATATCTACAACAAAACCAGCTATGATCGCTTCAGTAAATATCATAAAAGTGTTTATAAAATACTGCTTTCTTGCTGCCTTTGAAAAAAATAATATAAAAGATTTATAATCTATTAAATTTTGTCCATTTATGACGATATTGCACTTCATAAGATACCTTTGTGAATTTTAAAATTTTTGGGAAATTATAACCAAAAGCAAAGTCAATTTTTGTATAATTTGGACTATTTCTTAGGAGAGGGACACTATTTTTTTATTATCAAAATCATCTATAACTGGCATGCGAAAATGGATCTTAGTTGCAGTTGTAGCACTATTCGTATTTGCACTATTAGCATCTTTAATAGACTATAATCTAATTGGAAAAATTTCTATTTTGCTTGGTTTCTTTATAGTAACTTTTGGCATTTATACTTCAATGGATAAAGTAAAAACCAAAATAACGCATTGGCTTGCAATATGTTTTGGTGTTTTTTTATGGTCTATTTGCGATGCATTAATGGTGTTAAATCAAGACGTGCTATTGCGAGCTCATAGTTCTTATGCATATCTTGATGTGTTTTTTATGTTGCCGATGATATCTATTTTAGCTGGCGTTAGTATATTTTTGTATTCAAAATTTGCAGCCAGTCAAGAAAAATTAGCCATCATTATGGATAGCATAAGTGTCTTTTTTTTAATAGTAATTTTAATATATGGTATTTTTGATGAAGTAGATATCTTATCGATGATAAATAATAGATCAAATATCGTTTTTCTCTCTATTGTAGCCATAAATTTTCTTATACTTTTTATTACTTTAAGTGAGATTTTTACAAGCAGGTTGCTTCATATAAAAATTAGTGGCTTTTACCTTATATCAGCTAGCATTTTATTTACGATGCTAAATTTATTTATTTTTTATAGTCAGATCTCAAATGTAAATTTTGGCCATAAAATAGATTTTTTATATATCGTTCCTTTCTTCTTCTTGATGATAGGAGCTTTTCATTTAAAAGCTAAAAACGAATATGTTACAAATACCGATAAAGATATCTCAATAGGATCAAAATGGCTACCAATAATAATAGTTTTACCTTTGCTATTACAGGAAGATTTAACATCTTTTAGTGCACTCATCTCACTTTTTGTTTTAGTTGTAAATGCTATTGTTAATTACTATGTTAAAAGCTCTATTGCAAGCAGAAAAATATTAGATTATGAGAGAAATCTTCATAGAGAGATGGAAAAGTCGATGCATGAGCGGACCAATGAACTTATGCTCGCAAATTTAAGGCTTCAAGATATGTCTGAGAAAGACTATCTAACAGACCTTGGCAATAGAAATTTTATAGTAAATGAGCTTGAAAGAATGTGCAAAAGCATCTCTGAAGATGAGGAAATCGCAGTTTATTATATAAATTTAAGCCGTTTTAAAAGCATAAATACATCTTATGGACATGAAATAGGCGATAGAATTTTAAAATTAGTTGCAAAAAGGATACTTGAAGTTTGCAATAGACAAGAAGCCATAGCAAGGATTAGTGCGGACGAATTTATCGTACTAGCAAAAATGGAGATAAATAGTCATACAAAACGCTTAAATCTTGGTATTGCCTTAAAAGACGCTATTGAAAAGCCAATTCAAATAGATAGATATCACTTTGGGCTTAAGTGTATAATAGGCATAGACGTAGCAACAAAAAATAGCTCGTCAAATCCAAGAAATATTATAAAAAATGCAGATATGGCAATGTATTACGCCAAGAAAAATCCAGCTTTAAATCCTATGGTTTATAGCGATAAAATTAGCAATGAAATGCACTTAAGCTCAAGCATCGAGATCGCGCTTAAAAAAGCTAATTTGCAAGAAGACCTTCATGTGTATTTTCAACCAATATTTGATCTAAAAATCGAAAAAATGATCTACGCAGAGGTTTTTTTATATTGGAAATCAGAAAAATTTGGCTTGATGGAAGCAAGCAAATTTATGAAAGAGGTCAATGTAAATAGTGATATCTTAAACGATATTTGCTCACTTCTAGTTTCAAAGACCATAGAGTATGTAGATAGATGGCAAAAAGAAAAACTCTTGATACCAAAAATAAGTATAAATGTTGCACAGATTCAAAGTAAATCAGAAAAATTTGTTTTAGACTTTATTTCTAGCTTACGCTCTCGTCATATAAATCCAGAACTTCTTGAAATAGAATTTGGCGAAGAAATATGGACAAATAATACTAAGACACTTGATAAAATTTTTTCTATTCTTAAAGAAAATAATATAGACGTTTGTATAGATAATTTTGGCTCTGGATATACTTCATTTATTTATATTAGAAAATACGATGTTAAGCGTATAAAAATAGCAAGTGAATTTGTTGCTCAAGCATCAAATAGCAAAATAGATGCACAAATCGTATCTGCAATTATCGATTTAGCAAAGGCAATGAAGATAAAAGTTGGTGCAAAAGGCATAGAAAAAGAAGAAGACATTCGTTTTTTAAAAGAGCTTGATTGTAATGAAGTGCAAGGACTTTTCTTATCTCGTCCTATGAGTGCAGAAGAATTTGAAGACCTTGTAAGACAAGATCCTCAAATGATAGCTAGAGTTTAAATTTCAGCCTTTATCTCTTCGTTTGATTTTACGACCATGCCTGAGCCATGGATCACGCTTGGAACACAACTGGTGCAGATATCAACTTCTTCGCCATTTTTATGAGCGTGGATAAAAACTGCATTTGTATCATCACTGCTTTTTAGTCCGCAAACATTGCAAACCACTAGATCTTTTTCTCTCATTTTTTCTCCTTTGAAATTTTTGCTTATTTTAGCTCCTAAATTTTATACATAAAATGATTTAAGTCAAGCTTGCCTCGTGGCATTTAATAATTTTTTGTTATAATCCTTTAAAATTTTTTAAAGGCCTAAAATGAATGAAAGAACGATTATTTTAGAGATGTTAAAGATGCAGCAAAGCCTAAATGATGAGACGAATGGGCTTGGCTGGGAAAATGGTTATACTAATAAAAATAAATTAATCAGCTGGAGGCGCTGCATATATATGGAGTGCGCTGAGCTAATCGATAGCTTTGCATGGAAGCACTGGAAGAGCATTGATGCAAAGACTGATGAGCAAAATTTACGCATAGAAGTTGTTGATATTTGGCACTTTATAATGAGTCTGGCTTTGCAAATTTATAAATCAAAACAGCTTGGAGACATAGAAACTTTAGCTGATGATATTTGTCAGTCAAGCGGATTTAGTGAGTTTTGCAAAGAGCCACTAAAGATCGAAGACGAGAGCATTTATGAGATAATGAATGATGTTGAGATGCTTATACATGAGTGCAGCGGGTTTGACTACGATATATTTGATATTTTAAAAATTTACTTCTCTATGTCTTTAAAATGTGGCGTAAATTTATACTCACTTTATGAGTGCTATATCGCTAAAAACGTGCTAAATCGCTTCCGTCAAAATAATGGCTACAAAGAAGGTAGTTATAAGAAAAATTGGAACGGACGCGAAGATAACGAAGTGATGAGTGAAATTTTGTCAAATGGCGTTAGTAAGATAGGTGAAATTTACGCAGCACTTGAGCATGAATATAAAAAGGTGAAATGATAAACCTTCTTCGCCTTGGTTTTAAAGATTTTTTTACAGCCAAATTTATAGTGCTATCCATCTTGCCACTTTGCCTTAGCATTTTTAGTCTTGCGTGGCTTACTATCTGGGGTGGCGGTGAGATTTTTGACCTTTTAAGTGATGGCTCAAAAAACGAAAATTTTACCTTTTTAGAGCCAAACTCGGCGCTCTCTTTTATCGCTATTAAAATTTTAAGCTTTAGCACCACAAAATGGATAGTTAGTATACTTTTTTATATTCTGAGCACCTTTTTAACGATCATTGTTAGCATCGTGATTGCTCTAATCGTAGCTGGCTTTTTAACGCCGGTTGTGGCTAAAGAGATAAACAAAAGGCACTACAACTACGTGCTTAAAAGCGAGGTTAGCACGGCTAGAGTGCTAAAGGTGATGATGATTGAGATCATGAAATTTCTTGGGATATTGCTCGTTTGCCTACCGCTTTTATTTGTGCCAGTCTTAAATTTTTTCATCATAAATGTGCCGTTTTTTTATATCTACTATAAACTTTTACTGATAGACGTTGGCTCAAATACTCTTGATAGTGATAAATTTGAGCTAGCACTACTTGAAGGTGGCGGGATAAAATTTATAATTTTTACACTTTTGTTTTATCTCATCTCGCTTGTACCGCTTGTGGGACTATTTTTTCAGCTTTATTTTGTGATAGTCTTATCGCACCTCTTTTTTGAGAGAGAGGCGCTTATAAAAATTTAGAGCCAGAAGGCCCTAAATTTACGCATAGTAAGATACTTTGTTGCTCTCATTAAGTAATGTGTCAAATAGCCTTTTTGTGGCACTTAGTAGATTTTTGTTTGCATCATTTTTAGCCAGAAGCTCGTCAAACATCTTTAGCATATTGTCATTTATAAAATTTTTGTGATTTAGATCTTTTGCGGTAGGCAACATTTGCTTGATCTTGTTTGAAAGATCACTTATGCTTTGGCTGCTACCAGCGATCTTGTCGCCCTCTTTGACGTTTTTCATAAATTCATCAACCTGTGGGCGAATTTGCTTCATCGCCTCTTCGATCTCTTTCATATCTTGCTCGTCTATGCCGTTTCCTTTATATAAAAACTCATAGCCGTATTCGCGCATGAGAGTAAGACTTCTTTGGCTTGAAGTACCATTTTTCTGGCTTGAAAACTCCAAACTTTTGTTGTCATACATCGAAAAGCTTATCTCATCGCCTGAGCTAGTCTTCATCGAAAAGCTCATGTTGTTGTAGCTTCCTTGAGAGTAAAAATTTGTTTGCATTTTTAAATCCTTTTGAGGCTAAATCGGCAAAATTTTAATTTCATAAAGCAAAATTTTGTAAAATGCGTCAAAAAAGGACGGGCGATGTGTTGTTTTGGGACTAGGATCTTTTTGCTTATGCTTATCACTGTTTTAAGCTTTGGCTTTGCTAGGCTCTACCCAGTTTTACCAGTCGTTGGTTACTACTTGATACTTGCAAATTTGCTCTCAATTTTGATGTTTTCACTATTTTTTAAAGGGCTTTTGCCAAGCTTTGTAAAGGTTAATGCGATCCACTATTTTTCGCTAATCGGCGGCTTTTTAGGAGCATTTTTAATGATGCTTGTTTTTAAAAAAGTTGCAAAAGATAAATTTACTCTAATAGAGCTTATTATTTTTATGCTTTGGGTGCTAATAATCGCCATAGTCATCTTTAAATTTCAAGCCATTCTTGACATTTTTAGGGGAATTTAGATGGATGAGAGGATAGTTAAATTTCTAAAAAAGATGCACCTTGCAAGTGTCTGCGCCATCGATGATGAGGGGCAGCCTTATGCTTTTAGCGCATTTTACGCCTTTGATGAGCTAAGCTTTTGCCTTTTGCTGGCTAGCTCTGACGAGAGCTCACATATCAAATTTTTAAAAAACTCAAAGCTCGTTGCTGGCACAGTTGCTCTTGATACGAAGATCGTTGGCAAGATAGAGGGCGTACAGTTTCAAGGAGTGATGAGCGAGGCTAGCGCAAGTGAGCGAGAAATTTACTTTAAAAGATTTTTTTATGCAAAAGCAATGGATCCAAAAATTTGGTGCATAAATCTTGAAAAGCTTAAATTTACGAGCAATGTTCTTGGTTTTGGCAAAAAGATAAAGTGGGAAAGAAACGATAAAATTTAGACGTTAAGCTTATATAAGCTACAATCGTTGAAAAATTAGAAAAAAATAAGGAGAATCTATGAAATTTAGCGGAAAAAACGTGCTAATAACAGGCGCAAGTAGAGGTATCGGCGCACAGATCGCAAAGACGCTTGCAAATATGGGCTTAAAAGTGTGGATAAACTACCGCTCAAAGCCTGAGATAGCAGACGCTTTGCAGGCTGAGATCGAGCAAAATGGTGGCAAGGCTGCAGTAATAAAATTTGACGCAACTGACGAAGATGAGTTTATAAAAGGTATAAATTTGATAGTTGATAGTGATGGTGAGCTAAGCTATCTCGTAAATAACGCTGGCATCACAAATGACAAGCTAGCGCTTCGTATGAAAACTAGCGAATTTACAGATGTAATAAATGCAAATTTAACTTCAGCTTTTATAGGATGCAGAGAGGCTTTAAAAGTGATGAGTAAAAAGCGCTTTGGAGCGGTCGTAAATGTCGCATCTATCGTTGGTGAGATGGGAAATGCTGGACAGGTGAATTATTCAGCCAGCAAGGGCGGACTAATCGCCATGAGTAAGAGCTTTGCAAAAGAGGGCGCAAGTAGAAATATCCGCTTTAACAGCGTAACTCCGGGCTTTATCGAGACTGATATGACACATGGGCTAAGCGATGAGGTGAAAAAAACTTATAGCGATAACATCCCGCTAAAACGTTTCGGTAGCGCTAGTGAGGTGGCTGAGGCAGTAGCGTTTTTACTAAGTGATCACGCAAGCTACGTAACTGGAGAGACACTTAAAATAAATGGCGGACTTTATATGTAGGTAAATTTCAGACAAGTTTTGAAATTTAAAATAAATAAAAGCGTAAATATTATAAGATAACAGACATTTTTTATAAGGAGACCTTAAAATGGCAGTATTTGAAGACGTAAGAGACGTAGTTGTAGAGCAACTAAGTGTAGATCCACAAGCAGTAAAATTAGAGTCTAAAATCATTGAGGATTTAGGCGCTGATTCACTTGACGTTGTAGAGCTAGTTATGGCTTTAGAAGAGAAATTTGAAGTAGAAATTCCTGATAGCGAAGCAGAGAAATTAATAAGCATTCAAGACGTTGTAAATTATATAGAAAAACTAGGCAAATAATTTAAATTTGCACAGTTTGATTTAAGGAGATGTATTGAAACGAGTCGTTGTAACTGGTATAGGCATGATAAACGCACTTGGTCTTGACAAAGAGAGCTCTTTTAAGGCTATTTGCGAGGGTAAAACAGGTGTGAAAGAGATCACAAGCTTTGATGTAAGTGACTTTCCTGTTAAAATTGCTGCCGAAATAACTGATTTTGATCCAAATAGCATTTTAGACGGCAAAGAGGTGAAAAAAGTAGATCGTTTCATACAGCTTGGCATAAAAGCATCTAATGAAGCTATGGCTGATGCAAATTTTAAAGAGTTTGATGCTCATAAATTTGGCGTTAGTTCAGCAGCTGGCATAGGCGGTTTGCCAAATATTGAGAAAAACTCGATTACATATTTTGAAAAAGGTGTAAAGAGAATTTCACCATTTTTCATTCCATCTGCACTTGTAAATATGCTAGGTGGTATAGTTTCTATAAATCACGGACTTAAGGGTCCAAATTTGTCTAGTGTAACAGCATGTGCAGCAAGCACTCATGCGATATCGCAAGCTGTAAAATGCATTATGATTGGTCAAGCTACAAATATGCTAGTTATCGGCGCTGAGTCTACTATTTGTGGTGTAGGTATAGGCGGCTTTGCAGCAATGAAAGCTCTCTCAACTAGAAATGATGAGCCAAGTAAGGCATCAAGGCCATTTGACGCAAATCGTGATGGTTTTGTAATGGGTGAAGGAGCCGGTGCGCTTGTACTTGAAGAGTATGAGTCAGCTATTGCAAGAGGTGCTAAAATTTATGCTGAAGTAGTTGGATTTGGCGAGAGTGGAGATGCTCATCATATCACGTCACCAACACTTGAAGGTCCATTAAGTGCGATGAAACAAGCACTTGATATGGCAAAAGGTGTAAAGATAGATTATGTCAATGCACATGGTACTTCAACACCTGTAAATGACAAGAATGAAACTGCGGCGTTAAAAGCAGTTTTTGGTGACAAATGTCCACCAGTTAGCTCAACAAAAGGTCAAACTGGACACTGCCTAGGTGGTGCTGGTGCGATCGAGGCTGTTATATCTATAATGGCAATGAGAGACGGCATTATCCCTCCAACAATAAACTACGAAACTCCTGATCCAGAGTGTGATCTAGACTATGTTCCAAATAAAGCTAGAAAAGCTGATATAAAGGCTGTTATGAGCAATTCGTTTGGCTTTGGCGGCACGAATGGCGTCGTGATATTTAAAAAGTTGGATTAAGATGTCAAATTATTTAGATTTTGAAAAAAGCATAAAGCAAATTGATGAAGATATAGCAAATGCTAAGATCAGAGGCGATGAACATGCTGTTGAAATTTTAAATAAGAATTTATCTAAAGAGATATCAAAAATATATAAAAATTTAAACGAATATCAACGTTTGCAACTTGCTCGTCATCCAGATAGACCATATTCTATTGATTATATTAATGCGTTTTTGATTGATGGATATGAGATTCATGGAGATAGAGCATTTAGAGATGATCCAGCGATAGTTTGCTACATCGGCTATATCGGAGGCAAAAAGACTGTCGTTATAGGCGAGCAAAAAGGCCGTGGCACTAAAAATAAATTAAGAAGAAATTTTGGTATGCCTCATCCTGAGGGTTATCGCAAAGCTCTTAGAGTTGCAAAAATGGCTGAAAAATTTAATTTACCTATTTTATTTCTCATAGATACTCCAGGAGCATATCCAGGCGTTGGAGCTGAAGAGCGAGGACAAAGTGAAGCCATAGCTAGAAATTTATTCGAGTTTGCAAATTTAAAAACTCCAATAATTGCTGTTGTTATTGGCGAAGGTGGAAGTGGTGGCGCATTAGCTATAGGCGTGGCTGATAGACTCGCTATGATGAAAAACTCCGTTTTTTCAGTTATCTCTCCAGAAGGCTGTGCGGCAATACTTTGGAATGACCCAGCTAAACAGGAACAAGCTACAAAATCTATGAAAATAACAGCTGATGATTTAAAAAGTCTATCGCTGATTGATGCTGTTATAGATGAGCCGATAAATGGAGCCCATAGAGATAAAGATGGTGCTGCAAAAGCACTTGCAAATTATTTTATCTCAGAGCTAGCTGAGCTTGAAAAGTTTGATATAAATGATCTTGTAGCAAAAAGAATAGAAAAAATTCTCTCTATCGGAGCATTTGAAGAATAAATTTATAGTCACAACAATTTTATAAGAATACTTATCAAATTTGTTTGTGGCATCATCTACTGCAATACTAAAACAATTTAAAAATCTATATAAATTTAATCGATTTAACAACCATGATTTTACACTAGCTTTTTTATCTTTAAGATTTAAACACTAAAATTGTTAATGTCAAATCTACATAAAGAGTATTAATGAATAAATTCCAAGAAAAATATATCACTCTTTCAAAAGAATATTATAAAAATAATGGCAATGCTTCTAGCATTGAGGCACTCTATCAGTTTAAAGAAGAGTTGGAAAATTGTGATGACATTTGCGCAAAGTATGTTTTAGTCGATGTTTATCAGCTTTTATCTATGAGAAAGAGTGCTTACGACTTACTTTTAAAAATACATGACAAAAGTGATAAAAAGCAGCTAAAGGCACTTGGCTATCTAGTGCAATTCATTGACGAAAATGATAAATGGGCGCTGCCTCGCCCAAAAAGTAGAGATCAAATTTTGGCTCAAAAAGATAAAGCTATCACGTTACCAAAATTTATCTACCATCCCAATCCTTTAAAAACTGGCGCATTTAAAGATGATATGAACATAGTGTGTGAGTGTTGTGGCAAAGATACTGAAGTTTATTATAGCGGCAGTATTTATTGCGAGCAGGATATTTCGTATCTTTGTCCTACTTGTATTTCTAGTGGTAAGGCTGCTAAGAAATTTGACGCAACATTTGTGCAAGATGCTGACAAACTAACTACAAGTGATGCTAAAAAGAATGACGAACTCTTTAGAAGAACCCCGGGCTACGAGAGCTGGCAGGGCGAGCATTGGATAGTTTGTTGTGATGATTATTGCGAATTTTTAGGCGACATTGGTACAAGAGAGCTTGAAGAAATGGGTATGGCAGACGAGGTCTTTGATGACTATGCAAAAAGAGCCGAATATGACGATAAAATGCTACGCGAATATCTTGTCAAAGCTGGCGATATTGCTGGATATTTGTTTCGTTGTTTGCATTGTAAGAAGTATCATATATACGTTGATGCTTGTTAAAGAGGAAAATATGGATATTGCAAAAATTTCTAAAGGTTGTAAAGAACGTGGCCTGGATGAACTTTTTATGCTTTTATCGCCACTAGCAAGAAATGCCATAAGGATAGATACGCAAGCTAAAAATGACGATGATATCGCCGTTGGAGCGTCTAAATTTGGCGGCTCGCCAGATCTGCCAGATGGTTTATCGTGGCCTTCAAATGAAAACGGCGCTTTGAGTTTTGTGGCACAGATAAATTTTGCTGAAGCTAGCAAATTTGACATTGACTCACTACTTCCAAAAAGCGGAATGCTCTATCTTTTTTATGATAGAAATTTACGTGTTTGGGGCTACGACCCTGCCAATAAAAAGGGCTTTGCCGTGATCTTTAGTGAGGTAGCTAAAGACCAGCTTGCTCGACAAAACATGGATAGCGGAAATTTCACATTTGGCGCACGCTCTCTTAGCTTTAGAAACGAGCTAAATTTGCCAAGTTTGCAAAGCTCGATTGTGCCATTTAGTAAAATTAGTGAGGCTGAGTGGGAGGCCTATCATGAGGTTATTGAGCCAAGCTGGCAGGCTAAAGAAAATAAGCTCCTTGGGCACTCCGATAATGTCCAAGATGGCATGGAGCTAGAGTGTGAGCTGGTTGCAAATGGACTTAGCTGTGGTGATGGTAGCGCTTATCACCACCCAAGAATAGCGGAATTTGAGAAAAATTCTGCCCAGTGGCAACTACTTTTACAGATAGATAGTGATGATGAGGGCGATATGGACTGGGACGGAGAGGGCAGAGTTTATCTGTGGATAAAGAGGGACGACCTAGCGGTGCGCGACTTTAGCAAGACGTGGCTAGTTTTGCAAACAAGTTAAGGCTACCGAATTTATAAAAGATAAAAATTAAAATTTATAGGGAAATTTTATACTAGGGTTACACAATAAATTTTTACTAACATTTTTAGTGTGATTATCAAAATTTCACTTCCATTTCTACCACTAACTACTTAAATATATAAAATAATCAAAGATGGTAATGCCCAAATTTAGGCAAAATTTAGTAAAATCCTTAAAAATTTTAAAGGCAAAATATGTTTAATGGCTTGATCCGTGAGATCGCACAGGTTGTTAGTTATTCACAAAATATTTTAAGGCTAAAGGCAAATTTTCGTCCAAATTTGGGCGATAGCATTGCTGTAAATGGTGCTTGCTTGAGTGTGATAAAACTGCATGAAGATGGCTTTAGCGTGGAGTTAAGTGCAGAGAGTAGGGCAAATATCGCGGTTGAAAATTTAAAAGAAAGAGTGCATATTGAGCCAGCGATGAAGCTAGGAGACAGAGTAGATGGGCATTTGATGCAAGGACATATCGATTTTATTGGTAAAATTTCAAATATCAGAAAGAATGAGAATGGGGTTGATTTTTACATCGACTTGCCGCGCGATGCTATGAGCTTGATGTCAAATAAAGGTTCGGTGGGTGTTGAGGGCGTGAGTCTAACCATAAATGAAATTTTGCCAAATGGTATAAGGCTTACGATCATACCAATCACTTTTAGAGATAGTCTTTTTGGCACTTTTAAGGTCGGCAGGCGCGTAAATATCGAAAGCGATCTTTTGGCTCGATACGTGGCTAGGCAGCTTTTTTGCAAGCAAGATAGTGGCCTTAGCTGGGACGATGTTGAGCGAATTTCTAGCCTTTACTAGGTGGATAAAATGCGTGAAAATTTAGAGATCGTTTTTGATAAAAATGGCGTATTAGCTGGCTTTACAAATAGATTTGGTGGTGTGAGTGAGGGTGCTTATGAGAGCTTAAATTTAGCAGATCATGTTGGTGATGATCCGCTAAAGGTCGCACAAAATCGTGAAATTTTAGCGACGGCGCTTGGCATTATGCCTATTAATTTAAAATTTATGAGCCAAATCCACTCAAATAAAGTGGAAATTCTGCAAGATTTTAACGATACTCTACCTCCGTGTGATGGTGTGATAACATCATTAAAAGGCGTGACGCTTTGCGTCTTAGTCGCTGACTGTGCGCCTGTTTTGATAATAGATGAACATCTTGGCGTAGTCGCAGCTGTGCACGCGGGGCGTGCAGGTGTTACTAGTAAAATTTGCACAAATGCGGTAGGACTGATGATGAGTGAGTTTGGTTGTCGCGCTAGTAATTTACGCGTATTTATAGGCGCAAATATCAAAGTGCAAAACTACGAAGTAGGCAAGCTGGATCTTGGCGAATTTAACCGATACAAAAAAGATGGGAAATTTGATATAAATGCAGCTTTATTAGACGAATTTGCTAAGCTTGGGGTAGAGCAAATATGGCTAGATCCTCGCTGCACTTTTGAGAGAGATGAATTATTCTCATACCGCAAGCAGAGTAGGACTGGGCGTTTTTGCGGATTTGTGATGAATAGAGCCACATCGGTAAATAGTAAAAAATAAAAGTAAATTTTTAGCTTCATTGCTTGCCTATTAAAATTTGCCAGCTAAATTGTATTGAACGTTTTGATATTTAATTTGATCTAAAAAATGGCTAAATATAATAATTTTTAGCTACAATTTGACATCAAATCTCAAAAATAACAACGAGGAAAATCATGAAAATAGGTAGAATTTTGACCGCTGTTATGTTAACAGGAGCCTTTTATATGGCGCAAGCACACTTGTTTTGGGTAGATGGAGCTAATGATGAAAAGCTAGGAAAATTTATCGCAAATATGGGTTATAGCGACGATTTTCCAAAGCTAGAGCCTATTATGGCCGAACGCGTCCATCTTTTTGCGCCAATTACTGTAATAAGTAAAGATGGTAGTAAAAAGAAGCTTACACAAAGTGGCGAGAACTACCGCTACGAGGGCGAAAGATTAGACAAAGGCACATATATCTTACTAGCACAGCAAAATCCTATGTATTCGCTCAAAAGGCGTAGTGATGGCAAGTGGCTAATAGACACAACTAAGCTTGATCTAAAGGATCTAAGTGATATACAGATTTGCCGGCTGATGACGATAACATCTAAAAGAGTCTTAAATTTAGGTGAAATAGATGGCTTCGTAACTAAACCTGTTGGAGTTAAAATCGAGATCGTACCGCTACAAAACCCAGCAGAATTTAGAGTAGATAAGCCTTTTAAATTGCAGGTTTTTGCTGATGGAAAGCCGCTAGAGCGAGCTAAGCTAACTGGTACTTTTGCTGGATTTTTAGACCATAAGCACGCGTTTTATGGTGTGACTGATGAGCAAGGCATCACTGAAGTGTTAGCTCTAAGACCAGGATTTTGGGTATTTGAAGTGATTTATGAAAGACCTTATCCAGATGCTGCGAAGTGTGATAAAGAGACGTTAAAAACGACGCTTAGTTTTGAGATAAAAGAATAAAAGTTTGATATAAATTTGAGTCCGAATTTATTATAAATTTTTATAATTGCTTTGTAATTTTGAAAGTAGAGAAAGAATGCCTTACGAAAACTTTAAATCAAAAAATCCTCTTGTGCTAAAAATCACTACAAACGCAAGAAAATTTGGCGTAGAAACGCTACAAAATGAGGAGTTTGTAAGCATTCTTTTAAACGTTAAGAAGCTTAAAATTTCATCCGAACAAAGACAAACAATGGCAGAAATTTTTGCTAAGTTAATAAAAATCGAAGAAGACTCACAATTAAGTAAATAAACTTTAGTTTAAATTCATATTATTTTAAGTATAATCCCCCTTTATTTCACACACGACAATCCTAAATTTGGTTGTGCGAAAGCATTAATGGTCGTGGAGGATAAAACTAAATTCAAGGCAAAATGCCTAAAACAAGGAGAAACTCATGGTAACTATGAGAGATTTATTAGAGTGTGGCGTACATTTTGGTCACCAAACACGCCGCTGGAACCCAAAGATGAAAAAATTTATCTTTGGCGAAAGAAAAGGTATCTATATTATAGATCTACAAAAGACTATCCGCTACTTCCGCTACACTTACAATATCGTTCGTGACGCAGCTGCTGAGGGCAAGTCAGTGCTATTTGTTGGCACTAAAAAACAAGCTATCGACGCTATCAAAGAGTACGCTGAAAAATGTGGAATGCCTTATGTAAATCACCGCTGGTTAGGTGGTATGATGACAAACTTTGGTACTATCCGCCAGTCTATCCGCAAACTAGAAGTTATCGAGACTATGGAAGAAGATGGCTCGATAAATTTACTAACTAAAAAAGAGGCTTTAATGCTTCGTCGCAAAAAAGAGAAGCTTATCGCAACTCTTGGCGGTATCCGCAATATGAAAAGCCTACCTGATATGATATTTGTTGTTGATACAGTTAAAGAAAAGATCGCTGTTCAAGAAGCAAATCGTTTAAAAATTCCAGTTGTAGCACCGATCGATACAAACTGCGATCCTGACGTTGTTGACTATCCGATTCCAGGAAACGACGATGCGATCCGTTCTGTTCAGCTTTTCTGCCAAGAGATGGCTGAGGCGATCAACGAAGGCAAATCACTTCTTGAGCAAGATGGTGGCGAGCAAGCTGCTGGCGAAGAAGTAAGCCAAGATGAGAAAGATGCAGTTGTAGCTGAGGCTATGAGTGAAGAAGACTTTGGCGAGGACGAAGAGTAATGGAAATAACTGCACAAATGGTAAAAGAGCTCCGCGAATCAACCGGAGCTGGTATGATGGACTGCAAAAAGGCACTTGGCGAAGCAAATGGTGACATGGAAAAAGCTGTTGACATCCTTCGTGAAAAAGGCCTAGGCCAAGCTGCTAAAAAGGCTGATCGTCTCGCAAGCGAGGGCTTGGTAAGTGTTGAAGTTTGCTCAAAATGCAAAAAAGCAACTATCAGCGAGATCAACTCTGAGACTGACTTCGTTGCTAGAAACCCACAGTTTCAAACACTTGCAAAAGACGCAACAGCTCACATCCAATCAAGTGGCATAACAACAGTTGAAGAGCTAAATGCGAGTACTTTAAATGGTGTTAAATTTGAAGATTATTTCAAAACTCAGATCGCAACTATAGGTGAGAACCTTGTAGTTCGCCGCTTTGAGACTATTATTGCTGATGATAAAGGCGTAGTAAATGGTTATGTTCATTCAAATGGCCGTGTTGGTGTGCTTATAGGTGCAGCTTGCGAAAGCGCAGAAGTTGCAAATAAAGCAGCTGAATTTATAAGAAATTTATGTATGCACGCAGCTGCTATGAAGCCAAGTGTTATAAGCTACAAAGATCTTGATAAAGATTTTGTTGAGAAAGAATTTATCGCACTTCGCGCTGAGCTTGAAAAAGAAAATGAAGAGCTAAAACGCCTAGGCAAGCCACTTCACCACATCCCTGAGTATGCTAGCCGCTGCCAGATAGGTGAGGCAGAGCTTGCAAAAGCTACAAAAGCGATCGAAGAAGAGCTAAAAGCTGAGGGCAAACCTGAGAAAATTTGGGACAAGATCATCCCTGGTAAGATCGAGAGATTTTACGCTGACAATACAGTACTTGACCAACGCCTTACACTTTTAGGTCAGTTTTATGTAATGGACGATAAAAAGACTATCGAACAAGTTATCGAAGAGAAGAGCAAAGAGCTTGGCGGCAAGATCGAGATCGTAAAATACGTTCGTTTCGAGCTTGGCGAAGGCTTAGAGAAAAAAGTAGATGACTTTGCTGCAGAAGTTGCTGCTCAAATAGGCTAATGGAAATTTTAAGAGCGTCTAATCTAGGCTTTGCGTATGATTATACGCTCTTTAACAATATAAATTTAACTCTCAATCAAAAACAAAGCATCGCGATAACCGGCGTTAGCGGCTGCGGCAAGTCAACACTTTTACATATACTTTCAACACTTTTAAAACCAAATTTTGGCGAGGTCATCTATCAAGATAGATCGATCTATGAGCTTTCTCAAAACGAGCTTTTGGCTATTAGAAGGCTTCATTTTGGCATTATTTTCCAGTCACACTATCTTTTTAAAGGATTTAGCGCTTATGAGAATATTGAGCTTGCAAGCATCTTATCTGGTGAAAAGATAGAAAAAAATGATCTTGAAGCGCTTAAAATTTCAAGCGTTATGAACCAAAAAGTTGGCGAACTAAGTGGTGGTCAGCAGCAGCGCGTTAGTATCGCTAGAGTGCTTACTAAAAAGCCAAAGATCATCTTTGCAGACGAGCCAACGGGTAACCTTGACAAGCAAACTGCAAATGAGGTGATGCAAGTTTTATTTGACTATATAAATGAAAACAATGCCGCCCTTGCTCTAGTCACTCACGACAACGATTTAGCAGCAAAATGCGATAGCTCATACAAGCTTGAGAACAAAGAACTTGTGCAAATTTCTTAAAATTTAAAAACTAAAATTTATTATTTTATCTTTAATATTTTTATAAATTTTTCCAATTTAGATTTATCTATATCTTTATAATAAAAAATTTGTATTAAAAAGCTTTATGTAATAGGTAAAATCAGGCAAGCTTAAATTACTTGCCTGATTAATAAGAAAGTTTAGATTTATCCCGTCAAAAACCACCAACAGGTTTTGTATTATTCTTGTCAGTATTTTATTTTAAAAAATTCTATTCCTTTTTTATAGGTTTATAGTCATCTTTGAAGAATTTTTTTCTTAGTATTGATTTTTTGCTTTAGCATTTTCTTCTCATAAATTTTATATGTTGGCTTCCAGTATTCAAGGTAATTTATAAAGCCAGCGCTATGTCCTGCTTCATAGTGGCAACTTACAAATTTTAGTTTTTTGTTACTGCCAAGAATTTTTTATAGTGAGTATACATCTTTTGAGCTTGTGCTGATATTTTATTGCTACCTATCATATTTGTATGGCAGCTAGTGTAGCCATTGTCACCTATCTCTTTAAATTTGCTAGGATTATCGCCTTGATTTTGGTGGCAAGCAATACAATCAAAGCTAGATGTTTGTGATGAGAGGCTTTAGCTTATGTTTGGCTCTTAGCTCGTCAGAAACTACTATCTTTTGTAATATTTAGATCACTCTTTGGATAAGTACCAATCTATTAAGATAAATTAATATAAAAAGTATGCAAATAATTACCAATACGTTATTCTAAAGAAATTTATAAGCGAATAGTCGGACTTTATAATTAGAGAAATTTTGTGCTTTATGATAAGAGAGAAGAGCTTTAAATTTCTTCTTTGATTTTTTTATAAAGCTCTAAAATCTCATCTTTTTTAATAATAAAGCTATTTTTATTTGCTATTAGATAAGCTGAGCTTTGCATGATATCACCAGCGATCTTTAGCCCATTTTGTTTCATGGTTGAGCCAGTCTCGACTACATCAACTATCGCGTCGCTTAAGCCAACTAATGGTGCAAGTTCGATCGAGCCATAAAGCTTGATGATCTTTACAGCTACGGCTTGTTTTGTAAAATAATTTCTTGTTATATTTGGCATTTTTGTAGCTATTTTTAGCTCTGGCTGGTTTAGGTCTAGTTCAGAGTCGTTTTTTATGCCAATGCAAACTTTGCATTGGCCGATTTTTAAATCCAGTAGCCTTACAACATTTGGCTTGTGCTCTTCAAGCACGTCGAGCCCCACTACACCGATATCAGCTGCACCTTCAGTGACGTAAGTTGGGATATCTTGGTTGCGAACCATTAAAAATCTAAAATTTCCTTCTTCAAGGATTAATTTTCTATCTTCAAATAAAAAACTTGAACCAAAAATTTTTCTAAAAATTTCTAGTGTTGCCTCGGCTATTCTTCCCTTTGGTAGTGCTACTGTTATCATATTATCATATCTTTCTTTTCAGTTATTAGCTTTTGCATGGCACGAAAAACTAGCATCTTGTCGCAAATAGCATTTTTAAAAAATTTTGACAAAAAGTCGCCATCTCCACCAGTAAAATAGACTTTTTTGTCACCGGCTAGTTTATCTAGTAGAGTTATTATCGGTTTAATAATGCCATAACTCACGGCATCGGCTGTTTTTTGTGGTAGAGCATCTATGTCAATTTGCGAATTTATAGTGATATCAAGTCGTGGCGAGATGCTTTTGTAAGCATTTAGCATACTTGAAATGCCTGGCAAGATATATCCTCCAAGATGGATAGAGTTTGCCATAATATCAACTGTTATCGCACTTCCAGCATCAACAATTACGCCATTATTTATAGAGTAACATGCAGCGATTCTATCTACGCCTAGACCCTGATATATCGTATCAATAGTAAAAAATGGTTCTAAATTTACAAACATTTTATTATCTTTTAAAATATTTAAAATTTCATCATTTACGGATATAAAATATACTTTTTTTTCTGGCTTATAGCTTTTAAACTCAGAAATTTTCATACGTGAGATTTTGCCACCTTCTAAAAATGTAGCGTTTGTATTGCCTATATTACACAAAATCATAACATCGCCAATTATTGTCTTGTAGTTCTTTTAAGGCTTTAGAACAAATTTCTGAGCTATAAAATATAGTTTTTTTTCTTAGATTTATTTGGAATTTTGCCTCTATCTTTTTAGAAATTTCTTCAAGTTCCAAAGCCTCTTTGCGTAGCAATCTACTTTTTGCTGTTCTTAAAAAGACAAGATTGTAAAAGCTCTTATTGTCCACTCCCCAAAAGATATCAAGCGTCTTTTTTGTGCTAAATTCACTTGTATTAAGTGCTTTGATATCTTTTAAAAGGATTTTTTTGGCTTCAAAAAGCTCCCAAATTTTTTGGTTCATTGCCCTAAATTAACAAGTTCATTATCATAATAAAAGGCACCATTGCCCATAAAGCTTTTATCTTTTATCTCATCGCTAAATTCATAAATTTCAGCTCCACTGAGGTCTAAATTTGTTTTTATAACGTAGCCTGTTTTTTCGATTACGTAGAGCTTATTATTGATAATAGTGGCTGCTGAGAAGATGGCAAATTTGAAATTTACTTTATTTTGCTCTTTTAGCATAAGATTTGTTCTTACAATCGTACCATCTTTTTTAAAGATATAAATTTCATCGTTATTAACTAGTACATCTTTGATCTCACCGTCATAATAAACTGTTTGGCTTGGATTAATGACGATAAGTTTTTTAGCTGTTGCTGCAATTAGATTATCGCCCTCAACGCCTAAGAATATGATGTTATTAAAGAAATTTTCAGAGCTTACGACCACGTCACGTAAAATTCTACCAGTCTCTTTTTGCACTATGTAAATTTTGCCATCTAATGCCGGATAGACAATAAGTGAGCTCATAAAAAATGGCGCTACGACCCTTGAATCAACCGCAGCTATATTAGACGAGCTATATTCCATTATTGTTGTTGCGGTATTTATGTCTATTAGATAGATGTGGTTTGCCGCGCTGATAGCTGCTAATAGGTTTTGATCAAGAGAGGCAGCAACGATTGCTGTTGGAAATTTATTACTATAAACGCTGCGTCCGTTAGGATCTGTCACATTTAGATCGCCATTTATACTAGCTGAGATGGTAAAGCCGTTGTTTTCATTTAAGAAATTAAAATTTTCAGGCAACTTAATGTTTGTATTTAGGCCGTTTTTGGTGATAATATTGCCGTTATCAAGAGTGGCACCATTTGCATTTGTTGATTTGATATAAGATGGCATATCTTTTGACAAAGAAATTTTGCCAGAGGTTTGAGCTGGCTCGAAATATTGTCTTTTTGTGCCACATCCGCTTAAAACTAAAGCCAAGGCAAAAGCCAAGAAAAGAGTAATTTTTTTCATTATTTTATTCCCTGATAGTGTTTTAAATTTTTAACTAAAGTTTGAAGTTGAGAGTCGAGTGAAATTTTATTAAACTCATCATTTGCTTCTTTGATTTTGTTTTGTTTTAAAAGCTCAAAGCCTTTTAAGAGCGTGCTATATTCGCTTAAAATTTGAGTGTTTGCATTACCATTTTGTGAAAGAATAATATCTTTTACTATAGGATTTACTTTTAAATTTGCAAGCTCACTAATGCCATTTGTTTCATTTTTATAAAGCTTTTGCTGAAGTGAAAAAAGCGCATATAAATTTGGTTCTTTTTCTTTTAAAATGCTTAAGGCATTTGCATCGTTTGGATTTAAAATGAGCTTTGAGTAAGCCAAATTTGCATCTTCAATTCTATTATCATTTATTATTTTGTTCGAATAAAATCCAATAATTGCAATGACAGCAACAATAATGGTAATTATCATAAATTTTTTATACTTTCTAAAGAAACGCTCACCTTTGATCATGCTTTCTAAAAACTGTTCTTGAGCACCAATCTCTTGTTTTATCTGTGTTAGATCTTCTTTTATAGCCAACGCTTTTCCTTTGTTTTTAAAAAATTTTAATTCGCAGATTTTAACATAATTAAATTAAAACTATCCCAAAATTAAAGCTTGAATGTGATATAATGGCTCAAAATTAATTAATAAGGTTACTTATATAATGCAAATAGATGATACTCTTTTAAATAAATTAGAAAAACTCTCTGCACTACAAATTAATGATGAAAAAAGAGAAGAAGTAAAAAAACAACTAAGCGAGATTGTATCTTTTGTTGATATTTTAAATGAACTTGATCTAAGTAGCGATGAAGCTGTAGTTAGCTCTATAAAAGGTGGCACGCCTTTAAGAGAAGATGAGCCAAGACCAAGTGATGTGATTGATACGATCTTGAAATACGCTCCTTCACGTGAAGGGCATTTTTTTGCTGTACCAAAAATAATAGAATAATGGTAAAAATATGGATCTAATCGAACAGCTTCAAGCAAAGAATTTAAGTGTAAAAATATCAGAAGATAATAGCCTTAATAATCTTGCTGGCGATATAAAAACACTTTTAAAAACTGTTGTGAGTGATAAGGCAAGCGATCTTCACCTTGTTTCAAGATCCGAGCCGCAAATAAGAGTAGACGGTGCTTTAAAGCCCATTGATTTTGGCATATTAAGTGGCAAGGATATAGAGAATTTATGTTTTTCTTTGATTACTGATGAACAAAAAAGTGAGCTTAAGAATAATAAAGAGCTTGACTTTGCGATTGAGCTTCCAGATATTGGCCGCTTTCGTGGCAACTATTACTATACCATGAATGGCGATTTAGCTGCCGCTTTTCGTATAATCCCAATCAATATCCCATCTCTTGATGAGTTAAATGCCCCACAAATTTTTAAACACATTATTAAGCGTGAAAAAGGTCTTATTTTGGTTACTGGACCGACAGGAAGTGGTAAATCAACAACTCTTGCAGCCATGCTTAATGAGATAAATTTAAATTATAGAAAGCATATTATTACAATTGAGGATCCAGTCGAGTTTGTGCATAACAATAAAAAAGCTCTATTTTCTCATAGAAATATCGGCACTGACGCAACTTCTTACTCAAGGGCTCTAAAATCTGCGGTTCGTGAAGATCCAGATATCATACTTGTGGGCGAGATGAGAGATAGGGAGACGATTTCAACGGCTATCACGGCGGCTGAGACCGGACACTTAGTCTTTGGTACACTTCACACAAATTCAGCCATTCAAACTATAAATAGGATCGTTGATAGTTTCGATGGAAGTGAGCAATTACAAGTAAGAAATATGCTTAGCGTTTCGCTAACTGCTGTCGTTTCACAAAGTCTAATCCCAAAGATAGGCGGTGGAAGGTGCGCGGTGCATGAAATTTTAATAAACAATATGGCTATCTCAAACTTGATACGTGAAAACAAAATACATCAAATTTACTCTCAGATGCAGCTAAATCAACAACAAACTGGCATGAGTACGCAAACTCAGGCTTTGATGAAAGTGCTAAAAGAGGGTAAGATTACAAAAGAAAATGCGCTAGCTTATTCAACTAGTCAGCAAGAACTTCAAAATTTAATAGGAACTATATAATGGATTTAGTAACGTGGTTTGATATTATTATTATTGCTCTTGTCTTGATGCTTGGCATAAAAGGCATATTAAATGGACTTATCAAAGAAGCTTTCGGACTTATCGGACTTATCGGAGGTTTAATTATAGCTAGCAGATTTTCAGATCTATCTGGTGAGTTTATAACTAAAAATATATATAAATTTGAAAATCCTTCATTTTTACAGTTTGTCGCATTTATCTCTCTTTGGCTAGTTTTCTGGATAGTTTGCTTGCTAGTTGGTAAATTTTTATCAAAAATAGTTTCAGTAAGTGGGCTTGGTTTTTTGGATAGACTTGGTGGATTTGTTATGGGAAGTGGAAAAATTTTCTTAACATTTTCGGCAGTAGTTGCTGTAATATCTGGCACTTCGCTAAATAATATAATTGCTCCTTATTTTGCGAACAGTAAAGTTTATCCGGTTTTGATAGAAACTGGCAAATGGATAACAAATCTTGATGTTAAAAATATCAAAAGTGAGTTAGATGAGATAGTGGCAAGACCAATGGATACAAATAAAACTGATGCATTTATTTCAATGGATGCAAATGCTAGTGTAAATACCGACTCTAATATCACAAAAGGGGAATAAAATGATAGAAAATTTAGAATATGATGCGTTGCTTGAGAAATTCAAAAGAGTGCTTCGCGACAATGGTTTGAAATATACGAAACAGCGTGAAATTTTACTAAAAACGCTATATAACAATGGCGAACACTTTACTCCAGAAAGACTTTATCTTTTTATAAAAGAAACGCACCCTGAGCTAAATATTGGTATCGCAACTGTTTATAGAACACTAAATCTACTTGAAGAATCAGAGATGGTGACATCAATCAGCTTTGGTTCACAAGGCAAAAAATTTGAGCTTGCCACAAAGCCACATCACGATCATATGATATGCAGAAAGTGCGGTCTTATCATAGAATTTGAAGATCCAATGATAGAAAAAAGACAAATCAGTATCGCAAAAGATCATGGTTTTAAACTAACTGGTCATATGATGCAGCTTTATGGAATTTGTGAAAAATGCTCAAAAAATAATATAAAGGGAAAGTAAGGTGATATTTGACAATCAACATGAGATTCAACGACTACAAAGCATAGACGAACTAAGAAATTTAGGTATTAATCCATATCCGCATTTTCTTAGAAGAGATATGAATATCTCTAAATTTAGACTAAAATTTAACTACATTAATGATACAGAAGAGAAAAAGGCCGAAGGTCAGCTAGTAGGTCTTGCGGGTAGAATAAAACTCATTCGTGATGCTGGAAAAGCGGTTTTTGCAAATATTGAAGATGAAGATGGAAATTTACAAATTTACTTTAGTAATAAAACACTTGATCCAGAATGGTTTAAAATCGTTAAAAAATACGTAGAGATAGGTGATATCGTCTATGTTAGAGGTTATGCATTTATAACAAGAACTGGCGAATTTTCTATGCATGTAAGCGAGCTTAGCCTTGCTTCAAAGTCGATAAGCCCACTTCCTGAGAAGTATCATGGACTAGTTGATGTTGAGACAAGATATCGCCAAAGATACCTTGATATGATAATGAACCCTGAAGTTAGAGCTGATTTTAAAAGACGCTCAGTGATTATTAGTACGATTAGAAGATTTTTTGAAGAAAAAGGCTTTTTAGAAGTTGAAACACCGATGCTACACCCAATAGCAGGCGGTGCAAACGCAAAGCCATTTATAACTTTTCACAATGCCCTTGGGGTCGAGAGATACCTAAGGATCGCACCTGAGTTATACCTCAAACGCCTTATAGTAGGTGGCTTTGAGGCTGTTTATGAGATGAATAGAAATTTTAGGAACGAAGGTATGGATCTTACTCACAATCCTGAGTTTACAAGTATAGAGTTTTACTGGGCATACCATAACTATCACGATTTAATGGGTATCACAGAGGATCTTTTTAATGTCATTTTAGACAAGCTAGATATGGAAAAAGTTGTAAATTTTGACGGCATGGAGATTGATTTTAGTAAGCCATTTAAGCGAATAAGCTATAAAAAAGCTCTCGTTGAGATCGGCGGACTAGATGATAATATCATAAACGATAAAGATAAAATTTTAGCAAAACTAAGAGCTGATGGCCTTGAAGCAAATGAGAAGCTTGATCTTGGTCACTTGCAGGCTGAGTTGTTTGATAACTACGTAGAGAGTAAGCTTATACACCCAACATTTGTTATTGATTATCCGATTTCGATCAGCCCGCTTTCAAGAAGAAGTGATGCAAATCCTGATGTGGCTGAGAGATTTGAGTTATTTATCGCTGGTCGCGAGCTAGCAAATGGCTTTAACGAGCTAAACGATCCAATCGATCAATACAACCGCTTTAAAGCTCAAATCGATGCTAAAAACGCAGGCGATGACGAGGCACACGAGATGGATGAGGACTATGTAAAGGCCCTAGGATACGGCATGCCACCAGTTGCAGGCGAGGGTATAGGCATCGATAGGCTCGTGATGCTTTTAACGGATAAAAAATCAATTCGCGATGTTGTGCTCTTCCCAGCGATGAGGCCACTTAAAAATGAGATAAAGGAGAATGAAAAATGAGTTTGCAAAGCTACGATAAGGACATTTACGATCTAGTAAATTTAGAGTTAAAACGCCAATGTGATCACCTTGAGATGATCGCTAGTGAAAATTTTACATATCCAGAAGTTATGGAAGTAATGGGCTCAATCCTAACAAACAAATACGCTGAAGGCTATCCTGGCAAGAGATATTATGGTGGCTGCGAATTTGTAGATGAAATCGAGCAAATCGCGATCGATAGATGTAAAGAACTTTTTGGATGTGAATTTGCAAACGTTCAACCAAACTCAGGTTCCCAGGCAAACCAAGGCGTTTACGGTGCTTTGCTTAATCCAGGTGATAAAATTTTAGGCATGGATCTAAGCCATGGTGGACACCTAACTCACGGCGCAAAGGTCAGCAGCTCTGGCAAAATGTATGAGAGCTTTTTCTATGGCGTCGAGCTTGACGGTCGCATAAACTACGATAGAGTCATGGATATTGCAAAGATAGTAAAACCAAAAATGATCGTTTGCGGCGCAAGCGCATACACAAGAGAGATCGAGTTTAAAAAATTTCGTGAGATAGCCGATGCTGTTGGGGCGATACTCTTTGCAGATGTTGCTCACATTGCTGGTCTTGTTGTTGCTGGTGAGCATCAAAGTCCTTTCCCATACTGCGATGTCGTAAGCTCAACTACGCATAAAACATTAAGAGGCCCAAGAGGCGGCATAATAATGACAAATAACGAAGAGTATGCTAAGAAGATAAATGCCTCTATTTTTCCAGGCATCCAGGGCGGACCACTTGTTCATGTTATCGCAGCAAAAGCAGTTGGCTTTAAGCATAACCTTAGCCCTGAGTGGAAAATTTATGCTAAACAAGTAAAAGCAAACGCTAAAAAATTAGGCGAAGTACTAATAAAAAGAGGCTTTGATCTAGTGAGTGGTGGTACTGATAACCATCTAATTTTGATGAGCTTTTTAAATCGTGAATTTAGCGGAAAAGACGCAGACATCGCTCTAGGAAATGCTGGCATAACTGTAAATAAAAACACAGTCCCTGGCGAGACAAGAAGCCCATTTATCACAAGTGGTATACGTGTGGGTAGTCCTGCGCTTACGGCTCGTGGTATGAAAGAGGCTGAGTTTGAGCTAATAGCAAACAAAATAGCTGACGTTCTAAGCGACATAAACAACACATCTTTACAAGAGAAGACAAAAGCTGAGCTAGTTGAACTTGCTCATAAATTTATAATCTATGATAAAGCGACATTTTGATGCAAAGTATTGATACGGCACTTATAAAGATTATTACAACTCATTACTATATCAAGCGTGATACGATCGTTAATAAAATAGAATACAGGGGTAAAATTTTCTTTGATAAATTTGAAAAGATAAATGAGCCGCTGACCTATAATATTATGAAAGAGCATGAAGAGGGCAAGGCTGTTATCGCGCACTCTTTAATAAATGCATACGATAAAGTTGAAAATATAGTCTTTGACTATAACGGCAGAACCCCTGATAGATTTTGGCATAAAGCACAGCTTCTTTTAAGAGAAGAGGGATTTATAAATTTTACAGCCTACGAAAGCAAGACGCCAGGGCATCTGCATCTTTATGTACATAAAGGTCACACTACGCTAAATGAGGCTTGCCAACTAGCAAATATGCTCAACGCAAAGCTTTCGCAGAAGTTGCCTAAAGAGTGGAGGATGTTTCCAAATATCGATATGCCAAAAGAATTTAACATACTAACTTTACCTTATAAACTCTATCAAAAAGAGCGTGGGGCAAGTTGGTCAAAATATATGTAATTAAGGATAAAAAGTGGAAAATGATGAGTTAAAAGATATTCTTTTAGAAAGAGATGATGACGCAAGAGGATTGAAGCTAAAAAAACTTCTTATATTTATAGCAGCTCTTATTATACTTTTTTTGATCATTGTAGTGGCTATGAAGCTAGTAAATTCAAGCGATCCTTCACAAGCTCAAAATGAAGCTGATTCAAGACTAGTGCTTCCTCCAGTACCAGCTGAGCAGCCAGTAGATAGACAAGCTCCGATAGCTGATACAAATTCAGACAATAAAAAAGGCGATACACAGCTTTTTGAGCAAGTACCGATTGTGCCTGAAAATAAGCAACAAGATGAATTTGAAGATATGATCAAAAAGCTAAAAGATAAAGAAAACAATAAGCCTGTTTCTAAAACCGAAGAGCCAAAAGAGATAGTTAAGCCTATCGAAAAGCCTGCTGAAATACCAGCAAAAAAAGCTGAGACAAAGGCAGATGCTCCAGTTAAAAAAGTCGAAAAGGTAGCAGCTACTGATAAAAAGAGTGAGGCAAAACCAGCTAAGACTGAAAATAAAGTAGATAAAAAGGTTGAAAAAAAGGCTGAAACCAAAATAGAAAAAACGGATAAAAAAGCTGAAGTAGCTAAAACTGAACCTGCTACAAAAGGCTCTTATGTTCAAGTATTTGTGACTAGTAAATTTAATCCAAATGCTGAATATATGAAGAAGATCGCTGCTAAGGGATATAGCTACAAGACTATAAAAGTTGGTGAACTGACTAAAATTTTAGTTGGTCCATTTGATGAAAAAACGCTTCAAAAAGTAGTAGGCGATATTAGAAAAGATATCAATAAAGACGCTTTTATCTTTAGAGCAAAATGAAAACATTCGCAGTCTTTGGAGATCCAATAGCTCACTCGGTATCTCCGAGGCTGCACAATAAAGCCATTGCAGATCTGGGCTTAAAAGCACTTTACACAAGAGTCTTGCTAAAAGATGGCAGTGAATTAATCAATAAATTTAAATCCTTAAAATTAAACGGTGCAAATGTAACACTTCCACATAAAGAGTGGGCTTTAAATTTAGCCGATGAAGCTTCAGATATAGCTCGCAAAATAGGCTCTGCAAATACACTTGTGCTTAAAAATGACAAAATTTATGCATATAATACAGATGCGCCTGGGTTTTTAAAAGCAATAAAAAATTTTAAAGATGTAAGAAAAGCAATTGTCCTTGGAGCAGGCGGTACTGCAAATGCCATAACTTATGCATTAAGAGAACAAGGCGTTGATGTTTGCATACTAAATAGAAGCAAAGATAGGCTTGAGAAATTTAAAGATGAGTACAAATGCTTTAGCTGGGATAACTACGAAGAGCAAAAATTTGATCTAGTCATTAACTCGACCTCTGCTGGCCTAAAGGATGATTTTTTACCAGCACCTAAAGAAATTTTAAAAAGCATTTTTAAGGATGCTAAATTTGCATTTGATGTGATTTATGGCAAGCAGACACCATTTTTAGAAATGGCCAAGCAAAGCAGCCTTAGTGTAAAAGATGGAGCCGATATGCTTTTATATCAAGCGGTTTTAGCACTAAATTTATTTTTTAACAATACACTCGATGAGTCAAAGATAGAGCGCTCAATGAGAGAAATTTTCTATCTATAATAGCCGCCAGTATTTATTTTTGTAAAAAATTTGCGTAAGTTTGGTTTTAAACTAAGTTAAATTTTATGGCTTGTAGAAAATATTTTGATTAAAATTTTTGTTATAAGTAATTGGTAGAAAATATAAAAAGCAGGGAAGATCCCTGCTAAATTTTACTATTCGTTTGTTTTGATATAAGCGTAGTCTGAAATTTTAGTCCATTCTCTTGCTTTTTTAAGGAAAGCTCTTTGAGACTCAACGATCTCTTTGAATAATGGATCTTTAGCACTCTCTTCATCAAGAAGCTCATTTGTGGCTTTTTTAAGAGCTGCGATTACTTCTGGTGGGAAAGATTTTACTTGGATGTCTGGATACTCGCTTTTCATTTTATCCCAGTACTCGACATTTGAATAAAATACTTTTGTATTCGCATCTCTTGCTACTTCAGCTGCAGCTGCTTCAAAGATCGCTTTTAGGTCATCTGGAAGCTTCTCGTATGATTTTTTATTAAAGAAAAATTGAGTTTCGCCGTTTGGCTCTTGCCAGCCTGTGTAGTAGTATTTTGCCACTTTGTGAAAGCCAAGCGCCATATCATAAGCTGGGCTTACCCATTCGACTGAGTCGATCGTTCCCATCTCAAGAGCCATATAAAGCTCACCAGTTGGGATAGTATTGATGTTAGCGCCAAGTTTAGCGTAAATTTCACCACCAAAGCCCGGAATTCTTATCTTTAAGCCTTTTATGTCATCTAATGATTTGATCTCTTTTTTAAACCAGCCACCCATTTGCATGCCAGTATTTCCAGCTCTAAAAATTTTGATATTGTATGGATCGTAAACTTTTGCCTCAAGCTCCTTACCACCGCCAAATTCATACCAAGCTGTTTGCTCATCAGTATTCATCATAAATGGAGTTGCTGTAAAAAATATAGTTTTAGCATCTTTGCCTTTATAATAATAGCTACTTGTATAGGTAATGTCGTATTGACCGCTTTTAGCAAAATCAAGCATTGCAAAAGGTGATTTATGCTTTGATGGATAATCAATCCTTAGCTCAAGTCTGCCATTACTCATCTTTTCAACTTTATCCTTTAGCTCTTTTGGTACATCACCAAGCACTGGCATGGTGCTCTCCCATGAGCTAGCAAGCTTTAGCTTATAAACTTTATCGTCTCCCATAGCAACGCAAGCAACAGCTGCTAAACCAAGAGACGCTAATAAAAATTTATTCATATCTTCTCCTTTTAAATTTTGCCTATTATACAAAAAATTACATTATTAAAATGTGTTATAATCGCAAAAATCAAATTTATGGGGCATAAAATGATAAAAAAGACAAAAATCGTAGCTACTTTGGGGCCAGCAAGTGATAATGAAGAGACAATGGAAGCGATGGTAAAAGCAGGTGTTAATGTCTTTCGTTTAAATTTTAGCCATGGGACACACGAATACCATAAATCAAACATTGACAAGATAAGAAATATAGAAAAAAAGCTAAATAAAAGAATAGGAATTTTACAAGATATCTGTGGTCCAAAGATCAGAGTTGGCAAGCTTAGTGAGCCATTTTATCTAAAGGCTGGCGACAAACTAAGCATATACGCAGAGGATATTGTTGGTGAAAAAGTAGAAAAAGGAATTTATAAAGTAAGTCTAAATCAGCCTCAAATTTTACCAATGCTAAAGGTTGGCGAGTATGTCTATCTCTATGACGGCTCTATAAGGGCAAAGGTCGTTAGTGAAGGCAAAGAAATAGTAAAAACTATCATTGAAAATGATGGAATTTTAAACTCAAATAAAGGCGTAAATTTCCCAAATACGGCTCTTGGCATCGAGATCATCACGCCAAAAGATAAAGAAGATATGAAATTTGGCGCAAAGCATGGCGTAAATTTTGTCGCTATTAGCTTCGTACAAGATGCAAATGACGTAATAAAGGCAAAAAATATCTTAAAAGAATTTGGTTCAAGAGCTGCTGTTTTATCTAAGATCGAGAAATTTGACGCGGTTGAAAATATAGACGACATCATCGCAAAGAGTGATGGTATCATGGTAGCTCGTGGCGATCTTGGCATAGAAGTGCCATTTTACAAGGTTCCAACTATCCAAAAGCTCATCATCAAAAAAGCAAATGCAGCAAGCAAGCCAGTCATCACAGCAACCCAGATGATGCTAAGCATGGCAGAGCATGAGACTGCCACAAGAGCGGAGATCAGTGACGTGGCAAATGCCGTGCTAGACGGTACTGATGCTGTTATGTTAAGTGAAGAGAGTGCGATTGGTAAAAACCCAGTTGCGGTCGTAGAGGCGATGAGTAAAACGATCATCCAAACTCAAAGCATCTATCCATATAATAAATTTGATGAGTTTGACTTTTTTGACGAGACTGATATGGTGGCAAGTAGTGCCGCATCTCTTGCTGTTCGCATAAAAGCAGATGCTTTAATCTCAATCACTGGCTCAGGAAAATCGGCTATAAAATTAGCTAGAAACCGCACAAACATTGACATCATTGCAGTTGCTCACGATGAACAAACAGCACACATGCTTACTCTCGCTTGGGGTGTTACGCCAGCACTTGTACTAGAAAAAACAAAACTTAGCTCACTTTTAGCAAATGTTATGAAAAAGGCGTATGAAGAGAGATATGTTGACCACGACAAGACCTATCTTGTCACAGCCGGTCACCCTACGGGCGTTGAGGGTAGCACGAACCTTATACGTATCATCAGACGCGATCAGCTTGATTATTATTTGGAGCTTGCAACTGAGTAAATTTATATACTCTCTTGTTAATTTTAAAATTTTGCTTGTAAAAATTGACTGCTAAGATTCGTCTTTGCTTTTTGCTTAGCTCAAATTTTATAGCCGAAATTACTCGCTCATGAAATTTTAAAATTTGCCTGATGCCTACTTAATATAACAAAGCAATTTTGCAAATTTTAAAATCTTACTCACTCGCCTTAGTAGACTACTAAATTTAGGCCACACTTCGTTTAGCACTAAATTTAGAGCTGTGATATGCTCGATAATAAATTTTATAATTTGCTTGAAATTTAATATAACGCATGCAGTGCGTTAGTACTGAGGCATGCTACTTCTAACATCGTCGGGGTTAGGGGATTGTTAAGGGGAAGGGAGCGACTTCGTAATTCAAGCCTCTTCCCCCTTAACAAAAGAAACAAACATTTAAATTTAACTAGATTGATTTGTAAATTTTAAAACTTTCATTCACTCGCAAGAATTGACTGCTAAAATTTGTCTTTGCTTTTTGCTTAGCTCAAATTTTATAGCCGAAATTACTCCTTCATGAAATTTTAAAATTTGTGTGAAATTTACTTGTAAAAATTAGGATATATAAAATTTATTTTGAAAGAATTTGTGACGTCAAATTTAACGTCACAAATTTAAATTTATTTTTTCTTTTTGCCTTTTGGCTCATCGCCTTTAAACCAGCTTTTTATCTTATCAAAGACGCTTTCATCAGTATTTGATTTGCCCGATTCTATACCAAAGCTAGCTTGAAGCTTATTTAAAAGCTCTTTTTGCTCATCGCTTAGTTTTTCAGGCGTTTGAATAGAAATTTGTGCTACGAGCCTACCTTTTTTACGCGAATTTACGCTTTTAATACCTTCATTTTCAAAGATAAATTGCTGCTTATCCTTTGCTCCAATAGGTAGTTTTAGCTCAGTTTCTCCTCGAAGCGTTGGAATTTTTATACTTTCGCCAAGTATAGCTTGCGTGAAAAAGACAGGAATTTCTAGATAAACATCGTCGTTGTGGCGAATGAAATGCTTGTCTTCTTTTACGTTTATGCTTACATAAAGATCGCCTTGAACGCCGTTTGTGCCGATATTGCCTTTACCAGCTACTCTCATTCTCATACCGCTATCAACGCCCTCGGGAATAGTAATCTTTACAGTTTGTTGCTGGATTTTATAAGCTTTCGCGTTACAATCGGGGCATGGTTCGCTTATTACTTCACCGCTTCCGTGGCAATATGGGCACTCTTGGACGATATTCATAAAGCCATTTCCACGTGTTATCCTGCCACTTCCGCCACAGTGCTGGCAAGTTTTACTTTTGCCGTCTTTACTGCCAGTTGCATTGCATGTTGGACAAGGTACTTTTTGATCAAATTTTATCTCTTTTTCGCAACCAAAAATAGCTTCGTTAAACTCCAAATTTATAGGAATTTCAAGATCGGCTGAGTATTTTTCAGAGTATCTTTTTCTCTGTCTAGAATTGCTCGCAAAACCGCCACCAAAAAATGAGTCAAAAATATCTGAAAGGTCAAAATCGGCACTAAATCCGCCACCGCTACCAAATCGACCCTCAAGGCCTTCTTTGCCGTATCTGTCGTAAATAGAGCGTTTTTGCTCGTCGCTTAAAACTTGATAAGCCTCATTTATTTGTTTAAATTTTAGTTCAGCTTCTTTGTCGCCAGAATTTCTATCTGGGTGATATTTTAAAGCAAGTCTTCTAAAGGCTTTTTTGATCTCATCTCCGCTTGCATTTCTTGAAATTTCAAGGATTTCGTAATAGTCAAATTCCACATTTTCCCTTGTTAATTAAGCTTATTTTAAATATGGGATTTTACCTAAAAAAGTTTAAATTTAAAAAAGAATTTACATTTTTGCCGTATAATCTCTACATTTTTAATAAAAAGGATAATTCATGGTTAATGTTTTAATGATAGAAGACGATCCAGAATTTGCACAAATTTTATCTGAATATCTTGATAGTTTTAATATAAAAGTTACGAATTTTGAAGATCCATATTTAGGACTTAGTGCTGGGATAAAAAACTATGATTTGTTAATACTTGATCTTACTTTGCCGGGCATTGATGGGCTTGAGGTTTGTAAAGAAATTCGCCAAAAATATGACATTCCTATCATCATAAGTTCGGCTAGAAGTGATATTAGCGATAAGGTTGTTGGACTTCAGCTTGGTGCTGATGATTATTTGCCAAAGCCATACGATCCAAAAGAGATGTATGCTCGTATCACAAGTCTTATAAGAAGATATAAAAAGACAAATGAAGTACAAGAAGAGGTCGTTGATAGCGCATTTAGGATTGATGATAAGCGTCACGAGATTTACTTTAACAATGAGCCGTTGGCGCTTACTCCAGCTGAGTATGAAATTTTAACTTATCTCATTAAGCAACATAGCTTTTCAGTATCACGCGAACAGCTAGTTTATAACTGTAAAAGCCTAAAAGATAAAGATTCAAAGAGCTTAGATGTTATTATCGGACGCCTTAGATCAAAAATCGGTGATAGCTCAAAAGCCCCAAAACATATATTTTCAGTAAGAGGCATAGGATATAAGCTTATCGGATGAAATATTCCATAACTACGAAGATAACTATTATCTTTGCCATAGCTTTCTCGCTGATGTGCTTGCTCTTTGTAACCTTTGCAAACATTCAGCAAGAAAGTGCTTTAGAAAAGCTAAAGGATAGACAAATAAGTGCGATGAACTATCTTGTCGCACTCTATGAACGTGGAAATCCCCCAAGAGATTTAGAACATTATTTTAAAAATTTTTACTTAGAGTATGTTGGAAATAAAAATTTAGCCACTTCGATAGCTACAAATGGAAATGTTGTTTTTACGCAACACACACCTCTTGGAGTGGTGCAATCAGTTAATTACAAAGGCGATTTGTATTTGCTTATTAAAAACCCATCTTTTCAGCTACTTCTTGAAAGTAACGACGCAAGACACGTAAATGACCCGCTTTGGGTCGCATTTTTGATAGTTTCAGCCCTTCTCATCTCACTTTATGTTTCTGTTCTTAGAAGTCTTTCACCACTTAGAAGGCTTAGTAAAGACATCAGAAAATTTGCCAGTGGAAATATGGAAATGGCGATGACAGCTAGGTTAAATGAAAATGAGCAAGATGAGATCGGACAGGTCGCTGTTGAGTTTGATAATGCCGTTTGCAAGATAAGAGAGCTCATCCGCTCAAGGCAGCTATTTTTGCGTGCGATTATGCATGAGCTAAAGACTCCGATTGGCAAAGGCAGGATCGTCTCTGAAATGGTCGCAAATGAGACTCAAAAGATGAGACTCATCAATGTATTTGAGCGCCTTGAGATGCTGATAAATGAATTTAGTAAGGTCGAGCAGCTCCTTTCTAAAAGCTACGCACTAAACTACCAAGAGTGCCATTTCTCGCTCATTTTAGAGCAAGTGCAGGATATGCTCATGCTTGATAAATTTGAAGAGCGAGTGAGCTGCGATATCAGAGATGACGTGATATTGAGAGTGGATTTTCAGCTTTTTAGTTTGGCGATTAAAAATTTGGTAGATAATGCCCTAAAATACGCAGAGGATAAAAAGGCTATTTTGATCTGCGATAGCGAATTTATAGTGGTTAAAAATTTAGGCAAAAAGCTAAATCACCCGATTGACTACTACAAACAAGCCTTTGTGCGTGGTGACAAGGTGAGTGCGGGAAGTGGTATGGGACTTGGACTTTATATCATCGAGCAAATTTGTCAGATGCAAAAATTTGAGCTTGCCTACGACTACGAGGATGGCTATCATGTATTTAAAATTTTACTTAGATCAAAGGCGAAGCGAGCATGAAAAGAGGCTTAGAAAAATTTAACGAGCTAACTGAGTCTTTTGCAAAGCTCCCTGGTGTTGGTAAGAAATCAGCCGCAAGGTTTGCCTACTTTGTCTGCATGCAAGATAGCTTTGCAGGGCTAAGGCTCGCTCAAAATATCGAAGATGCGGTGAGATTTATCAAGCGCTGTGAGCGTTGTGGTGGGCTAAGCGAAAATGAAATTTGCGACATTTGTAGCGACGAGAGCAGGGATAGCGAGGTTATTTTGCTGGTTGAGAGCCCAAAAGATATCTTGGTTTTTGAGCAAAATGGAATTTACAATGGACTTTATTTTGTACTTGACGAGATCGACGAAGAGGCGATAGAGAGGTTGCGAAATGCTATCAAGCAAAATGGCTCAAAAGAGGTCGTTTTTGCCTTTACACCAGGGCTAAATTCAGACGCACTTATGCTTTATGTCGAGGATAAGCTTGGTATGAATGAAATTTCATTTAGCAAGATCGCTCAAGGCGTGCCAACTGGTGTAAATTTAGAAAACGTTGACATGCTTTCACTTTTAAAAGCCTACGAAAGCCGTACAAAAGCCTAATTAAACTTTCTTTTAGTTATAATTTTGCCTAAATTTATAGAAATTTAGCCAAGGCTCAACCGCTGCTAAATTTAAAGGATATAGGTTGATTTTACTCATAGATAATTACGATAGTTTTGTTTTTAATGTTGAGCAATATGTAAAAGAGCTTACAGATGAAGAGGTTAGATGCGTTAGAAATGACAAGATCACGCTTGACGAGATCAAAAAACTAAACCCAAGCAAGATCATTTTAAGCCCAGGGCCAAAACACCCAAAAGATAGCGGAGTCTGTTTAGAAATTTTGGGGGCAGACCTTGGCGTGCCGGTGCTTGGAATTTGCCTCGGACACCAAGCTATAGGGCTTAGTTTTGGCGCAAAGATAAAAAGACTAGAAGACCCACTACACGGCAAGACCTCGTTTATTGACGTGAAAAACAAAGAGCCACTTTTTGCTGGGCTACCTGAGCGCTTTGAGGTTATGCGCTACCACTCACTTTATGTCGATGAGCTCCCAGCTAGCTTAAGCGCTGATGCGGTGAGTGATGATGGCGTAGTAATGGCGCTTAGCGTAAAAGATAAGCCGATATTTGGCATCCAGTTTCATCCAGAGAGCTACTTCACACAATACGGCAAAAAGATCGTTGAAAATTTTGTAAATTATAAAGCAAAAGATGAGGTAAAAGAGCCAAAAATTCGCTCGCTTAAGCCATATCTTATCAAGCTTCAAGAGAGCATACCGCTTGATGATAGCGACTTTGAGCAAATTTGTGAGATAATAGCTAGTAAAGAGTACGAGATCGTGCAGCTTTCAGCCCTTTTGGTGCTCATTAGCGAAAAGAGCCTCTATCCAAAAAGCCTCGCTGCGCTTGCGAAAAATATCCTAAAATACTCGCAAACCTACCGCGACGATACGCCTATGATCGATCTTTGCGGCACTGGTGGCGATGGTTTTAAGACGATAAATATCTCAACTACTGTGGCATTTATCCTTGCAAGTCTTGGCATAAAGGTTGCAAAACACGGCAATAAGGCAGTTTCAAGCAATTCAGGTAGCTCTGATGTGCTTGAAATTTTAGGCGTAAAAAGTGAAAAATCACTGGCGAAACAGCGTGAAAATTTAGCTAGTAAAAATTTAGCCTTTTTCCACGCGCCATTTTTCCACCCACTAGTGGGCGAGGTGAGAGAGGTGCGCCAAAGACTTGGCATAAGGACCGTCTTTAACGTGCTTGGACCGCTTTTAAATCCAAATTTAAACCTTACAAACCAGCTAGTTGGCGTCTATCATAAGCCTGTTTTAAAACTTTACGCCCAGACGCTTAAGATCCTTGGCAGAAAGCACGCTCTAGTCGTTCGCGGCGATGACGGACTAGATGAGATCACGCTTTGTAGTGAAACAAGTGTTGTGGAGCTAAAAAATGGAGAAATTTTTGAGTATAGCATCACGCCAGAGCAGTTTGGCTTTAAAAGAGCACTTCACAGCGACATCGAGGGCGGCACACCTGAAGAAAACGCCAAAATCTTGATCCGCACGCTAAAAGGCGAGGAGCAGGGGGCGAAATTCGACATCGTTGTCTTTAATGCGATGTTTGCGCTTTATGCAGCTGATGGCGCAAAGAGCCCAGACGAGGCCAAAAAAATGGTGCTAGAGGCGATAAATTCTGGCAAGGCGTATAAATTTTATGAAGAGTTTATAAAGGCACAAGTGTAATGGCACTAGTTAAAATTTGTGGTATCAAAACACTAGATGAAGCAAGTGCGGTTTGCGAGCTTGGAGTCCATTATATAGGGCTAATATTTGCCAAAAGCAAAAGAAGAGTCGAGTTAAATTTAGCTAGGCAGATAGCTAAATTTGCTCACAGTAAGGGCAAAAAAGTAGTTGGCGTTTTTGCTGATCAAAGTGAGTGCGAAATAATGGAAATTTGTCAGTTTGCAGAGCTTGACGTGGCTCAGGTGCATGGAGTGGTGAGCGAAAATTTACATGCAAATTTAAAAGATATGGGGCTTGAGATTTGGCAGGTTTTTAGCGTGAAAGATAGCTTGCCAGAGGTTGATTTTAAGCATTTTGACATGGCGCTTTTTGATTGCAAGGGCGAAAATGCTGGCGGAAATGGTACAAACTTTGAGTGGGAAATTTTAAAAGAGGTTAAATTTAAATTTGGCATGGCTGGGGGCATAGGCGAGCACAACATAAAAGAGGCGCTGAAATTTAAGCCATATCTAGTCGATATCAACTCCAAAGTCGAGGACGAAAACGGCATAAAAGAGGCTCAAAAGATAGAGAGAATTTTAAAGATCATAGGTGAGGTAGAAGATGAATAGTAAAGCATATTTTGGAAAATTTGGCGGGCAGTTCGTGCCTGAGACGGTAATGTTTGCTCTTGATGAGCTAGAAAACGCCTATGCCAGTATCGCAAAGACAAAAGAGTTTAAAGATGAGCTTGATGATCTTTTGAAAAACTATGTTGGCAGGCCTAGTCCGCTCTTTTTTGCAAAGCGCCTGAGCGAGCACTACGGACATGAAATTTACCTCAAACGTGAGGATCTAAACCACACGGGTGCGCACAAGATAAATAACGCTCTAGCTCAAGCGCTGCTTGCTAAAAAAATGGGCAAAAAGAAAATTTTAGCTGAGACTGGAGCTGGTCAGCACGGCGTGGCAACAGCGACTGCATCGGCACTTTTGGGCTTAGAGTGTGATGTATATATGGGCGCAACAGATGTTGCTAGACAGCAGCTAAATGCCTTTCGTATGCAGCTTCTTGGCGCAAAGGTGGTGAGCGTAGAAGACGGCTTAAAAACGCTAAAAGAGGCGACTACGGCGGCCATACAAGCGTGGGTAAATGAGATAGAGAGCGCATTTTACGTCATTGGCTCAGCCGTTGGCCCGCACCCATATCCAAAGATCGTGCGTGACTTCCAAAGCATCATCGGCACAGAGGCCAAAGCTCAGCTTGTAGACTACGGCAAAAAGGCTGACTACGTCATCGCCTGCGTCGGCGGCGGCAGTAATGCTATTGGCATTTTTAGTGCGTTTTTGGACGATGAGAGCGTAAATTTGGTAGGTATAGAAGCTGGCGGCCTTGGCATAGAGACGCCTTATCACGCAGCTACACTTAGCAAAGGCAAAACCGGCATCATCCACGGCATGAAAACGACGGTCTTGCAAGATGAGTACGGCATGATATCGCCAGTGCATAGTATCTCAGCAGGCTTAGACTACCCAGGCATCGGTCCAGAGCACGCCCATCTAAACGACATCAAAAGGGTAAAATACGAAGCCGTGACCGATGATGAGTGCATAAATGCTTTGTATTTTCTAAGCAAGATGGAGGGCATCATCCCAGCCATCGAGAGCGCGCATGCGCTGGCGTATCTGGAGAAGCTTTGCCCAAAACTTGATAAAAAAAGCGTCATCGTCGTAAACGTCTCAGGCAGGGGTGATAAGGATATAAACACAGTTATCGGCTACGAAAAAGGAAAAATTTATGGATAAGATCAAAAGTGCATTTAACGGCAAAAAAGCAAACATCGGCTACATCGTGGCTGGATATCCAAGCCTAGAAAAAACGAAGGAATTTTTGGAAAATTTGAACGAGAGCACGCTTGATCTAGTTGAGATCGGCATCCCTTACTCTGATCCGCTGGCTGATGGTAAGCTCATAGCGCAAGCTAGCTTTGAGACGGTGCAAAATGGCGTAAATACGGATATTGTCTTTGATATGCTTGAGGGTTGCAAGGCAAAAGTGACAAAACCACTCGTTTTTCTGGTCTATTTTAATATCATCTTTGCTTATGGTGTTGATAAATTTCTAAAAAGATCAGTTGAGGCTGGAGTTAGCGGCTTTATCGTGCCGGATCTGCCTTGCGAGGAGTGCGAGGAATTTACTCTAAAGTGCAAGGAACTAAATTTAAGCCTGATACCACTTATCAGCGTCACATCTGGTAGTAGAGCGGATGGAATTTTAAAATTTGGCTCAGGATTTATTTATGCTCTTGGCGCGATCGGCGTTAGTGGTTCAAAAAGGGCTGATGAAGATAGGATAAAAAATTTAGTTCTAGAGCTTAAGAAAAAGAGCGATTTGCCAGTGGCTGTGGGCTTTGGTATCAAAAACAAAGATGATGTTAATGAAGTAAAAAAATATGCTGATGGAGTGATAATAGGTACGCAAATAGTTAAGCTTTGTGCCGATTTTAGCGGTGAAAAGCTAGTAAAAGAGATAGATAAACTCTTTTAAAATGCTTAATAAATTTATAGCTAATTTAGTAAAGCCAAAGTATAATTGAAAATGCATTTCAAGTCTTAAGGAAGAGATATGAGAAAAGTTATAGATGAAGCTACAAGCTATCTTTGCAAGGATACTTTAGGGCTAGATTTAGAGTTTGGCAAGAGTCTGGGCAAAGGATTTTACGGAGCTAGCATACCAGTCTATAAGGGCAAAAGCGAGTATCATTTTTACCTATTTTTTAAAAAAGATACTTTGAAAATTTTCATGAATGCCTTTTTTGGTCACGAAGATGTTGATGGTGGCGATCTGGACGATCTTTGCAAAGAGATAGCAAATCAGATCATTGGCAAAGCTAAAAATTTACTAAATGAAAAAGAGCCAAATGCTTATAAGCTTGGAACGCCTGAATTTTTAGGTGAAGTTGAAAATTTTGGCATAAAGCTAAAAGAGAAATTTGTATATAAAATAAAAAATAGAACATTTCAAATAGGCTACGACATACAATGAACGACGAGAGTGCGATAGAGACGCTAGAGCAGCTAGGGCTTTTTAAGAGCTATGATGAGCTTATGGATATAAGCGTTGATTTTATAGCTGAGCTAGGAACTACCACGGTTAGTATAAATGAGCTTTTGAAATTTGAAGCTGGTTCGGTCATAGACCTTGAAAAGCCAGCAGGTGAGAGTGTGGAGCTATATATAAATAATAGAATTTTTGGAAAAGGTGAAGTAATGGTTTATGAGAAAAATTTAGCCATCAGGATAAATGAAATTTTGGATTCAAAGTCAGTTATTCAGTACTTCAAAAAAGAACTTTTATGAAATTTATACTATTTTTCTTACTTTTTGCAACTCAAATTTTAGCTTCAAACCTATTAACTTACAATATCTATGAACGTGCTGATAGAGTCGATATTATGCTTAGCTTTGATGCACCTTATGAAGGAAATATCTTTCAAAAGCGCGAAAAAGACACAACATCTTTGATATTAAATTCGCTAAATTACGATCAAAGTACTAGTAAAGACATAAACTCAAAGATTATTCAAGAGCTTGAGATAGAGCCAAAGCAAAACTCGCTTGTCTTAAATTTACGCTCAAATGATGCTATTATCGTAAATGCTTCAAAGACGACTGATAGTTTTGGACTCCGCATTCGTGTAACTCTAAAAAATGCAAAACCTCAAATACAAAATATGCCTCAAGCTAGTGCAAAAATAGAGACCCATAGCACACCAAAGATAGATGAAGAGCCTATGTTAAATATAGACTCAAGGTATTTTATAGTTTTAAGTGTGCTTATTGCGCTTCTTGTATTTTTATATGTATTTAAAAGATATATTACGTCAAAGAGTAATGATTTTAGCGGATTTAAAGCACCTAGAAATCAGTCTCAAAATGATACAAAATCAATGAACTGGCTACTTAAAAATCAAAATAGTAACGTCAATATAATATATGAAAAGTATCTCGATCGCACGAATAAACTAATGCTATTAAGCTATGAAAATAGGCGTTATTTAGTGATAGTTGGTAGCTCAAATGTAATGCTTGATAGCTTTGGTGAAGACAAGATACAAAACGAGCAAGATTTTGCTATATTTTTTGAAGAGAACAAGAAAAAACTAAGCTCATTTTTAGAAGAGCGAAAAAATAGTTTAAGTAACTATAAAGATAAGATGAGCGGAGAATTTTAGTAGTTTTAGATAAAATTCTCATCCAATTTAAATTTTATGCGTTAAAGCTAGTTTCAAAATTTATACAAACGAAATAGCAAAAATTTCAGGCTTTGTGATCTTTTTTATCTCTTCTTTTGCCATAGCGAATTCTTTTGCGCCTTCTATTTTTAGCGTATGCCCACTAAATTCGAAGTTTAAATTTAGCCTTTCACAGGTTAGATCAAGTGCCTTTGCAAGTGAGAGCATAAAACTCAGCCATCTTATACACTCGGCTTTTGGAAGTAAATTTTTATACCGTTCAAATTCATAGATATTTTTCTTTCCGTTTGTGCCAATTACTACTGCAATCAATGCTTTTTGTTCATGCGAAAAGCCATAATTTAAGGCATTTAAGACTATATAGGCTGAGTTTTTATGATCGCCATAAAAGCCAATCTCTTGACCGACATTGTGAAGTTTTGCAGCAACTAAAAGCACTTCAAGATAGTTATCGCTTAGACCGTGAAGCTTTTTTAATACCATAAATATATCTTTTGCATACTTTGTGACCGATTTATTGCATGATAATATAAAACGATCTTGCAAACTTTTGATGTTTGGATTAAAATTTTGCGGAAATTTAAGGCTAGGGCGTAAAAAATCTTTTAAGAACACTCCCTCTCTTACACCAACCCCGCTTGTTATAATATTTTTGGCATTTAGAGCTTTGGCGAGGGCCAAAAAGATATGTGCACCCTCTCTAATGGTGTCGTATCTATCTTTTTTTATAGGAAATTTATTTAGCTCAAGCACGCTAACATTTGCAATGCTCTCGATGTAGGCTTGCTCGTCGCTAAGCTTGTAGCAAAAGCCATGCAGTGATGAGAGTGGATATAAATTTTTGCTCATTATAGCAGATGATATCGCTCTAAGAGAGCCACCAATAGCAATTATGTTTTGGCATTTAAATCGCTCATCTATTTGTTTTGTAACTTGCTCTAAAAATTTTGGCAATTTATTTAAGTTTTTTTTATCAAAAAAAAGCTCTTTTAACCTAACTGTGCCAATGTCAAGCGAGAGCGTATCTGTTATTTTGCCTTTGCTTATTCTGGCAAGTTCAGTTGATCCGCCACCGATATCAATAGTGACGCATTCATCGATGTTATGGAGTAAATTTTTGGCTGCGATCGCACCAAAAGTAGCCTCTTCTTTGCCGTCTATGACTTTTAAATTTATGCCAAGTTTTTTTCTTAAAAGAGAGATCAAAACATTTGCGTTTGGAGCGTCCCTAAGCGCTGAAGTTCCAACACATAAGACTTTATTGCATTTGTAGCTTTTTATGATATTTGAAAATTCGCTAAAGGCCTTTAGCGCTTTTTCCATTGAGCTTTCGGATATTTCATTGTTTGAGCCATATCCACCTTCGCCTAGACGCACTTTTGTTTTATATTCAGCTAGTATAAAAAACGCTAAGCGTGACGTTCTCTCAAATATCGCCATTCGCATAGAATTTGAGCCAAGGTCGATTACTGCGGTTCTCTTTGCCATTTTTATCCTTTTATATTTAAAACTAGGCTTGCGACCGCACCGCCTCTATCGTTTCTATTTTTAATATCTACTTCGCCACCAAGAGCCTGCGCCGCACCTTTAGCTAGAAACAACCCAAGCCCAGCGCCACCTTTGTCTCCGTATCTTTTAAACGGAGCAAACAAATCTTTGCTCTCATCTATGCCTATTCCTTCATCTATTACTTCGATGATAAATTTATTTTTTATGAGCTTGGAGCTAATCTTAATGGTGCTATTTTTTGGTGAAAATTTAATGGCATTTTGAACAAAATTTTGCACAATGTGAGTTAGCAAGCTAGTTTGTATTTTTAGATTTAAAATTTCTGGTTTTAGGTCTAGTTTTATATTTTTTTCATCATTTTTTGCAAGTATCTCATAGTTTTTTGCAAGTTTTTTTAAAAATCCTATAACATCGGTATTTACTGGCTCTTCAAACTGAGCTCCCTCTTGGCGACCGATCTCAAGCACAGAACTTATCATTGCGTTCATGCCGTTTATAGCTTCATTATTTGATTTTAGAGCCTCGATATATTTTTCGCTCTCGCGTGGCTTTAAAAGTGTAACTTCATTTTTTGTTTTCATTACAGCCAGCGGTGTTTTTAGCTCATGTGCCACGCCTACAAAAAGCTCTTTTTGGTATAAGACAAATGTTTGGATGCGAGAGATTAGCCTATTTATGCTCTGCCCAAGTGGTAAAAATTCATCTGGTAGACTTTTTATATCGATCTCATGGAGAAATTTTTCATCTAAATTTGTAAGCTTGTGACTTAAAATTTTTATAGGTATTAAAAGCATTCTTGATAAAAATAGCGCATAAAAAAGCACCAAAAGTATCGCTGATACATTTACGATTATAATATCTATAAAAATTTCTTCTACTATATGAGCTTGAAGTGTAGTATCTTTTTCTAGGCTTAAATAACTGGTTTCATCGAGTTTTGTTATTAAAAAAGTTTTACTCTGATCCTTTGATTTTTGCGTTACGATATATGTTTCTTTATCTTGTGGCTCATCTGTTTTTATCGTTGCTAGGGTTTTGTTTGGATTTTCTATCGTAAATGTTTTTGAATTTAAAGGATTGAAATTCTGAGGATTTTTTTTATAAGCTTCTGCTTGATAGTTTAGCTCATTAACTACACTTTGAAAAACGGTAACCCTTATATAATGATAAAGCATTACCGAAATAACTACAATTAGCATCATAGCACCAGATGCTAATTGTAGTATAAATCTATTCCTTAGGCTTTTTTTGGAAAACAAAATCTATATCCGCGTCTTCTAACAGTTTCAATTGTTGAAATATTTAGCGGTTTATCCATTTTTTGGCGGATTTGGTTGATAGCGACTTCAATGACATTTGGAGTTACAAGCTCTGGCTCTTCCCAGATAGCATCAAGCAGTTGCTCTTTAGATACGATCTGATCTGAGTGTCTTGCAAGGTGAGTTAAGACTTCGAAAGGCTTACCCTTAAGCTCAATGTCACGACCCAAATATGTGATTTTTTCCTCATCTGGATTGATGATGAGCTCATCAATTTTTATAATATTTGTGCCGCCAAAGCGTAGTCTAGCTTCAAGTCTAGCTACTAAAATGTCAAAATCAAATGGCTTTTTGATATAGTCATCAGCACCAGCTCTAAGTGCTTTTATTTCACTTTCTTTGTCATCTTTTGCAGAAAGAACTACAACTGAAGTGCGTGGAGATTTATGTTTGATGATGTTTATAAGATCTATGCCATCGCCATCTTGAAGCATCCAATCAGTCAAAACTAGATCGTAATTTCTAATGCCTATATAGTACTCAGCATCTTTAAAATTTTCAGAGCTATCAGTTTGATAGCCAAACTCCTGCAAGCCCTCAGCAATCGTCTTATTTAGCGTCACTTCATCTTCAACTATTAAAATACGCATTTTGTTTCCTTAAACTAAAATTTATGGGCGATTGTATCATAAATTAAGCAATATTTCAAGATAGTTTAATAAATTTTTAAAAAATAGTGTTTATTTTTGCTCCAACAACTGCGTTTGGTAAAATTTCTGTTTTTAAAATTTCCATTTTAAGGCTAGTTAGTGAGCTAAATTTCTCTTTTAATGCTTTGCTAGTTTCTTCAAGAGACTCTTCAACGCTTTGGAACTGTCTTTTATTGTAAAAATTTTTAACAAAGTCAATAATTAAAACATAATCAATAAAACCAGTTGAGCAAATTTCTAGATTTATTTGCACCTCTTGCTTAGCGACTCGCTCAAAATCAAGCATTCCGATGATCGTTTCAAATTTATAATCTTTAATGATCGTCGTTATCTCGCTTTTCATACGACTTTTTTCTCCTTACCGGATATTAAACGAACGATATTTGGTATGTGTTTATAAACCACCAAAAATGCGATGATTAGTATCGGAGCGTGTGTGTAAATTTCATCTAACTCTGTGTGGATTATAAAGCTTGATGCAATCAGAGCTATCAACGCGCAAAGTGAAGCAAGAGAGCTAATTTTTAAAAATTTACCGACCAAAAACCAAACGACAAGAGCGATAATGATCTCAACTGGCAAGAAAAAAGCGATCACTCCAGCTCCAGTTGCGACTCCTTTGCCACCTTGAAAGCCTAAAAATATAGAAAAACAATGTCCAGCTACACTTAAAACCGCCATTGTCCAAAGCACGCTTTGACTAGCTCCTAAATATGAAGCGACAATAAGTGGCAAAACTCCTTTTAAAACATCACAAACTATCGTTAAAATGGCTAGTTTTTTGGCTAATTTTGGATCTTTTTGTTTTAAAACTCTTAAAACATTTGTCGCACCGATGCTCTTGCTACCTTCATTTTTTATATCAACATGCCCAAAAATTTTTGCAAGAATGAGGCCAGATGGAATGCTTCCAAGTAAATAACTAATGGCATAAAGTATTAAATTTTGCATATTTTACCTTTTAAATTTAACAGAAATGATAGTAAAAAAATACTAATTATTTTATAAATCATCTCCACAAAAGTACGACTTTCTCGTCATAGATATCGCTTTTCTTTGGTGAAATTTGTATTTCGTTTATGGTGATATTTTTTATATCGTTTGTTTCTTTTAGCTCGTCGCTTTCTTTTTCAAATCTCTCTTCAAGTTCGCTAATGGCTAAATTTATGTCATTTACACTTTGCTCGCTAAGCTTTACATCACTTCGCTCTTTTAAGACTCTATTCGCGCTTCTTGCACTCGATGCGATTTTACCCGCATTTTGGCGAGATAAAAGCTTGTTACCAAATATCGCTCCAAGTATGCTAGCGCCTATATTTATGGCAGCATCAAGCCCAGTTGTGGTCATCTCTTTTTGCTCTTTATCAAGCTTTGCTAGAGCCTTGTTTAGCTTGTCTTGTAAGCTTTTTCGCTCTTTTTCAAATTTTGCTGTAAGTTTTGCGGTTTGTTCTTCTGAAATTTCATTGCACTTATCTTGAAGCCTGATATAAAACTGCTCCTTTGTTTCATTGTTTTTTGAATAAATTCCCAATGCTTCAAAGGTGTTAAATTTGAAATTTCTATACAGATACTCTTTAAAATCTTTTTGAATATTGTCAAAATTTTTAGCTTTTAAAATAAAATTTGGCACAGCTGCAAAGTTTGCGTCACTTGGTTCATTCAAGCTTGCATCGATATGTAAATTTTGACTAGCTTCGCTCCAGTTTGGCTCATTATCATTTTCATTTAGTTCATAAAGATAGCTTACTTCATAAACGCTATCGATGCCTTTTTTAGTATTATAAATTCTTATCTTTGCGCTTGCAAATAAATTTGGCGTGAGACTTTTTGAGTTAGCATAAAGTTGCGTAATTTCATTTGAGATTATGGGCTTTATGCTAAATTTCATCTCGCTTTTATCGATCCTTGTATCAGATAAATTTTCTTTTTGCTCTTTCATTAAATTTGAAATTTGCTCACGGCTAAGCGGGCCTTTTAGATAGCTTAATGCCCACCGTGTCGAAATAACGCTTAGCCCATCTTCATTTATATTTTTAACTAAAAAATTTCTCTTAGCTAAATTTGATATGAGGCTTTCTAGCGAAGCTTTATCTAGGTTTGAGCCTGCGATGCCGCTTAGTCCGTCTATAACGCGGGCTTTGTCCTGGGCTGTTTGGAGGCGGCCAATGAACCAAGTGCCGATGTTGCTAAGGCCTTTGTAGTCAAGATCGACTGGATTTTGCGTGCTTAAGACGCAGCCTAAACCAAATGCACGGGCTTGTTTTAAAAGCGTGAGCATAGGCGTTTTTGACGGAGGGTTTGCGTTTGGCGGAAAAAAGCCAAAAATTTCATCCATATATAGGATCGCTCTAAGTGAGCTAGTGCCCTCTGTGCCGCGCATCCACGCGATGATCTCGTTTAGTAAAAGGGTAACAAAAAACATCCTCTCAGCGTCATTTAGATGTGAGATCGTAAAGATATTGCACTTTGCTTTGCCGTTTTCGTCAAATAGCATCTTTGAAATTTCTAGTCTAACGCCCTGCGTCCAGCCCTTAAAGCTTGGACTTGCGATGAGAGCGTTTATCTTCATGGCAAGCTTTAGGCGCTCACTGCTTGGATAGAAGGTATCGACGTCAAAAACGCCTATCTTTTTAGAAGGCGGATTTGCGATGAAATTTATAAGCTCTTCGATGCTGATATCTTTTTGCTCTTTAAATTTAGTATCAAATATGGTTGAGATGAGCAGCTGTTCTTTTGAGTTTATGTCCTCAGAATTTATACCAATAAGAGATAATACCGAGGCTGCAAGCGAATTTATATAGTTGCTAAAAATTTCTTCGTCAGTGATATTTGGGCAGGTAAAATCACTAAGTAGCGCCACGCCTATGCCAGCTGAGCTTTTTGGTGTGTAGATGTTAAAGCTAGCGCTCTCTTTTAAAATTTTTACTCGCTCAAGATCTTGAAAGCTAGACTCTATGCCGTTTTTCCATAGCTTGGCTTGAGCAGCGGCAAATTCCTCTACACTTTGACCTTTGTTGGCCGCTTCTGCTTCATCGACGTATGGTAAAAAATCCTCCGGCCTCATCTGCGGAAAGGTTAGAGCTAAATTTGTGATGTCGCCCTTTGGATCGATGATGATAGAAGGGATATTGTCTATGCAGGCTTCTTCTAAAAGAGTGATACCAAGGCCTGTTTTGCCGCTACCTGTCATACCGATGATGGCTGCGTGGGTGGTTAGATCCTTATTTTTATAAAAAAATGGTTCTTTGTCTTTTAGTCCGATATAAAAAAGTTTTAAATTTTCTTGTATTGTTTTCACTAGCTGCCTTATTCGTATAAATTTATACGTGAGCGAAGCTCATCAAGTGTCTCTTTTATGCGCTTTTGCGTAAAATCTTTTATCGTTTCATCATCATCGATAAGCTTCATACAGTATCTTATGTAGCCTTTATATGCTAGCTCTGTAACAAGTCTTAGCTTTAAAGTCACATTTTTTACTTTATCTGGTGTGATTAAGATTTCAAAGGTCGCTTCTAGCTCTTCTCCATCTTGAAAATTTGTAGTTTGCGGGCTTAATACGCTTATGCCCCCTTCAGAAACATCATAAAGGCTACCTTCGATCTTGTCTTGCTTGCCTTTGATAATAGTTTTGGTAAAACGATTTGGCAAGATACGTTGGAATTTTCTTTTATATGCGTACATCGTCGTATTTCGTAAAAAATTTGAAAGAGTGACGCCTTTATTGACTATATTGTAATTAATAATATCAGCACATAATGGCTTTGAAAAAAAGCTATTTGGCAAAATAAAACCTTTGCCGTCTTGCTTCATGGCTAAAATTTGCATCATATCCACGCGAAAAACGACACTATCTTCCTTAACTTCTAAAATTTCAGCCTCATATTTTATATTTAATCCATCATATAAATTTAAAAGCTCTGGCCTTACCTTGGCTTTTTTCATGCGAGTGAAAGTATTGATCGGATCTTCATAAAAAAATGTTCCGGTTTCAATCATGTCTTTTACATTTGTTTCTTGCTGGTCTTTGGCACCACATAAAATTTCTTTGATTCTTGAAACGGCATTTACGAAATAACCTACGAAGGTACTGTTGTCGCAAGAGTGACTAAAATTTAAAGTCAAATTTAAAAGTAGGAAATTTATTAATTCATCTCTTGCATTTGATTTTGGTATTAGATTATTCAAATCATCTTGTAGCTGCGTAGCATTTGGCTTTTGAATAAGTAGTGTATCAAAGATGTTTTCAAGACAAATTTTTACCTGATCGTGCGGCACGATAAATGTTAGTTGCCTACAAAATTTGATACCGTCATCGATAAATTTATCTCTTAATTTAAGTATGCTATCTTCGCAATTTATTACAAGCTCTTGCCTGCCTTTAAAATCCATGTAGTCTCCGGAATGTTGTTGATTAAAGCCAAGGCTATGATATAAAAAGTTATATTAAAAAAGTATTTAAATTTATTTGGGGGAGAAATTTCTAGGTAAAGGATACCTAGAAATTTCTATTGATTATAGTTTGCCTTCGTTGTGTGAAAGGTAGTCGGCAACACCTTCAGTGCTTGGTTTCATACCAGCATCACCTTTGTTCCAGCCAGCTGGACAAACTTCACCGTGCTCATTTGTAAATAGCATAGTATCAACCATTCTTATCATCTCATCGATATTTCTGCCAAGTGGAAGATCGTTGATAACTGCATGGCGAACTGTGCCATCTTTGTCTAGTAAGAATGAGCCACGAAGCGCTACACCAGCATCTTCTAGAAGTACGTCAAATCCGCGAGCGATTGATTTTGTCATATCAGCTACGATAGGGAAGCGAACTTTGCCGATACCGCCTTTGTTTACTGGAGTCTCTTTCCATGCGAAGTGAGAGAATTGGTTGTCGCATGAAACTGCGATAACTTCGATACCACGTGACTTGAACTCGTCATATCTTTTGTCAAATGCGATAATTTCGCTTGGGCAAACAAAAGTAAAATCCATTGGATAGAAAAATACAACCGCGCCTTTCTCGCCAATATTTTTATAAAGATTAAAATCATTTACAATTTGATTGTTTCCTAAAACTGCTGCAGCTGTAAAATCAGGTGCTTTTTTTGTTACTAACATTTGTTCTCCTTAATAATAAATTTTATTGATTGCGAAATTATATCTATTCAAAATTAAATTTAGTTTAAATATATTTTAGAAATTTTTATGTAGTAAATTTATTGTTATTGGTAAAAGTGGAAAATGGATTTTGTTAAAAGTTGTAAAAATTTGAATTTTTAAAAATTTATTGATGAGAGTATTTGAAAGAAATTAGTAAAAGCGTTACTAAAAAGTTAGAAGATTACTTGCTGTAATTATTGTAAGTCGCTAAAATTTTTTCCACCAAATTTTAGTATCGCTGATCCCCATGTAAAGCCGCCACCAAATGCGTCAAGAAGCAAAACTGAACCATTTTTGATGCGACCGTCTTCGTAGGCATCATTTATAGCCATCGGAATTGAAGCAGAGCTTGTATTGCCATATTTAGAAACGGTCAAGACACACTGCTCATCTTTAAAATTTAATCTATTTTTTACTGCATCTATTATTCTTATATTCGCTTGATGAGGTATGAAAAAATCAATATCTTCGCTTTGCATTTTGTTTACATGCAGAATTTCTATTACGCTTTTGCTAAGTGTTTGAACTGCTATTTTAAAAACTTCATTTCCACTCATATGGATGAAATTTAGTCTATTTTTTAGTGTTTCCTCACTGGCTGGAAATACACTTCCGCATCCTGGAGTTATTAAAAGTTCAGCTTGCTTACCATCGCTTGCCGTATGAATATCAATGATCTCATCACCATTACTACTACTAATTACAGCCGCACCTGCCCCATCACCAAATAGTATACAAGTGCTTCTATCTGTATAGTCAACAATAGAGCTTAATTTTTCGGCTCCGATAATTAATACGTTTTTTTTGGCACCGCTAACAATGAGAGAATTTGCAAGCTCTAAAAGATAAATAAAACCGGTACAAGCCGCACTTATATCAAATGCTGTAACTCCATAGTTTAAACCCAAATTTGCAGCTATTTTGCAAGCAGTAGATGGCATACAAAGATGATCTGGAGATATCGTAGCACAGATGATTGCATCGATTTGAGCTTTATCAAGCCCTGAGCGTTTTATGGCTAATTCACCAGCCTTTGTACCAAGATCACTTGTTGTTTCGTTAGTTGCAATATGCCTTTGTTCGATACCTGTTCGCTTTACTATCCATTCATCACTCGTTTCAACCATTTTTTCAAAGTCAAAATTTGTTAGAATTTTTTCTGGAATATAAGAAGCGATAGAAATCAGTGAAGCTTTTGGCATATTTTACCTTGCAAAGTGCGAAAGTTCTTCTTCGATAACTTTATTTATATTTGAATTAGCAAATTTTATTGCTTGAAAAATTGCATTTTTTATAGCTTTTGAATTACTTTTACCATGACTTATGATAACGCAACCATTTACACCAAGAAGTGGTGCACCGCCATATTCGTCATAGCTAACCTGCTTTTTAAGCGTCTTAAAAACTTTTCTCATGAGTACAGAGCCAGCTATAGCAAGAGGTGATTTTTTAATTTGTTTTTTGATAATTTTACCTATAGCATCTGCAACGCCTTCGCTAGTTTTTAAAAGAATATTTCCCATAAAACCATCACAAACCATCACATCAATACTACCATCAAAAATTTGATTACCTTCTGCATTACCAACAAAGCTATCAAGCCTAGAAACTAATTTAAATGCTTCTTTGCTAACTTCATTGCCTTTGCTCTCTTCTTCACCATTTGACAAAAGACCAACTTTTGGCTCTTTTCTACCTAAAATTTCTTTTGCATAGGCCTCACCCATTATGGCAAATTGAAACAAATGCTCACTTCTGCAATCAACATTTGCACCAACATCTAAAACCAAAGTCGCAGATTCTTTTGAATTTGGCATAAGTGTTGCAATTGCTGGACGAGATATATTTTTTAGTCTACCAATTCTTAGAGTAGCTAAACTCATAGTTGCACCACTATGACCAGCAGAAACTACAGCATCAACTTCCTTGTTTTTTAAGAGTTCAATTGCTTTGTAGATCGTACTATCTTTTCTTTTAAGCGCATCAGTTGCGCCATCTGCCATTGAGATAACTTCGCTAGCTTCTAAAAATTCGATATTTTTTAAATAAGACTGTGGAATGAGTGGTTTGATGACATTGCTATCGCCGACTAATACAGCTTTAAATTCTGTCTCTTTTAGTGCATCAATAACACCAGATATTATAGGATCTGCACCAAAATCACCACCCATAGCATCGATAGCAATGCGAATCATATTTTAATATTCACCTGTAGTTTTGTTTATACGGTGAGGCATTTTCCAAGAACCATCTTTGTCTTTTACAGGTACTGGAAGTGTAACTTTATAATGTGTTCTGCGTTTTGCTGCACGAGAATGACTCACTCTTCGCTTTGGTACTGCCATTTTTACTCTCCTTTATAAATTTTTACATTTTTCACAATAGAAATAATCACTCTTAAAAGCTTCTAGCTCGCTCTCAAGGACTTCTTTTAAATCAATATTGCCATCAAAAAATTCCATCGTATCGCTAAGCTCATTTTCGCTATCTTTATAAATACCGTCACTTAAATTTAGCTCTACATCTTGATCAATAGGTAACATAAATACTTCACCGCATCGATCGCAAACATAATTTACATTCCCTTTTATTTTACCTTGACATTTTACCAAAAAAGGGTCTTTTCTTTTTAAAATTCCAATAAAAACTAAATTATCATTTCCTACTAGTTCAAAGCTTATATCTTTGTTTGCTATTTTAGAAAAAGATATAATCAATTTTCTTGACCTAAAGTTAGCAAATTTCTCTTGAAGCAAAGAAGAAATTTATCTCATTCACAGCATTTTCTAGGCTGTCACTTCCGTGAACTGCATTTGCATCAATACTATCGGCAAAATCAGCTCTTATCGTACCAGGAGTTGCTTCTTTTGGGTTAGTTGCACCCATTAGCTCGCGGTTTTTAGCAACTGCATTTTCGCCCTCTAAAACCATAACCACAACTGGCCCGCTTATCATAAATTCGACTAGATCGTTGAAGAAAGGTCTATCTTTATGAACTGCATAAAATGCTTTTGCATCGCATTTGCTAAGTTGAATTTTCTTTGTAGCTGCGATCCTTAGGCCGTTACTTTCAAATCTATCTATAATTTTTCCAACAACATTTTTCTTAACAGCATCAGGCTTAATAATAGAAAGTGTTCTTTGCATAAATTTTTCCTTAAATCTAGGTTATTTAAATTGAAGTTGGCAATTATATCAAATAAAGCTTAAAAATAAAATAGGCTCAAATTGAGCCTAAAATTTATAAATATAAATTTATTGAATAACTGGAATAGAGCCATTGCGTGCATCAGCACCGATCTGATCGCGCGAAGGTTGTCCTGCTACAACAGCGTCCCATACGATACAACCGTCAGTTGGACAGGCAGATGCACAGGCTGGCTCATCGTTGTAGCCTACGCACTCAACGCATTTGTTTGAATAAACATAGTATGTATCTGCTCCAGTTGGGTTGTCGCTATCATCAACGATAGCTGAAACTGGGCATTCATCAATGCATGAACCACAGCTTATGCATATATCAGTTATTTTTACAGACATTTTTTCTCCTTAGGTTAAAATTTGGCGTAGAATATCAAAAAAAGCTGAAAATGATATAAATAAGCCCTTAAATTTAACTACGATCTTGAATTTTAGAAAAACTACTTTATAAATCTTTTATCACTTTTAGACTAAATTTACAGATTAAAATTTTAAAAAGGTTGTATAAATTTAATGAACGATATTATTGAAATAACTGGCGCAAGAGAACATAACTTAAAAAATATAAATCTTAAAATTCCAAAAAATAAATTAGTAGTTTTTACCGGTCTTAGCGGAAGCGGCAAGAGCACGCTAGCCTTTGATACGCTTTATGCCGAGGGACAAAGAAGATACATGGAGAGCCTTAGCAGCTATGCTAGGCAGTTTTTAGACCGTGTGGGCAAGCCTGATGTTGATAAGATCGAGGGTTTAACGCCTGCTATTGCGATCGATCAAAAGACGACTTCTAAAAACCCTCGCTCAACGGTTGGCACGATCACTGAAATTTATGACTATCTAAGGCTCTTATACGCAAGAATCGGCGTGCAGCACTGCCATAAATGCGGCAAACCTATCTCAAAAATGAGTGCGAGCGACATCATAAATGAAATTTCAAAGCTCCCACTTGGCGCAAAAGTGATCATCTATGCGCCGCTAGTTCGTGAGAAAAAGGGCACATGGGCGGATTTGATCGAAAATTTACGCCAAAAAGGCTTTGTAAGGGCACAAATAGATGGTGTAGTGGTGAGGCTTGACGAGGAGATCGAGCTTGCAAAAACGAAAAAACACACGATAAAGGTCATCGTTGATAGGATCGCCATCGATGAGCAAAATCACGAGCGCCTTGCAAGTGATGTGGAAAAGGCACTAAATGAGAGCTTTGGAGAGGTCGAGGTAGAGATCGCAAATGCTGATGAGCTGGGCTTAAAAGAGAGCTTTATACATTACAGCGAGCATATGGCTTGTTTTGATTGTAAAATTTCATTTACGCCGCTTGAGCCGCTAAGCTTTAGCTTCAACTCGCCAAAGGGCGCTTGCGAGCACTGCGACGGACTTGGCATAAGATATAGCCTAGATATGAGCAAGATCATCGATGAGGAAAAGTCGATAGAAAACGGCGCGATCAAGCTACTTTATGGCTATAACATGAGCTATTATTATAAATTTTTGCTTGCTTTTTGTGAGCAAAATGGCATCGATACTAAAAAGCCTTATTATGAGCTTAGCGAAGATGAAAAAAGACTCGTTTTATACGGCAACGTCAAGGATGTTGAGTTCTTTTGGAAGCGAAATAAACTGCTTAGAAAATTTGATGGAGTGGTTAAAATTTCACATGGGCTTTTGAAGGATTACAAAGACTTTGACGAATACATGAGTGAGAAAATTTGTGATGCTTGTAATGGTCACAGGCTAAAGCCTCAAAGTCTAGCGGTCAAGGTCGCTGGCCTTGGACTTGGTGAAATTTTAGATATGAGTATAGAAAACTGCACCGCTTTTTTCTCGAATGAGAAAAATTTCGCCTATCTTAGCGACTATGATAAGGCGATCGCAAAGCCTATCTTAAAAGAGATTAATGAGAGGCTTTTCTTTTTATATGACGTGGGGCTTGGCTACTTGTCGCTTGGGCGTGATGCTAGGACGATCAGTGGCGGTGAGGCACAGCGCATCAGGATAGCGAGCCAGATAGGAAGCGGGCTAAGTGGCGTCATGTATGTGCTTGATGAGCCAAGTATTGGCCTACACGAGCGAGATACGCTAAAGCTCATAAAGACGCTTAGAAATTTACAAGCCAAAGGCAACTCTGTAATCGTCGTCGAGCATGATAAAAAAACGATAGAAGAGGCTGATTTTATCGTAGATATTGGCCCTGGAGCTGGTAAATTTGGTGGTAACGTGGTCTTTGCAGGCAGTTCAAAAGAGCTTTTAAGCTCAAACACCCAGACTGCACAATATATAAACGGTAAGAAAAAGATCGACTATCAAAAAAATAGAAAAGCTGAGAAGTGGCTCGAAATTTCAAATGTAAATATCAACAATATCTCAAATTTAACCGCGAAATTTCCACTTAGAAACCTTGTGGGTATCACTGGCGTCTCAGGATCTGGCAAGAGCTCGCTAATACTTCAGACCTTGCTTCCAGAGGCACAAGAGCAGCTAAATAGAGCCAAAAAAGTGAAAAAAATAGCCGGGGTAAATTTAAGTGGACTTGAGAATTTAGACAAGGTTATATACCTCGATCAAAGCCCGATCGGCCGCACTCCACGATCAAATCCAGCGACATATACCGGCGTGATGGACGAGATAAGAAATTTATTTGCACAGACTAAAGAGGCCAAGCTTAGAGGCTATAAAATAGGGCGCTTTAGCTTCAATGTCAAAGGTGGGCGCTGCGAGAAGTGCCAAGGCGAGGGTGAGATCACGATCGAGATGCACTTTTTGCCTGATATCAACGTGGTTTGTGACGTTTGTAATGGCGCTAGATATAACGCTCAAACCTTGGAAATTTTATACAAAGGCAAAAACATCGCCGAGGTGCTAAATATGAGCATAGATGAGGCGGTTGAGTTTTTCAAGGCTGTGCCAAAGATCGCTTCAAAGCTAACCACACTTCAAGACGTGGGACTTGGCTACATCACACTTGGGCAAAATGCAGTCACACTTAGTGGCGGCGAGGCGCAGCGTGTAAAGCTAGCAAAAGAGCTTAGTAGAAGCGACACTGGAAATACGCTTTACATCCTTGATGAGCCAACGACAGGGCTTCATTTTGCCGATGTCGATAGGCTAGTAAAGGTACTAAATCACCTAGTTGATCTTGGAAATTCAGTCTTTGTGATCGAGCATAATATGGATGTTATCAAAAACTGCGACTATATCGTAGATATGGGACCAGAAGGCGGCGCAAAAGGCGGCAAAGTAATAGCGTGCGGTAGTGTAAAAGAAGTAGCTAAAAACTATAAAAAAACTGGCAGCTACACTGGGGAATTTCTAGCGCAAGAGCTTGAGGAAATGAAGAAAAAGTAGAAATTTAGCTCAACCGTTTCTTTGTGAAATTTGAAACGGTTGAGGCGTGTTGGAGCATTAGCTAATTTTTAAGGTCGATTTTTCATCTATCGCACTTAAAGCTAGAGCCCAAAATAGTAGCATTAGAAGTGCATTTTCATGGTGAAATGTTGTATTTGCAAGTGAGATTATATTATTAGCCATGAGCATTAAAAGGGCAAGAAAAACTATGCTATTTTGTCTAAAATTTTTAATAAATTTTATAAAGAGTGATAGTTGAAATATCAAATATGCAAGTAAGGCAACGATGCCCTTTTCTGTTAAAAATGTTAAAAAGGTATTGTGTGCATGACTAACATGAACTTCAACATTGCCTGGAAAATATTTTGTTATATCAATGATCTTAAACTCACCAGAACCTATCCCAAATAAAGGGTGGTCTAACCACGTATAAAATGCGCTAGCAAAGATCGGATATCTAGTCTCTGATCCAGTAACCCCCTTTGTTAGTTGACTATAGAATCTTTGATCTTGAGTAATATTCGTTGATATATATATATAAGAAATAGCTATTATGCTAAACAAAATTATCAAGCCTAATAAAAATTTTATTTTTATCTGTTTATTTAAAATTTCAAAAAGCAAGTAAGTAAAAATAATGATTGGTAAAAGATACATTGTAGCTCTAGAGCCAGCTATCATTATTCCAAGGACGCAAATTCCGGCAACACTTATGCCTATATACTTTTCAAAAATTTCTTTGCTATTTATCGAAACTAATGCTACACAAAAAACTAGTAGCATAAAAATAGCGCTATGATTTACGTGTCCTATTGATTTAAGCTCAAAAAGTGCTAAAGGGTCATTTGAAGTGAATTTTTCTATACAAGCAGGGATAAATGCAGCAATCAAACCAGTAAATAAGGCAAAAAATAAAAATTTAAAATTTATTTTTTCTACGCCGACACTTCTGGCTACAAAGAAAAATAGCATACACCTTAGCGGATCAAGTGCTCTTGATACAGAAACTCCATTTATCAAGCAGCTTATAAAAGTAGCCAAAACAAAGATAAAAAGCGAGATATTTATGAGATCAAATTTAAATTGCTTTTTTTCTTTGACGCAAATATAAATTCCAGCCAAGACAAAAAGTGTGAGTGAAATTTGCTTTAAGCCTTCAGTTACTGGTAGCGTAAATAAGACAATAACTAAAAAAAGATTGTAGAGCTTAGAGGCAATGTCATTTTTCATGCAGATCCTTTAAATTTTAAGTGGGCATTTTATCATTGCTGAACTAAAAATAATATACAATTAAACAAAAATTAAAAGGAAGTATCGTGCCTAATGTGAAAATAAGCTTTGTAGTGCCTGTTTTTAACAAAAAAGAGCATATTAGGGATTGTTTAAATTCGCTTATATCTCAAGACATGGATGATATTGAGATTATAGTTATTAATGATGGAAGTACTGACAATACGCTAGAAATATTAGAAGAATATAAAGATAAAATAATATTAAAAACAAAGAGCAATGCTGGTGTTAGTGCTGCTAGAAATGACGGTATATTGCTAGCTAGTGGCAAATATACTATCTGCGTAGATGCTGATGACTATGTGGAAAAAGATTATGCTTCATGCGTTTATGATATCGCAGAAAAATTTGATGCCGACATAGTGATAACAGATATGTGTAAGGTCTATGGTCATAAAAAGCTCCTTTTTAAGGATTTTGAGACAAAAGAGGATGGCGCAATCGATAAAAACGAGTATCTAAAAAGGCTTTTAGCCTCAAGGCACAACAAAGTCTTGCATAATGCGGCAAACAAGGCGATTAGGACTAAAATTTTAAAAGAAAATTTATTTCCAGTTGGGATCACGCAAGCTGAAGATTTTCACACTGTAGTGAGAAATATTATCGCTTCAAAAACTCTTGTAAAGCTAAATAAGGCTTTTTATTGCTATAAGATAGGAGATAACAACACTGCAGGCTTTGAAAAATTAAAAGCTGTGATGGATCATAAATTTGTATATGATGGCATAATCTCAATTTTAAAAAACAAAAATTTAGCTCTTGAAATGGTGCCAGATCTAGAGCTTAGAAAGATAAAAAGCGTCTATATGCCAGCTATTTTGGCAAGACCAAATCTAAACAATAGTAGCTATGTAAAGGCACTTGATCTTTTTTATGCAGATATTGATAGCATCATAAACTCATCTGGTTTTTCAAAGCTTAGACTAAAACAAAGAATTTTACTTAAAGTGCTAAAAAATATAAAATCGTACGAAAATGTATCAAAAATTTTAAAAATCTTTAATACAATAAATGGCTTTTTGTCAAATAAAAAAATGAAAGAATTTAAAGAGTAAAAAATGATAAATATACTTGAGCTTGAAAGCTCTCTTGGATTTGGCGGACAGGAACACCGCACTCAGCGCGTGATAAACGGACTAGATAAGAGCAAATTTAAGGTTTTTTATGGGCTAAATCCTGGCTCAAAAAGCTTTGAGAAGCAAATAGAGTGTGAATTTGTTGAGTTTAATCTCAAAAAGTCTTTTAATATCTTTGAAATTTTAAAAATTTGCAAATTTGTAAAGCAAAATAATATAAAAATCATCTCAACTCACTCAGGCAAAGATGGTGCCATTGGAGCGATTGTGGGTAAAATTTGTGGCGTTAGCGTGGTTCGCACTAGGCATTTGCAGCTGCCTATAACATCGCCCTTACCTTACAACCTAAGTACAAAAGTAGTCGGCGTGTGCGACTCAGTATGCAAGGATCTTATAAAAAGAGGCGTGAAAAAGGAAAAAGTCGTCAAAATTTATACAGGCATCGATACGCAAAAATATACACCAAAATTTAAGATAAATATGAAAAAAGAATTTGGCCTAAATGACGACGTAGTTGGAGTTTGCATCGTTGCAGTGTTAAGGGCAGCTAAAAATCATAAGCTATTAATCGATGCATTTAGTGAGCTAAATTTAGAGAATTCAGCCCTTTTTATCGTAGGTAATGGCCCGCAAAATAAAAATTTACAAGAATATATAAAAGATAAAAAAAATATCTTTATGCTTGGCAACAGAACCGACGTGAGCGATTTTTTGGGCTCTCTTGATATTTGTGTGTTGCCTTCAGAGATGGAGGCTATCGGCGGAGCGCTGCTTGAAGCATCTTCGTGCAAGCTAGCTACTATTGGAAGCGATGTGGGCGGACTTGGCGAGGCGGTAAGTAATGGCAAAAGCGGATTTTTATTTGAAAATGGCAACAAAGAGGAGCTAAAGAAGGTGCTCGAAAGGCTCATTTTGGATGAAAATTTAAGAAAACAGATGGGTGAGTTTGGCAGAGAGTACGTAAAAGAAATTTTTAGTATCGAAAAAATGATAGAAAATACTCAAAATTTATATATGGAGCTTGTAAAATGAGCGTACCAGTTTTGATGTATCACCACGTGCTTGAAAAGAGCGGATTTATCGCTAGTAGCGTGGATGAGTTTAAATCGCATATGAAATTTCTAGCTGAAAATGGCTATAAAACACTAAGCATAAATGAATTTATTGCGTATAAAAAAGGTGAGCTTGAAGTGCCTAAAAAGAGTGTTTGCATAACATTTGATGATGGCTGGATGGACAACTACATCTATGCTTATCCTATCGTGAAAGAATTTGGGCTAAGGGCAAATATCTTTATAATTACTGGCTGGATAGAAGCGGCGCAAAAGGCACATGAGATGAGGCCTGCTAACTTTTTAAATGTTGATCACAACGAGTGCAAAAGGCTTGCTCCAAGTAGGCCACAAGATGTGATATTAAATTTAGAGCAGATTGAGAAAATGAGTGATTATTTTTACTTTCACTCACATACGCACGGTCATTTTGATGGATATTTTGGGCAGCTTAGCTTGGACGAGGAATTTGGTCTTTGCCGTGAATTTATGAAGAAAAATTTTGGCTTTGAAGACGACGCACTTTGCTGGCCGCGTGGCAAATACAATGATGAGTATCTAATGGCAGCCAAAAAGCATGGTTATAAGGCATTTTTTACGACAAAACGTGGCATTAATAAAGCTGATGGCAACCTTGAAGAGATAAAGCGCATCGTTACAAAACGTGATGAAAAATGGCTAAAAAAGACCATGTTTATATATCAAAATGATATTTTAGGCTCTATCTACGCGGCGATAAGGTCTTAGTGAACTAAATTAATTGGTAAAAATTTTCTTATTTTTGGCTATATGTTTTTTGTGAGATCTGGAGAATCGCTTCTGATTAGATATTTCGCTTGATTGGTAATTTGAACTCTAGTTTAAATTTATGCTCATTGTTTTTGAGCACTGGCTTGGATCCTTGCTCGAGTTTCTCTTATAAATTTCGGCTCTTCTAGCTTCTTCATCAGCATTTAAAATACAAAGTATATCGCATCTACTTATACGTAAAAGTGGATTTGCGCTTACGTATATTACGACTTTTACAAACGGCATGATAAATTTAAAAAATGGCTTTAACTCATCTTGATGATCGCTTTTGATTTTTATCTTTGGACGAGCTATAAATAAATTTAGGCTCATTACATCATCATCGATTACAGCGATTTGATAAGGTTTAAAGTTTTTAAATCCATTTTTTCTAATTTGTTTTGCAAGTGTACTTTTGCCACTGCCGTGAAGCCCAGTAAGAGCGATTAAGGCCTGTTTTTTATCTTTTAAAATTTCTTTGCAAGCCTCATTTAATGCTTCAAGCATTATTTATAGCCTCTATTTCTAAAATTTGAATATAAATTTCCTAGAACTGGCGTAGAATAGATAAAAAGCTTCTTTTTAACTCTAAAAATGTAATCACTCTCGCTCTTCGCATTGTTTGAGATATCAATACGTCTTATCTTAAATTTATCATCTCCTGCGCAAAATCCACCATCTATCACACTAAAGGCAAAGTCATAATACTCTCTTACAACTTTTAGTGAAAGCTCGTTAAAGTGCCCTTTTGGAAAGCAAAAGCCAAATTCTTGTTTTTCAGGAAATAGCTCTTTTATCTTAGCCAGCGAGCTAGAAAATTCCTCTCTTAATTTTGCTTCATCGTTACTTTTGCAAGAAAAGTGGCTCGCCGTATGGCTATCAAACTCAAAAAGCCCACTCTCTTGCATCTGCCTGATCTCGTCTAAATTTAAAAAATACTCCGCATCTTTTTCGTAGTCTATTTCTTTATGTTTTTTAAATACAAAGTCATAATCTTGCCTTTTAAAATCCTTGATCTTATCTGTTATCAAAAAGCAAACAGCTGGAATTTTTAACTCTTTTAGGATAGGAAATGCAAATTTATAATTATCAAAATACCCGTCATCAAAAGTTAGTAAAATGTTCTTTTTAGAGGCTTTTACTCGGCCACTAGCTATATCTTTAAACTGAGCATAGTTTATAAATTTATAGCCCTCATCTAACGCCATCAAAAGCGTCTTTTTAAATAGCTCTGGCTTAATGGCAAAGTCGTTTTTATTGTTATTACAGTGGTGCATCGTTAGCACGCAAACTGGGTAGTTCATTTTTGCTCCAGTAAATTTTTAATAGCCTCTTTTAGCGCCTTGTGGCTAAAGTTTTCATCCACAAATTTAAAGGCGTTTTGTGAGTAAATTTTAGCTTTTTCAGGCTCATTTATCAGCTCCAAAATGCACTCTCTTAGCGAAATTTCATCTAAATTTTTAGCACAAAGCCCACGCTCTTTGTTTTTAACTAGTACATTCATTGGTGCGTTATCGTAGACTACGACTGGTACTTTTGAGCTCATTGCCTCAAGTAGGACTGTACCAAGCCCCTCAGAGTGCGAAGCAAAGACATAGATATCAAAACTTTTTATAACATTTGCCGCGTCATTTCTAAAGCCAGTGAAGATGATCCTGTCTTTTTCATCAAACATAGAGGCGATCTGCTCTTTTGCACTGTCGCTAATGTTGCCAGAAAATACAATAGTCGCATCCTTTGACTTTAAAATTTCTTTTGCGGCACTTGCAAAGTCAAAGACGCCTTTCTTGCGGTAAAGCGAGGTAAAAGTGCCGATGACTAGCTCGTTTTTGGCGATATGAAACTCATCTCTAAAAGTGCTTTTTGTGCTATCAATCTTTTCAACATCAACCGTGCTTGGCATAAAAACTAGCCTATCTTTGCTAACTCCGATGCTCAGAAGATACTCTTTGACGCTATCTGAGATGTATAAAATTTTATCAAATAGCCTTTTATGCATTAATTTTGAAACAAGCCCTTTTATCGGAAAGAGGTTGTGTCTTTCTTTATAAAATTTAACGCCCTTGCTTCGGTAAAATAGTCCAGCAACGGCCCCAACCCAGCTATCAGTTGATCCATGAGTTATGACCACATCTATATTGTTATTTTTTATTGCTTTGCAAATAGCCGGTATGCTTTTATGAAAATTTTTCTTATTCATCTCTTGTGCTATAACACTAAAGCCTTCTTCTTTTGCAATGCTTTCTATCTGAGAGTTTGGGTTGCAAAAAAGTATGACATTGTGACCCATCTCACGCATAAAACGCATCTCATTTAGTGTCTTGTTTTGCTCGCCACCCCAGTTAAAAAGCGTCTCTGTGTGAAGAATGTTCATCTGCCTATCCTAAAATTTCTTTTATTTTGGCTTTTATGTTTGGCATTTCGTCGCTAAAATCCATCAAGGTCTTTTCTATGCCATGCTTTGCTATGCCCTCTTTATCGCAAGGCACAAAGTCCCAGTCTTTTTGATAGACGATGTGTTTGCCCATACTTTGTATACCATTTTGGGCTGTATAGCCATTTTCCATGAGTGAGTTATCCCAAGGCCCCCATTCAAAAGCATTGCTTGGACCAAAAAAAGCGATCACAGGCACGTCGTTTGCTGCGGCTATGTGCATGATGGCGGTATCAACACCAATAAAAAGGCTTGAATGCTTTGATAGGGCGATCGTTTGTTTCAAATTTAGCTTACCGCCTAAATTTATAGGCTCACTCTTGCAAATTTTTAGTACGCTTGCTAGCTTTTCTAGCTCATTTTCTTTATTATCACTTGTTAGTACGACCTTTACCCCAAGCTCATTTTCGCAGTAGTCGATGAGCTCTGCCATGCTCTCATCATTTGCGCATTTAAACATCCAGCGGCTTGTAAGATGCATATGTACAAAGCATTTTGGTAAATTTAGATGCTCCACGCTCTCGTCTGAAAATACACTCACCTTTTTGCTAATTGGTTCAAATCCCAAAGCCCTTAAAGCGTTTAGATTATGATCGATCGTATGTGAAAAATTTTCGTAGTATTTAGCCTTAACGTTTAGAAGTTTATTTATTGATTGATTTTTGCCAAGAAAGCCTACTATTTTTTTGATCTTTGCATATTTTGAGATGATGATGCCGCGATCTCCCGTGGTTGTTTGCACAGCCATATCGTATTTTTCTTTTTTGATGGCTTTTATAAATTTTATCTCGGTAATTAGTTTTTTAAAAAAGCCAGAATTTGCACTTTGTCTATCGTAAATGTGAATTTTGTTTATGTAAGGATTTCCTTCTATCATCGCTTCTGTGCCTTTGTTTAGGGCAAAGTCGATGGTCGCATCTGGGTAGTAGTGGTGCAAATTTTCAATGAGCGGCGTGGTTAAAAGCACGTCGCCGATATTTCTAAATTTAATTACAAGTATTTTCATTTTATATATTTCCAAAATGTGTACTGGGCGTAAAGTCTAGCGATAACATAGCCCGCAAAGCCCTCTTTAAAGCCACCTTTTAGCACGTAAAGCTTAAAAAATGTCCAAGCCGGGCTTGTAAGCGCCTTTAGCAAATTTCTTTTTGCACCCATGCTTGAGTAGCGATTTTGCTTGGCGATAAACTGCTCGATGCTCTCATATGCATAGTGTAAGAAGTGATTTTTAAGCGCTCCAAGCCTTTGTGAGCCGTCATTTAAAACAACCTTTTCATGCACAGCTCTGCCATCAAATTTGGCAAAATTTTTGTTAAAAAGTCTCACCGTGTAGTCTGGATATAGCCCCATGTTTTTTATCGCTTTGCCAAAGAAAAAATTTAGCCTGGCAACGTTATAAGCCATAAATTTTGGCTCTTTTAGTGTATCTATGATCTCGTTTTTAAGTTCATCCGTGATCACCTCGTCACTATCAAGCACAAAGATCCACTCATTTTTAGCTAGATCCACGCCTCTTTGCTTTTGCGCGCCAAATCCCAGCCAAGCTTGCTCGTGAAATCTCACGTTGCTAAAGCCATCACAAATTTGCCTTGTGCTGTCTTTTGAACCACTATCAACCACGATGACCTCATCAGCAAAATTTGTACTTTCTAGCACTTCTTTTAGGTATTTTTCGCTGTTACAAGTCAAAATGACAACGCTTAGCATTTATACTCATTTTCGTAAAATCTCTTAAATCTTTGGTGAAACCAAAAGTACTCCTCAGGCCTTGATCTAACCATCCCTTCACACGCGCTGCACTGCATTTGCGTTACTTTTTGTACCGCCTCTTCTTTATCAAATTTATTTATATCAATGGCTGGCGAAAAACAAATTTCGCTTATGTTTTCATCTTTTTGATAGATAAATGCATTAATTATTAGGGCGTTTGTTTTTTGAGCTAGTACGCTCGCAGCTGGCGTGTGAAGCACATCTTTGTCAAAAAATTTCACCTTTATGCCATCTTTTGGAGCGGTATTTTGATCTACTAAAATTCCCACTATTCGCCTAGCTTTTAGCGCTTTTAAGATGTCTTTTGCGCCGCCATCTTTGTCAATGAGCTCCACGTCAAACTGCGATCTGTTCGCCTTTAAAATTTCATTCATGATGCCACTATCAAGCTTTCTACCAAGCACCGAAACTGCACCAAAGCGAGCTGCCATCGCTAGACTAAAAAGCTCCCACTGCCCAAAATGCGCAGTTGCAACGATAATAGGGCGGTCAAGCTTAAGTGCTTCAAGCAGATGATATTCGTTTTTAAAGCCTACCTTTTCAAGTACCTTTTGTTTTGTTGTGTTTTGATTTAGGATGAAATTTATACCAAGGTATTTTGCAAAGTTGTAGTAGCATTTTTTGGCGATCTCAAGCTTCTCTTCCTTGGTTTTTGACTCACCAAATGCAAGATTTAAATTTATCATCACGATATGAAATCTCTTTTTTTTAAGTTTCATAAACGCAAACGCTAAAAATTTGGCAAGCAAATCTCTAAGTGAACTAGGCAGTAAAAATATAAAAAATTTTAAAGTATAAAAGCCAGCCAGATAGAGTCTATCCATTTAGCAGCCTTTTTGCGAAATTTGCAACCGTTTCTGGGAAAATTTCTCTTATGCAAAAGTCGTTTTTATCGATACTTCTGGCATCTATTTGCTTACCCATATCTATAACTAAATTTTTATCCGTGATGTAAGCATTTCTGTGGCTTGGACGGTTGCCAAAAAGTGTGATAGAAGGCCTATTTATCGCCCAAGCAAGGTGCGTTAAGCCGCTATCGTTACCAATTACTAAATCACAGCTTGTAATGAAGCTTATCATCTCTTTTATGCTAAGTTTTTCAAGTAGCTTTGCCGAGGTACCTGAGATGATCGCCTCAGCCCTTACTTTCTCGCTCTCACTTCCGTAGCAAAGGCAAATTTCGCATCCATCAAGTAGCCTGATCACATCTTTAAATTTGTCATAAATTTTGCTCTCTTCGCTTGCAAAGGCAGCAATTAAAACGCGTTTTTTACCACTTTCGTTTTTATAAATTTTACTTACTTCAAAGCAAGGTGTTTTTTCTAAAATTTCACTTACTTCAAAGCTAAAATTTAGAGCAAAAGCCACAAGCGCCAAATTTCTAATGATTATATTTTCGTTGTAATCAATTTTAAATTTATGTCTATAAAGCCTGGCTGCGATCTTTTCTTTGACGCTCTCTCTGCTAAAGCCATAAGTTTGCTTGCCTATTATTTTTGCGACTACAGCTGATTTAAAAAGTCCTTGTAGATCGATCACTTTGTCAAATTTACCAAGCGTTTTTAGTATCTTGTAGCTTTGTTTAAAGCTTTGTTTAAGTGGTAAAACGACTAGCTCGTCGATAAGCGGATGATCTTTTAAAAGGCTTGCAAAACGAGCATCAACTAGCCACGTAATATGGGTATTTGGATAGTGCTTTTTGATAAACTGAAGCACAATAGCTGCGTGCACGATATCCCCAAGAGCGGAGAGTTTGACGATGGCTATTTTTAGCTGATTTTTGTTTTGCATTGATCACTTTAGATATAAATTTTTGGTATGATTTTAAAAAAAAATGCTTAAAAAAGGGCTAAAATGGCGAAAAGTTACATCTGTGTCTTTGACTGCGAAACGATACCTGATGCAAATTTGATAAGAAAAATTTATGGCATTGACGGGAGCGATGAAGATGTGAGCATGCAAGCGATGGCGCTGCAAAAAGAGGCCAGTGGGAGTGATTTTTTGCCTGTGATGTTTCATAGAGTGGTCGCGATCTCTGCGGTAATGGCTGATGAGTACGGTAAATTTTTAAAAGTTAGCACGATGGAGGGCAAGGACGAGCGCGAGATCATCGCTAAATTTTTAAAATTTATAAATGATTATAACCCAAGGCTTGTTAGCTTTAATGGAAGGGGTTTTGACCTGCCGATGTTAATGGTGCGTGCGATGCGCTACAATCTAAATGCAGCGGCATATTATGAGAGCGAAAACAAAGAGCTAAATAAAAATAAATGGGAAAACTATAGAGCTAGGTATTCGCCTAAATTTCACCTTGATTTGCTTGATTTTATAAGCGATTTTGGAAGTGTGAGAGGGCTAAAGCTCGATACGCTTTGCGCTAGCTTAAATTTACCTGGTAAATACGACGTGCACGGCGATCAGGTGCTTGAGCTATACTACGCAGGCGAGCTTGATAAGATCAACGAATACTGCGAAAGCGACGTACTTAATACCTACTGGCTCTTTTTAAAATTCGAGCTTTTACAGGCAAATATCTTGCAAGATGACTATATAAATCACCTAAACGTGATGAGTGAATTTCTAGCCAAAAACTGCGCTCACAGAGGATACACTGAGGTCTTTTGCACTGCGATAAGCGACGAGCTAGCTAGACTTAATGGCAAGCTTGATTACGAGATAAAGATACAAAAAGAAGACGATGAAGAATTTGATGATTTTAGCGATCTTGATGGCGTGAAAGATACGCCAGAGCAGCTAACTGAGCGTTTGGCAAGGCAAGGGCTTGATGGACTTTTAAAAAAAGCTAGCGAGGTTGCGTCAGCTGCCAAAAAAGATAAGAGTTTTGCCGAAGAGAAACTACCTGAAATAAATTTGGACGAAGAGTAGAAATTCTACGCTTTTAGGCCGTAAAATATCTTTTGCTACTCTATGGAATTAATATCCTGATCCGCGGAATATCACGGATACTCAAATCCAAATTCATACTCTTTTAAAACTCCATTAGAAAAGATGAATTTCTCGTAGTAGAGTGGCATATCAAATTCTTGTAAGAGTTTGCTTTCATTTTGCTCAGTGATGTAGGTGAAGATAGAGATGGTGTTTTCTTCTTGTAGATCGTTTGGCTTGCCTAGCTTCTTTAAAATTTGCTCTTGTTTGTCGCCAAGTTTGATGCCAGAATTTGTAGTAGAAATTTTTTATTATATTTATTTTTGCAAAATATTTTTAATACTAATTGGATCATCATGACTGTTAAGTTACCTTTATCTCACTATCTTCTATTTATTTGAATTTTCCGGTCGATATTCTAGTGGCTTTGCTAAGTATTAAGAGCTCAAAAACATAAAATTTTTGTCCTATAAATATATTTACTTTTAAATACGTTACTCAAATTACCTAATTACTATTTATTTTTATAAAAGCTTTTTCTCGTGTCATTAAGAATTTTTGGAGTGATTTGATTTATATAAAGTCTATTCTTTTTACCATGATCTACGTAGTAATTTTCTGCTTTATTAATTTTTTCATCGTTTGTAGTTTCATCTATATATCCAAATTTCCAAGTGTACTCATACAAATAAAATTCCGAGGCTAATTTTTTAAAAAGTATATAAAAGTCCACTATATTTCCATCTCTGTCTTGGGTTCCGCCTTTAAACTCAATTATATTACCATTAGCTGTAACGCTCCACATAGACATATCGTCATAACAGAAGCTCCATTTTTTTATCTTGTCTTTGTAAATAATTGCGCACTCTTTTATATCTATTGCCCGCCCCAGGTTGTCCTCATTATAATTACGTAAAATCTTTACAGAATAGCTATCACTGCCTATTTTAAAATAATAGTTAGATGTGCCTTTGTATTTAAAATTTGGTATTTCATCTTTTCCCATACCATTGCAAGCCAGCAATGATAATAATAAAAATGCACTATTTAAAAATTTGAAAAATTTCAGCATTTCTAATCCCTGTGTAATTTTCTTTTCTATCTCTTTTGCTTTGGTCGTCGGTCCCCCTATTAATAACATAAGTTATTTTATCCACTACATTTTCATTATTTGAGTCATTTTTACTCTCATCCGCTATTTTGTGTAGATTATTAGAAAGCCAAAACCATGCAGCACTCATTATCGCGTACTTTCCATATTCGGCTACTAAAGTAGGTTACATCTTCTATTCTTTTATCAAATTTATTAGTCAGGTAAATTCTTGGATGTAAATTTATAAACATCTACGCTACCATCTTCTTCTTCATATAACCATAATTCACAGCTTGATTTAGAATATTTATCAGCATGAAAATGTAGTTGTACCAAAAGACTTTTGTTGTTTAACCACTTAAAATCAAAGTCGTAACAAAAATTTTTATTACACTCTTTGTATTTTTGATTTTTTAGATGTTGTATTTCTTTAATTTTTAAGTCGTAGTCGCCATATAAATTTAAAATAGGCTCTTTGTATATATTTAATATAGTTGTTTGACGATAGGAAACCTTGCTTTCATTCCAAATGTCTTTTGATATTGTTTTGCAACCTTGACTCAAAAACTTTTTTGATATTGTCTTTTGCTTCCAGCTATTATAATAATCATCTATATAATCATCTGTTGCAAATGATAAATTTACAGCTATAAGTAAAGCTAAGATTATTTTAAAGATTATCCTCATAATATTTCTCCAAAAGTATTTTTGTATCCTTCCTTTAGTATTTCCAGTGGGTCTGCTAGATCCTTACGTCTTTTAAATTTATTGTTCGAATCATTAGTGACAGTTAAAGGATCATCTTTGTTGGCTCCATTTGTAAAGTACTCAAAGTGAAGCATGGTTACTATTTTTTTATCAACTATATTTGGGTGATCACCGTTATCAATCATTAGTCCAGAATATCCTATAACCTGACCTTTTCGTACCATATCACCCGCTTTTACTTTTACTCTTGAAGGATCAACCTCGCCATATCTTATTATAAAGCTACCAAATTCTACTGTGTCGTATTGTATCGTTATGTGATCGGTTTTACAGTAAAAATTACCAGTCTTTATTACTTCGCCATCAGCTATAGATACTATCTCTACATCTGACTTAAATGTTTTTATGTCTACATTCTTTTTAAAAGGCATATCTGTATATAGATCTCTTGCGGCGTGTTGTCTTTTGCCATTGTTTCTATTTCTGCCAAATATTGCTTGGCTCTCGCCCTTGTCTCCCAACATAAGCGTCCAGTCATATTCCATACCTCTATTATTTAAAGGCTTGATTTTTAGTGGAAAAACTATCTCATTGCCCATCTCTACTTTTACTAAGACTTCTTTATCCCCATCTTCCCACATACCTTTATTTACTCTAGTTAAACTCTTTGATTCATTAAAAGAGTTAATAAATTTATCCATATTCTCTTTGCTTAATAAATTTATACCAAGCTTATTATCTTTATCTGCATTAGACTGATTATTAGAGCTCTCTTCTTTTGCATAAATTTGATAGCTCTTATTTGTATTCTTATCACTTTTTAGCTCTTTGCTTAGCTTGTCGTCTTCATAGATATTTATCTCATTTGAAGAGATATTTTTACTTATATATAAGTAATTATCATTTTTTATTAAAGCATCGTCTTTATTATCACTAAGATTTAATTTAGCATCAAATGCCTTCTCTTTTATAGCATGCTCAAACTCATATATAACTAGCTTATCATTACTAAATCCAATATATAAAGGTATCTTTATATCTAGTCTTATATGATTTTTGCCATATCTTGTATAAAACTTAAATTTATCCTTATCACCTTCAAGATATGCAAAAAATACTATAGTATGACCACCTTGTTTTAGCTTGTCTAGATCATTTTTTTGTATAACATCTGAAATTTTAAATGTTATCTCTTTACCTTTTTGATCTTTTAAGACTACTACATCTTTTGGATTTGATTTGGATAGTTCATCATACTCTTTACTTTTTATGACCTTATATCCCCAAAGTATCTCTTTATATCTCTTACTACCTTTTTCTTGTTTATATATAGCCTTTAAGCTTATTGGCTCATTTGTCTTAAATGGATACTCACTATCAGAGATTACATTTGTTATATGATCTGTTATATCTCTTAACGAAACCTTATTGCTATAGCAAAAGTTAGAGCTACTCTTATCTTGATATCCTAAAGATATTACAGCTGTATCAGAGTGAGCATGAATATCTTTAGTGCTATAAACTTTACTTAGATCACTTGAATAAAGTATAAATTTAGTATCTCCTTTATTCTCTTTATCTATTGGGATATTAAATGTAGCTGTATATGAGTTCTTGATATCTGAGTCTTCATTTTTTACTAAAGATATACTCTCATATATACTTTTATCAAAGCAGTGATGAAGATATATCTTATCTATATCTTCACTTGCCTTACCATCTTCGTTTTCAATGATGAGATTGTTTATTGTAAGAGTAAGACCTGAACTTGATGCTGATGTAGGTACTGCATTATTGCCATGAGCTAGACGAAGCTTTATATCAAACATAGCTGAGTCTTTATCATCTCTTAGGGTAAAGTTATTCTCTTTAGCGAAATTTAATAAAGAAAAATTTAGGTGTTTGTTGTTAGACGTTTGGTCTTCAAAGTACTTCATACTTATAACGCCATCTTCTAGTTTATACTCTATATCATCGCTATTTTGCTTTATACTAGTAAAGGTAGCACCATTTATCTTATCTTCTTCATTTTTGTTTTCTTGATAGAGTATTACTGTATCTTTGCTATTTGCATTTTTAAATTTTATCTCTTCATTTTTACTATCTTCGTAAGAGTCAAATTTAAAGTCAGTAAGTATTAGCTCGCATAAATTTACCTTGCCATAGTTTGGCCTACTAGAATTTAGCTCTTTTGGGTTTAGCTCACTACAATCAAATGGAGTCTGACTAGCTAGCACGACGGTAAATTCGCTCTTTTTAGGTTGAAAGACTCTAATAGGAGTTGTCATCTTCCTTGGACATAGTAAGAGTATATTTTCTTGTTTGTAAAATTCCTCCTCTCTTTGTCTTAAGAGCTTATTTATTCTTGAAGTGTTTGAAGCATTTGAGCTGATTAAATTTACGCAGTATATGTTTTCAAGGCTAAAGGTCTTTGTACTTTGAGTGCTTAATAAAGAATTTATCTTTGTAACAAATGGCTGAAATAAAGCCTCACATTTTGATGCATCTGATGCATTTAAATTTGATCCATTTTCTTGAAGTTTCATAAATTCTAAATGAGTGACGTTTTGGATGATCTCTTTATTGTTTTGATTTTTTGATTTATATTTTGCTTTGGATATATTTAAATGGCTAAAAACATCTATACACTCGGCAAAATTAACATTTTGTTCATCACTTTCATAAAGTCCAAACTGATTTGAAATTTTTTCTCGTAAAAGAGATGTTTTATTATTTGCTTCATCACCAAAGCTTTCATATGCTAGCCAAAACCAGGCTTTAAAACGATTTTTGCTTTTGATGTAGCTTGCTAGGGATGGATCAATATTACTTTTTTTGCTGATATAAAGAAGTGCTAAAAGCGCGACATGCTCTCTTGAAATTTGACTGTTTTGTGTATCTGAAGTAAGTGAAACGGCTTGTAAATTTTTAAGTGGAGAGTTGTTTAATTTTTGATTTATCTCTTGGATTAGTGGCATAAGCTTTTGTTCCAAGACGGCATTTAGCTGATCTTCCGAGCTAAATTCAAACTCAGGTAAAGTATCGGCACCTCCAGACTTTGCATAAGCCCCTTTTGCGGCATCATTTATCTTTTTTAAAAGTTCATCTGTATCTATCTTTTCTATGGTAGTCTTACTCATGGTGTTAGCAATAGTTTGCTTGACATCTTTTATGACTTTGTCTTTGTTGTTTTTATAAATTTGGGCACAAATAAGTTCTATATCATCTTTTAGGCTAAAGCCATATCCAATAAGTAGTTTGTTGTTAGATATAAATGGTCTGCTTATGTCATTGTCATATGAAAATTTTATAATATCTATTAAATTTCTTTTAAAATTTACATCATTTCTGGGCGTTAGAGGCATTAAACTTCCTTGGAAATTTTTACTAAATATTAGCACAAACTTAAAAAGTATTCAACAATAAAACTTTATAGTAAAAATTTATGTCAAAAATATAAATTTGAATATTTTTATTTTTGACAAGGCTATTTAAAAGGGCTTGTAAATTTAAAGCGACTTTATAAACTCTTTAAATTTATCGCCTCGCTCGGCATAGCTCTTAAACTGATCAAGGCTCGCAGCTGCCGGGCTAAGAAGTGCTATCTCGCTGGTCTTTAGCTCTTTATCTATCTCATTTACAGCATTTTGCAAAAAGTCGCATTTTAAAGCCGGTATGCCAAATTTAGTCGCTAATTTCATGAGTTTGTCACTATTTGAGCCAATGGCGTAAATTTTTACTCTTAAACTCTTTAAGCCTTCAAAAAGTGGCGTCATATCAACACCCTTATCATCGCCACCAAGTATTAGATGTATGAAATGATCTTTGTAGCGTTTAACGGCCTGTATACTCGCGTCGATATTGGTCGCTTTTGTGTCATTGACCCAGGTTCTGCCATTTTTATCGCTAAATTCTTCAAGCTTATTTGCCTCGATGACGAAGGTATTTAAAAGCTCCGCGTCGCAGCGGTCAAATAAAATTTTCTCCACCGCAAGTGCTAGCAACGCGTCAAGTAAAAATGGCGTTTTAAAATTTATACTATCTACGCTTATACCGCAAAAATTAGCCAAATAGCTCTCATCTTTGTAAGCGATCACTTTTGCCTTGGTTGGCGTATTGGCGTAAATTTCAGGCACGATCGCCACGCTACTTTCGCTCATGCTAGCAAGTGGCTTTAGCTTAGCCTTTTCGTATTCGCTCATATTGCCATGCCAGCTTAGATGGTCTGGAGTGATCGGCAAAAGCACATAGATGCCCGGTGTAGCGTGATTTGTGTAGTGAAGGGTAAATGAGCTAGTCTCAAGTATCCAAATTTTAGCGTTTGGGTCTAAATTTGCTAGTGCGATGCCGACGTTTCCGCCCATGACTGAGCCCTTGCTCTCTAGTAGGTGCTGCGTCATCTTTGTAGTCGTAGTCTTGCCGTTTGTGCCGCTTATCCAGATGTTAAATGGCAGATTTTCTTTATAAATTTCATAAAAATAGTCATACTCGCTAACTAAATTCTTAGCTTTTTTAATAAGCTCGTGATGAGGCGGGATACCTGGGCTTGGTATCTCTAGGCTGCTTTTTGCTGGGTCAAATTCGCTAACTGGCAAAAGAGCATTGCCAAACTCATCTTTTGAGATTTCACTAAATTTATCATCATAGATATTCCAAAGACCGTCTTTTGTGAAATTTTTAGCGATAGCCTTTATCGTGCCACCGTAGCCAAATAGCGATTTTCTCATGGCTTTCCTTATCTGATCTTTAGCGCAGTTAGTGCGATTAGGTTCGCTAAAAGTGCGATGATCCAAAAGCGCACGATGATCTTATTTTCCGCCCAGCCTTTTATCTCAAAATGGTGATGTATAGGCGCCATGAGAAAAATTCTGCGTTTGAAAATTTTAAAGCTTCCCACTTGCAAGATGACGCTTAGGGTCTCAACGACAAAGATAAGACCGATGATGATGAGTAAAATTTCGTTTTTTGTCGCAACACCCATAAAACCGATATATGCTCCAACGCTTAAGCTACCGCTATCGCCCATAAAGACTTCAGCTGGATGGCAGTTAAACCACAAAAAGCCCATCAATGAGCCAATTAGGGCTGAAGAGACAACAACGCTTTCACCAACGCCTATGATCTTTGGCAAGAGTAAATATGAGCTAAAGACAGCGTGTCCGCAGATATAAGCAAAAACGCCAAGTGTTAAAAGTGAAAATATCGATGGCACAGTAGCTAGCCCGTCAAGCCCGTCTGTTAAATTTACTGAATTTGAAGCAGCGACTATGACCAGTGTCCAAAAGAAAATGGCAAAAATTTTTAAATCTAAAATAGGTTGCTTAAAAAAAGGTAGATAAAACTCGGTGCTAAGCTCGTGACTTGCATATAAAAAAACAGAAATTACAAAGGCTATTAAAAACTGAAAAAAAAGCTTTGCTTTTGGGCTTAGGCCGGCGTGGTTTTTTGCTCCTAAAATTTTACTGTAATCGTCCTTGTAGCCAAGCAGTGTAAAGCAAACTAGGCAAAAGAGAGATGTTAAGACAAATACGTTATCAAGCCTTGCGCAAATTATCGTGGAAAGTACGGCTGTAAAGACAAAAACAAGTCCGCCCATGGTCGGCGTTTTGGCCTTTTTTTGGTGAGTTTGTGGGGCAAGCTCGTAGATAGGCTGGGCGGCGTTTTTTGCCTTTGCCCAGGCGATAAATTTAGGCATCAGATAAGCTGTCAAGATAAATGCTATGAAAAACGCGATGCCAGCGCGAACGGTGATATACTGAAAGATGTTAAAATTTAAAATTTCGTAGATATAGTAAAACATAGGGGCCTTTATTTTAAAAAAAAGCAATTTTAGTATAATGGCCTTAAAAATTATCTAAATTTAAGGATAAAATTTAAAAATGGCTCAAAAAACTATACTTATAATAACCGATGGCATTGGGTTTAACAAAAATGGCAAATTTAATGCATTTGAGGCGGCCAAAAAGCCAAACTACGATAAATTTTTTAAAGAAATTCCAAACTCACTTATAAAAACTTCTGGAAACGCTGTGGGACTACCAGAGGGGCAGATGGGAAACAGCGAAGTAGGGCATATGTGCATAGGAAGCGGACGAGTTTTATATCAAAATTTGGTCAAAATTTCACGCAGTTTTGCTGATGGCTCGTTAGCAGAAAATGAAGCACTGAAAGATCTTTTTAAAAAGTGCAAAAGAGTTCACGTTATAGGGCTTTATAGCGACGGCGGCGTGCACTCTCACATGGAGCATTTTGATGGTATGTGCGAGCTTGTTAGCAAAAGTGGCTGCGAAGTTTTTGCTCACGCTATCACCGACGGACGCGACGTTAGCCCAAATAGCGGTCTAAATTTTATAAAAAGCTTAGAGGCCAAATTTAAGGTAGCAACCGTTTGTGGGAGATTTTACGCGATGGATAGAGATAAACGCTGGGAGCGCGTAAAAGAGGCTTATGATAGCTTGGTAAATGGAGCAAATTTAAGCAGCTTATCGCCTAGCGAATATCTACAAAAAAGCTACGATGAGGGAGTGACAGATGAGTTTGTAAAGCCAGCAAGCTTTAATGGCTTTAAAGGCATAGGCGAAGATGACGGCGTGATTGTAATAAATTTTAGAAATGATAGGGCAAGAGAAATTTGCCAGGCTCTGGGCGAGGAGAAATTTAGCGAGTTTGAGCGCCCTTTTGCTATCAAAAATTTAATCACCATGACCGAATACGACGCAAATTTTAAATTTGAAGTGCTATTTAAAAATGAAAAGATAAAAAACACCCTAAGTGAGGTCATAGCAGCGGCTGGGTTAAGGCAGCTTCACACGGCTGAGACTGAAAAATACGCCCACGTAACATTTTTCTTTAATGGCGGCGTCGAGGAGCTAGCCAGCAACGAAACGAGGGTGCTCATCCCTAGTCCAAAGGTAAAGACCTACGACGAAAAGCCAGAGATGAGTGCGGTAGAGGTTTGCAAAGCCGTGCTAAAAGGTATGGATGACGAGCAAGACTTCATCGTGGTAAATTTCGCAAATGGCGATATGGTAGGGCACACTGGAAATTACGAGGCCGCTATAAAAGCAGTTGAGGCAGTAGATACGGCTCTTGGAGAAATTTACGCTAAAGCAAAAGAGAAAAACTATGCGATGATCATCACGAGCGATCACGGAAACTGCGAAGAGATGCGTGATAGTAGTGGTGAGCTACTGACAAACCACACGACTTATGATGTCTTTTGTTTTGTGATGGCTGATGGCGTAAAAAAAGTAAAAAACGGCGGTCTAAATAATATCGCTCCTAGTGTTTTAAAGATCATGGGGCTTGAAATTCCAGCTGAGATGGACGAGGCGTTAATATAAAATAATGGAGCTAGTCGAGTTTTTTGGAGCTGATAAAGTCATAACCTTTATGCTTCTTTTTGCACGTCTTAGTGGGCTTATTGTATTTTTTCCATTTTTTTCTCACAATCAAATCCCGCTTAGCGTAAAAACTTTGCTAGTTTTTGCTCTTTGTGTTGTACTTTTTCCGCTCTCACATGCTCATGAGCATGCTATAAATTTTTTGATTATAGAAATTTTAAGTGAGGCTATGCTCGGACTTTGTGCTGGGCTTTTGCTAAATATCGTTTTTGCCATACTTCAAATGGCTGGCGAGCAGATCTCGATGATTATGGGTTTTTCGATGGCTTCAGTGCTTGATCCGCAAACTGGTACAAATTCGCCAGTGATCGCAAATATTCTAAATTTCATCGCGCTTCTTGCATTTTTGATGCTTGATGGACACCATTTGATATTACAGTTTTATTCCACTTCACTTTCTGCTATACCGCTTGGAGATTTTTATCCAAGAAGTGGTGTGATGAGCTACGCCCTAAAGCTTTTTGGCAATCTTTTTATGTTTGGATTTGTTCTGGCTTTTCCTATCATCGCACTTTCTATACTTTCAGATGCTATTTTTGGCATGCTTATGAAAACTATGCCACAATTTAACCTATTAGTTGTTGGCTATCCTATTAAGGTAAGTATCGGTTTTTCGGTTTTGATAGCTATTTTAGCCGGCATTATAAAAATCATAACTGATATGATGGTGCAGATTTTAAACGATATGCCAGCACTATTTTTTTAAGTAAATAGCAATGAAATTTATCATAGAATACAGCCTCAAGCTCTTCAAGGAGGGATCATGAAAGTTGCACTTGTAAACAAAAACCCAGCAGTTTCTCGTCTTATAACGTTAAGTTTAAATAAGCTAGGCATAGAATATAGCGAATTTGACGATGTTAATAGTGTTGGAGATCAATTTGATTATATTATCATCGATAGTGATATGGATAGCAGCGATGTTAATTTAAATCAAAAGATAATGTATCTAGCACCTAGAGGCGGTGAAAAGCCAGATTTTGCTGATGTTATGCTTGAAAAGCCCTTTTTACCAACAGAATTTATTAGTTTGTTTGAACAAAACAAAGATACTGACAATGATAAAGAACTTGAGCTTGGGCTAGATGAGTCTGCAAATTTTAATGACTTTGACGAAAGCAATAAAAACTTTGATGATTTAGAAAATTTTGAGCTTCCAGAAATTGACATGGGACTTGAAAATTTAGCAAAAGAAGATGATAAGGCAGATAAATTTGATAACGAGGCTTTAGATGATGAGTTTTTAAAAGAGGAGCTAAGTGAACTAGAGGCCGAGGATTTAAAGGATAAAGATATCAGTTTTGATGAAAGAGACACTGAACTCATAGATGATGATATGATAAATGACATAGCTAGCAAATATATGGCTGATTCAGAAGATATAGATAAATCCTTAGAGCAAAACAATGAGCCGCCTGTGATAAAAGAAGAGCATAGTGATAACTTTGATGAGCTTAGTTCGCTTGTAGATGAGATAGATGATATGGGCGAGAGTGACTTGGCGGATGAAGAGGCGAAAAACGAGCTTGATAAAATGGTCGAGCAAAATTCTCAAAATTTAGAAACTGCCGAGCTTAATGAAGATTTTGTAGATGATATAAGCCAAAGTAAAAAAGAGCTCAGCGAGATCGAGTCTTTGGATAAAGAGCTAAACGAAGAATCTAGAGAAGATAGCGAAAATTTTGATGAACTAGAGACTGATTTTGGTAGTGATGAAAATTTTGAGCCTGAAAGCAGCGAGGCAAATTTGATAGATGAAGCTAGCCAAAATTTAGAGGAAGATATAGATGAAGAATCTACCAAAGAAGCAGAGGACATTTCTTTGGGTGAAGATATAGACCTTGAAAAAGAGCCAGCTAAAGAAGATCATGAAGAAATTTCTGAAGAAGTCCTTGCTCAAGAAGATCTAGGCATGGTAGATGAGGTGTTTGAGGAAGAAAATTTTAAAGAAGAGACATTGGGTAGCCCAAATTTTGATGTAGCGTCTATTGAAGAAATAGATGAAAATACGATGCAAGCAGCATTTGGATTAAATATTGCTCCACAAACTAGCTCATGCGATGAAACAAAAATAGATGCTGACTATAAAGAAGAGCTAACCAAAAAGATCACAAAACACGTCCATGAGTCGTTAAATGAAAGCTCGCTAAGAGATGTGCTAAAAGATATGAACATAAAGATAAATATAAGTTTTGAGGAAAAGTAGTTGCAAGGACAAATTTTAGTAGTTTCTGGGCCTAGTGGAAGTGGGAAAAGTACGCTTTTGGGCCGTCTTTTAAAGGAAGAGAAAGATCTTTATTTTTCTATTTCAAGCACGACAAGGGCAAAAAGAGAAGGTGAAGTTGATGGAGTGGATTACTATTTTATAAAAGAAGATGAGTTTAAAAGCGGCATAGAAAAGGGCGAATTTTTAGAATGGGCGCAGGTGCATAAAAACTATTATGGAACGAGTCTAAAGCCTGTTTTAGCAGCACTTGAGGCTGGGAAGATAGTGATATTTGACATTGATGTGCAAGGCTTTCATATCGCACTTGAAAAATTTAAAAGCTACATAACTTCAGTTTTTATCACGACTGCAAATAAAAAAGAGCTTAAAAGGCGCTTGAAAAACCGCGGAACTGATAGCGACGAAACGATAGAAAATCGCCTAATGAACGCAGTTGGTGAGATGGAGCATATCTTAGAATATGATTATTTTTTGGTAAATGATGACATTGAAAAGAGTTATAAAGGATTAAAATCAATTCTTAGAGCGATGAGGTTAAAAAGTACGAAAATAGACTTAAGACGCGTTATTGATGAGTGGATAGATTGCTAGAAATTCAGGAATTTATGATAACATTTTGAAAATTTTATTGAGGAGAAAAAATGGGTTCTTTTAGTATTGGTCACTGGCTAGTTGTTTTAGCGATTATTGTTTTACTTTTTGGAGCAAAGAAGATCCCAGAACTTGCAAAAGGACTAGGCAAAGGCATAAAGACTTTTAAGGCTGAGATGGAAGACACAACCCCTGAAAAAAGTGAGAAAGTCGAGCATAAAGAAGAGAATGCCGATAGTCAAAAAATAGAAGAAACAACTAAAAACGCATAGGTTTTAGAGTTGAAAAATAAAATAAAAGCTGAAATTTCAAAGGTTTTAGAGCGTGAATTTGTGCTTGAAAAGCCAAAGGATAAAAATTTAGCCCACTATGCAACGCCACTTTTTAGCCTAGCAAAGGAGTTAAGAAAGTCGCCAGCCATGATAGCTAGCGAGTTTGCTGATAAATTTAGTGATAGCAAAATGGTTGAAGCTAGTGCAGTAAATGGCTACTTAAATTTCAAGCTAAAAAGTGAGTTTTTAGATGAAATTTCAAAGCAAATTTTGCTAGATAGCGAAAATTTTGCAAAAGAAGATGTGAAAAAAGATAGCTATTTAATAGAATACATCAGCGCAAATCCAACTGGACCGCTTCACATCGGGCATGTTAGAGGTGCAGTCTACGGCGATACTTTGGCTAGGCTTGGCAAAAGACTTGGCTACGCTATCTCAACAGAATACTATATAAACGATGCTGGCAATCAAATCGACCTGCTTGGTACTTCGATATCGCTTGCGGCAAAAGAGCAGCTTTTTAACGAAAACGTCGTCTATCCAGAGAAATACTACCGAGGCGATTATATTTTAGATATTGCTAAGCTTGCAAATGAGAAATTTGGCAAGGAAATTTTTTATGACGAGAGCAGGAATCTCGAGCTTGCCGAGTTTGGCAAGGATATCGTGCTTGAGATCATCAAAAAAGATTTGGCGGACGTTGGGATATTTATAGAGAGCTGGGCTAGCGAGAAAGCTCTTTATGATGGCTTAGAGCCAACTATAAACAAGCTAAAACGCTCAAATCAAATGTATGAAAAAGAGGGCGCTACTTATATCGCTTCGACTACGCTTGGTGATGATAATGATAGAGTTGTGGTGAGAAATGACGGTAGACCGACATATCTAGCTGGCGACATCATCTATCATAACGCCAAATTTGAGAAAAATTTCGATCACTACATAAACATTTGGGGTGCTGACCACCACGGGTATATCGCAAGGCTAAAGGCTGCGATAAATTTCCTTGGATACGATGAAAATAAGCTTGAAGTGATACTTATGCAGATGGTTAGTTTGCTAAAAGATGGCAAGCCATACAAGATGAGCAAGCGCGCTGGTAATGCTGTACTGATGAGCGATATCGTAAGTGAGATCGGTGCTGAGGCGCTTAGATTTATCTTTATAAGCAAGGCAAACACGAGTAGTTTGGAATTTGACGTAGATGAGCTTAAAAAAGAGGACAGCTCAAATCCTATCTTTTATATAAACTACGCTCACGCTAGGGTAAATCAAATTTTTACAAAGGCTGAAAAAAGCGTTAGTGACGTGATAAATGCGGACTTTGAATGCCTAGATGAAAATGCTAAGAATTTACTTTTTGAGGCGCTGATATTGCCAGAAATTTTAGAAGATGCTTTTATCTCAAGGCAGCTTCAAAAGATCCCAGACTATCTGAAGTCCCTAGCTGCTAGTTTTCATAAATTTTATAACGAAAACCGTGTGGTTGGAAATGAAAACGAAGATAGCTTGCTAAAAATTTTTGCAGTTGTCGCTATCTCGATAAAAACAGCATTTAATATAATGGGAATTACAGCTAAAGATAGGATGTAGAATTTGCATTCATTTTGGCTAAAAGCAACAAAATTAAATTCGAAAAAAGGTTTATTTAAAAATATCTCAAACTTATGATATTTTTGAGAAGTTAAATGCCTTTTTTCTCAAATATAATCGCAATGGTTTTTACTATGATCTTTATCTCCAGCCAAAGCGACCAGTGTTTGATGTAGTAAAGATCATACATTAGTTTTTGTTTGGCGTCGTGTGTATTCGAGCCATAAGGGTAGTTTACCTGTGCCCAGCCGGTAATCCCTGGGCGGACGATGTGGCGTTCATTGTAGTAAGGGATCTCTTTTTCAAAGAAATTTATCCAGTGTCTTCGCTCAGGCCTTGGACCTATCAGATGCATTTGTCTTCGAAAGACATTTATACACTGCGGTACCTCGTCTATACGAGTTTTTCGCATAAATTCGCCAAATTCAAACACTCTTTCATCATTTTCACTAGCAAATTTTGCCCCATCTTTCTCGGCATCTTCCATCATCGAGCGAAATTTAATACACTCAAATTCCTTGTTATTTAGACCAACTCTACTTTGTAAAAAGTAAAGGCTTCCGGGTGATTGCTCGTCTATCTTTCTCTTTACATAAAATTTTAAGCCAAAAAGCAAGATAAAAAGTATCAAGCAGCTAGCATAATCGATCATTCGCTTGAGTACATAGCTAAAAGGACCATAAGGCCTTATTTCATCTAAAAAATTAAGATTTTCGCCATTTTCTGGGATATAACATTTGTGTAGGTAAATTTCTAAAAAATTCTCTACGTTTAGAAATTTTATCTTTTTATACTTCGTTTTAAACTGCAAAAGCGTGAGAAATCTAACCAATTTGCTATCGACTGGCTTTGCGGTATTTAGCACTATTAGCCTTTGATCGCCTGATTTTATGAGATTTTCTAGTGCACTTCGTAAGGCTCTTGCGTCGCTATTTTCATGGGATAAAAAATTTACTTGACCAAATTTCTTTCTAAGCTTTTCTAGTTCTAGGCTGGTAAAAGCATATTTTTCGCCAAGGATGATCATAGGCCTATCCCTTTATCTTTATTTTAAATTTGCATTATAAAATTCGCCTAATTATACCCAAACGTGCTAATTGCATTTTTAAAAAATAGATTAAGGTTAAAATATGTCTCATAAATTTCTTGCTGTGCTTGTTTTAGCGCTGATCTGCGCCATTTCTTTTGCGCTCTCAAACACGATTTTAGCTAAATTTCACACAAGCCCGCTCATTATCTCTATCATTTTAGGCGCCATTTTTGCAAATCTTTTTACAAAACAAACTCAAATTTTAAAAAGCAGTGGCGTTGTAGCGATCGCTGGGAAGCAAATTTTAAGGCTAGGCATCATACTTTTTGGCTTTAACATAAGCCTTAGCGAGATCGCAAGTGTCGGCACCATTGGCGTGATATATGCAGCTTTTATGGTATTTGCGACCTTTTGCTTTGCGCTTTTTACCGCTAAAGCTTTGGGACTTAGTAAGGATAGTGCGGTGCTCATTGGCTCAGGGGCAAGTATATGCGGCGTAGCTGCTGTTATGGCTACTCAAAATGAGATAAAAGCAGACGCAAACAAGCTTGCTATCGCTATTTGTACGGTGGTACTTTTTGGCACGATTGGCATGTTTATCTATCCATTTATCGCTAAATTTCTAGCTCTCACGCCGCATCAAACTGGCTTTTTTATCGGTGGCTCACTTCACGAAGTAGCCCATGTAGTCGCAGCCTCGGCAGCATTTGACGGCACAGCAAGCAGCACCGCCGTCATCATAAAAATGCTTCGTGTCATCATGCTAGTACCATTTTTGTTTTTGCTAAATTTCTTAAATTTAAGCCAAAATAGCGGCGGCTCAAAGCTAAAGAGCATACCATGGTTTGCGCTGTTTTTCCTAGTGGCGATCTGCGTTAGATCTTTGCCATTTTTCCCTGAAAATTTGGTGCAAATTTTAAAGCTAGCCGCTAGCATCTGCCTTTGTGTTGCGATGTGTGCTTTGGGGTTTGGGATAGATAGGAGTATATTTAAAGCAACAGGCAAAAAGCCATTTTTGCTAGCATTTTTTATATTTTTATGGCTTATTTGCTCTTCGCTTGTTTTTGTTAAGACTCTTTGCTAGTTTTTAGCTTTTGCAAAAACTCTTCGATGTTGTATTTTGCTCTGTAAGCTGGGCTTAAAAGGTGTATCAAAATGTCGCCAAGGTCCATCACGATCCAATCAGGCGAGCTCTCAGTGCCTATAAATTTCTCTCCAAGAGGTTTAAGCTCCTCTTTTAGATCCTCGTTCAGTGAGTAAGCGTGTCTCTCGCCAAGTGTTGTGGCGATAACTACGGCTTTTACGAAATAATCATCTCCACTCATATCAAATACTTGTATCTCTTCAGCCTTTTTTGCGTCTAAAACCTTAACTATACTTTCGGTGCGCTCTTGCATCGATCTCTCTTGCATTTTTAATCCTTGGTAAAAATTTATAACTTCATCTTTTATCTTACTAGGCAGCTCATCAAGCCCCTTTTGGTGCCTGATCTGTGATGAGCTAATATCCACGTGCACGTCCATTTTTTGTAAATTACGTGGAATTTCTATGTGATTGCGCTTGGCGATCACAAATTGCACTAAGCTTTTTAGCTCCTCGTATCCGTGCCACTTATCAAGCGTGGCTAGGTGGTCCGCGCCTATTATGAGATAAAATTTTTCTATCTTGAATTTCTCATACAAATACTTGACCGTCTCTATGGTAGGCACCGGGCGAGCTAAATTTATCTCATAGTCTGAGATCTCGACATTCTCTAGGCCGCCCCAAATTTCTCTTATCCACTTTAGGCGAAGCTCTGGCGGAGCTGAGAATTCGCTCTTAAAGGGACTTATAAAAGTTGGCATGATGATGAGCTTGTCGATATCAAGGCCACTTAGTGCCATTTTCACAATACTATCGTGTCCTAAATGAACCGGATCAAAGCTCCCGCCAAAAAGTGCTAACTTCATCTATTAAAGTGCCTTGTTTATATTTGTTTTAAAATTCTTTTTTGTAGAATTAGGCGTAATTATATCAAAAGGAGCTAAGATGTCAGTTAAAGTAGCAATAAACGGCTTCGGGCGTATCGGCAGGTGCGCTGCTCGTATTATTTTAGAGCGAGACGACGTTGAGCTTGTCGCTATCAACGACACGGCGACGCGCGACATGACGCGCTATCTGCTCAAATACGATAGCGTGCACGGCGAATTCAAGCAAGATGTTAAGGTGATAAGCGACGATTTTATAGAAGTAAACGGCAAAAAGATAAGAGTTTTTTCAACAAGGGATCTAAACGAGCTAAATTACGCGGATTACGGTGTGGACGTGGTTTTAGAGTGCACTGGTAAATTTTTAACTACCGAAAAATGCGAGCCTTATCTCGCTCGCGGCGTGAAAAAGGTCGTCATGAGCGCTCCAGCAAAAGACGACACGGCGACGTTTGTAGTCGGCGTAAACGACGATAAATACGCGGGCGAAGCGATCGTCTCAAACGCAAGCTGCACCACAAACGGCCTAGCGCCCGTCGCAAAGGTGCTAAACGATAAATTCGGCATCGTAAAAGGGCTCATGACTACGATCCACGCCTATACAAACGGACAGAGCCTAGTAGACGTAAAAGCTAAAGACTTCCGCCGCTCGCGCGCTGCGGCTCTAAATATCGGGCCTACGACCACCGGAGCGGCAAAAGCGATCGCAAAAGTACTTCCCGAGCTAAACGGCAAGATGCACGGACAAAGCGTGCGTGTACCGGTAGCAAACGTCTCTATGGTCGATCTAACGGCGGTTTTAAAAAGACCAGCCAGCAAAGAGGAGATAAATGAGGCGTTTAGAGCGGCTGCTGAGTCAAATTTAAAGGGAATTTTATTCGTCGATGACGATTATAGGGTTAGCAGTGACTTTTGCACGAGCGCATACAGCAGCATCGTGGCGAGCGACACTACGCAGGTGATCGCCGATGATATGGTGAAGGTCTTTGCGTGGTACGACAACGAGTGGGGCTACTCGACAAGGCTTGTGGATCTTGCTAAGATCGTGGCTACAAAGTAAATTAAAGGGTGAAAAATGAGTGAAATTTTATCGATCAACGACCTTGAGCTCAGCGGCGCGAAGGTATTTGTTAGGTGCGATTTTAACGTGCCGATGGACGAGTTTTTAAACATCACCGACGACCGCCGTATCCGCTCGGCGATCCCTACTATCCGCTACTGCCTAGATAACGGTTGCAGCGTGGTTTTGGCTAGCCACCTAGGACGTCCCAAAAATGGCTTTGAGGAGAAATTTTCGCTGCGAGGCGTGGCAAAGAGGCTTTCAAGGCTGCTTGATAGAGACGTGATATTTGCCGAGGACGTCGTCGGCGCGGACGCCAAAGCCAAAGTCGCCGCGCTAAAACCGGGCGAAATTTTACTTCTTGAAAATTTGCGCTTTGAAAAGGGCGAAACCAAAAACGACGAGGCGCTAGCCGCCGAGCTCGCTAAATACGGCGAATTTTACATAAACGACGCATTTGGCGTCTGCCATAGGGCGCACAGTTCGGTCGAGGCGATCACTAAATTTTACGACGAGAAGCACAAAGCGGCGGGATTTTTGCTGCAAAAAGAGATAAATTTCGCCCAAAATCTTATCAAACACCCTGCACGCCCATTCGTCGCGGTCGTGGGCGGCAGTAAGGTTAGCGGCAAGCTACAAGCCCTGCACAACCTGCTTCCGCGCGTGGATAAGCTGATAATTGGCGGCGGCATGGCGTTTACGTTTCTAAAATCGCTCGGCGAAAATATCGGAAACTCGCTGCTAGAAGAGGATCTTATCGACGATGCTCGCGAAATTTTGCGCAAGGGTAGAGAGCTTGGCGTTAAAATTTACCTGCCGGTGGACGTCGTCGCGGCTCAGACCTTTTCGGCCGAAAGCGCCGTGAAATTCGTCCCTGCTCAAGAGATACCTAGCGGCTGGATGGGGCTAGATATCGGACCGGCGTCTATTAGGCTATTTAAAGAGGTCATCGCCGACGCGCAAACCATCTGGTGGAACGGACCGATGGGAGTTTTTGAGATGGATAAATTTAGCAAAGGCAGCATCAAAATGAGCCACGCCATCATCGACACGCACGCGACTACGGTCGTTGGCGGCGGCGATACGGCCGACGTGGTCGAGCGCGCTGGAGACGCCGACGAGATGACATTTATCTCGACTGGAGGCGGCGCGAGCCTGGAGCTTATCGAGGGCAAGGAGCTACCCGGCATAAAACCGCTTAGAAAGGCTGCGGAGTGAGGTTTTTAGCAAATTTAAAGTGCAATCACACGAGAGAAAGTTTTGCTAAATACACCCAAATTTTAGACGCAAATTTAAGCGCAAACGACGATGTAACGGTGTTTCCACCGTTTAGCGCGCTTGATCTTGCGGCTCATAAATTTAAGCTCGGCGCTCAAAATTTCTACCCGTGCGAAAGCGGCGCTCACACCGGCGAGATCGGTAAGGCGATGCTGGATGAGTTTGGCGTAAAAAGCGTGCTGATCGGGCATTCCGAACGGAGGGAGCTTGGCGAGAGCGAGGAGCTCTTGCGCGCTAAATTTGACTTCGCCGTAAAGGCTGGCTGGCAGATCGTCTACTGCATCGGCGAAAATTTGAGCGTGAACGAAGCTGGGCGCACGAAGGAGTTTTTGGCGGAGCAGCTAAAAAATATCGACCTTGGCTACGAGCGCTTGCTGATCGCCTACGAGCCGATCTGGGCGATAGGTACAGGCAGGAGCGCGAGCGCGGAGCAAATCGAGGAGATATTAAATTTCATCCGCGAGCAGACGAGCGCGCCGCTGCTTTACGGAGGCAGCGTGAATGCCGCAAATATCGGCGGGATAGCGGGGATTAAAAACTGCGACGGAGTGTTGGTAGGTACGGCGAGCTGGGACGCTTCGAAGTTTTTGGAGCTTATACGCGTTGTCTCGTGAGCGTCTTTTAATGAGTTTGAAATTTTAAGTCCGCGACAGGCTGCGCGCCTAGTCTTGACTTAAAATTTCTACACAACATTAAAATCCATCTCACGATACTGCCGCTATTAAATTTGGCGTTTCGTCGAATTTTGTAAATTTATAAATTTCAAATTGCGAAGGATTTTGAGATGATTTTTTGGGGCTTTGCAGTTAAAATTTTGCGTAGACTAGACGGATGGTCTGCCAAGCAAAATTTTAACAAAATCGCCAAAAAGCGCTCAAAAGCCAAGCAAAAATAGAAAGGAGAAATAATGATTTTAAAAGGAAAAAAGGGCCTCATTGTCGGCGTCGCTAACGCCAAATCCATCGCTTACGGCATCGCCGAAGCTTGTCACGCGCAGGGCGCGCAGATGGCGTTTACCTACCTAAACGACGCGCTGAAAAAACGCGTAGAGCCGATCGCGGAGGAGTTTGGCAGCAAATTCGTCTATGAGCTAGACGTAAATAACCAAGCCCACCTAGACGGCCTTGCAGATCGCATTAAAGCAGATCTGGGTGAGATAGATTTCGTCGTACATGCGGTAGCCTATGCGCCCAAAGAAGCGCTAGAGGGCGAGTTTGTAAACACGACCAAGGAGGCGTTTGATATCGCGATGGGCACGAGCGTGTATTCGCTGTTAAGCCTTACGCGCGCGGTGCTACCGGTGCTAAAAGAGGGCGGCTCGGTACTTACTCTTACATATCTTGGCGGACCAAAATTCGTGCCTCACTACAACGTAATGGGCGTCGCAAAAGCAGCGCTTGAAAGTTCGGTGCGCTATCTCGCTCACGATCTTGGCGCTAGAAATATCCGCGTAAACGCCATCAGCGCGGGCCCGATCAAAACGCTTGCCGCAAGCGGTATCGGCGATTTTAGGATGATTTTGCGCTACAACGAAGTAAATAGCCCGCTAAAACGCAATGTCACGACGCATGATGTCGGCAACAGCGCTATGTATCTGCTTAGCGACCTAGCTAGCGGCGTGACCGGCGAGGTGCACTACGTCGACTGCGGCTACAACATCATGGGTATGGGCGACGTGGCTACCGACGCCAAGGGCAACACAATCCTAGCTTGGGATGCAAAATAATCTACTAATATAAATTTGGCGGGGCGACTCGCCAAATCTTTCTTTTAAATTTCATCAAATTTGACCAAAGGACGCGCGATGAGGCTTTGGGCGAGCTTATAGATGCAAATGAGCTGAGCTGGGCGCTAATAGAAGAGTGGCTAAAAGAGGCCAAAAATAGCTATGAGATTTTACCGCGTGACGAGGGTAGGGCGCAAAGTGAGTTTTTGGGACTTCAGATAACTACACGCTCGCCGATGGAAGCGTTTGTTTATGGGTGCGGTGGCATAGTGATAGATGGCGGTTGGTTGCGCCTGCTTGGCTCAGGATATGAGCAGGTGAAGTGTGGAATTTATAGCTTTAACCTTGGCAAAAGCTTTAGCGAGGTAGACAGATGTCTAGCAATTTGCTCGTAGCAAACGATATTTTGAGTGGATTTTTCGCGATAAACGGCGGTGCCTTTGGTGGCAAAGCTGGCAACGTCTTTTACTGCGTGCCAGATAGTGGCAAATGGGAGGATACGTAGCTTGGCTACTCGTATTTTACTGGGTGCTTTGCGGCGATATATCTAAATTTTATAAGCTTTATCGCTGGGATGGTTGACGCGAGGATGATGTTTGCACTAACGCCTATACTTTAGTAAGACATCAACGTGAGCCTAAGACTAAAAGATATGAAAAAATAGTATTTGCATGAATGAATTTTCAAATTTTACCTTCAAGGGCGTCTAATAAATTTGTATGTTACTTCCAGTAGATCCAAGAGTTTTGCTCTATCTTATTTAAAATTTATAATTTTTTTCATAATCTACTTAAAGAGTGTTTATAAAAACAATTCTGAGCGCTAAAAAGCAAAATTTATTTTAGATTTCTTAAGCTTTTATTGATAAAAATTATCTACAAAATTTAAGAATTTTTATACTTATAATAATTTTCTATTAAAAATTAACCTTATTTACTATTTTAATAAAGTTATGTAATTTAGTCTTTTATTTCGATATTTAATTAATTCATTAGATAATTAAAATTTAAAAATAGTTTATATTTTTACCAAAAAACTCAAAAATTTATCAAAAATTTATACTTAAAATTATAATATTCAATCTCAAAATTATACCATAAAATTAAAATAGTAATTTTAATAACCAAAATATGAGAAAATATGAGATTTAAAAGCTTATTTAAACTCTCTCTTGCAGCAAGCATAGCAGTTTGTGCAAATGGGGCAGACGAGAGCGTATTAAGCGGAGTTGAGGTAACAAGTAGTAGTGGCGGATATGGCGTTGATGACATCAAAATTTCAACTAGAAACACTGGCCTAGTAAAAGACGTGATGAGAGATATTCCAGGCGTTTATGTAGGTGGCACAAACGGCATGAATCAAAAAATTTATATGAGGGGCGTTAGCGACCGCGGTCTAAATATCACGATAGATGGCGCAAAACAAAACGGAAATACATTTCACCACAACGCCGACTTGCTTATAGATCCAGATCTTATAAAAGCAGTCGATGTCGAGGTTGGCTCAAGATCAGTGGTAAACGGCTCGGGTGCGCTTGGCGGTTCGGTCGCCTTTAAAACGGTGGATGCAAAAGACTTGCTAGAAAGTGGTGAGATCATCGGCGCAAAGATAAAGACAGGATACTCCTCAAACAACGACGAATTTTCGCAAGGCCTTATGCTCTTTACTGCACCAGTTGAAGGGCTTGATTTTATAGCTGCTATTAATCACAAGGGCTACGACTACGGCAAAAGCGGTAACAAAAGAAAGATAGGCGGCGACGGCAACGACCTTAGCTATCTTTTAAAGCTTGGTTACAGCTTCCTTGATGCGCATAGAATTTCTATCTCAAGAGAGCACAATGAGTTCAAGGGTATTTATCCGCTTAAAGCCGAATTTGGTAGTGATCATAGTAGTGATAAACCCCGCAAATACGAGCGCGATACGACAACGCTAAAATACGAGTATAAGCCAAGCGATCTTCTAAATTTAGACGTAACAACTTACAATACAAGATACCAAAGGATCGATGGCTCAAAATGGGGTGTAGAGACAAATGGCATAAATGCAAAGGCTAAAAGTGTAGTCGAGAGTGGCGCTTTGACACAGACGCTTAGATACGGCGCTGAGTTTTACCAAAGTAAAAATTTTAACAAGCCAGATAACCACTATCCTGAAAAGGTAAACAACTACTCAATCTATGCAGAAGATGCGCTAAATTTTAACTCACTAACCGTTACACCAGGCATCAGATACACCCATCACGAGCTAAAAAGTTATGATGGCTTAGTAGGAAATGTAAAGAGCTACACTTATAAATTTAACGAATTTACACCAGCGCTTGCGCTTGACTATGAGGTCATTAAAGGGCTTAACGCATTTGCAAGCTATGCAAGAGTCTTTAGAGGACCTGATGTCATGGAGTCTATGTTGGCAAGTGGAAGGAATAATAGAGGTAGAGCATTAGGCTGGGAGGCAAACAAAGATCTAAAAGCGACAACTGGCAATAGCTATGAGGCGGGCGTTAGATATCAAGGTGATATAAGTGAAGTTAGCTCATATAGCTTATCTGCAAAATACTTCATGACAAAATATAAAAATTTAATAGTCGATAACAATGCAGCAGGTGGCAGAACAAATCCTATTATGATTAGAAAAAACGCTGGTGGGGCTGATATAAGTGGTGTTGAGCTACTTGCAAGGCTAAATTTAGACGCACTAAGCTTAGCTGCTAGCTACACTCACCAAAAGGTAAAATATAAAGATAGGGTCGCTAAGGCAGGCGGTGGCTACTATACCTCAAACGTTATCGGCTACCGCGATCAAGGCGATAAATACACATTTAACGCAGAGTACGCATTTTCTAGCATCGATACGCTAATAGGCTACAACCTAATCTACTTCGCTTCAAAAAATACCATATCAGCTGGCAATAGTGAAAATGCCAAGATACCAAGCTATGCAGTTAGCGACATCTATGCTAGCTATACGCCAAGTAGCGGCAAATTTAAAGGGCTAGAGATAAATGCTGGAATTTACAACCTCTTTAATAAAACTTATGCTTCGCAGTCTCAAAGAATGGCTGATTATACAGGCAATCCAGACTATGTAGACTGGGAGCCGGGTAGAAATTTCAAAGTAAACGTATCTTATAAATTTTAACTTCAAGGCAAGGTGAAAGCCTTGCCAAATTTCTCTTTTATATAAAAATTCTAGCTTTTTTCACTATGCTGTTTGTTTTAAAATTAATATAGTATCATTTTGGCGACTAAACTTTTTTGGGAGAAAAAATGAGGCAGAAGCACTTTGAAGTGGTAATTGTCGGAGCAGGCATTAGTGGGACGGCGCTCTTTTATGAGTTGGCTGCATTTAGCGATATAAAAAAGGTCGCACTTTTAGAAAAATATGACGGCGTAGCTACTCTAAATTCAAACGGCAAAGGCAACTCACAAACCATTCATTGTGGCGATATCGAGACAAACTACACACTAGAAAAGGCAAAAAAAGTCTCTCGTGTGGCAAATATGCCAGTAAGATATGCTCTAAAATATAATCTTGATGGCAAATATATGTTCGCTCATCAAAAAATGGCACTAGCTATCGGAGATGCCGAAGTAGAGCGCATGAAAGAGAGATATGAGAGTTTTAAAGGGCTTTTTCCTTACCTTGAAATTTATGATAAAGATATACTAAAGCAGATCGAGCCAAACGTTGTTTTTGACGCAAATGGCAATGAGAGGCCAGAAAATATCATCGCCATAGGTACGCAAAATGGGCAGTTTACGACGATGGACTTTGGCGGCTTAGCAAATTCACTCGTGCAAAATGCGCTAAATTTAGGCGGAGATGGCTATGAGATCAGTCTAAACTCAGAAGTAACTGATATAAAAAAGGCGGGCGATACATTTCACATAAAGATAAATGATGGCGAAGTGATCACTGCAAACTACGTTGTAGTAGATGCTGGAGGGCACTCGCTATTTTTGGCTCACAAAATGGGTTATGGGCTTCATCTTAGCACACTGCCCGTTGCTGGAAGCTTTTACTTTGCAAAAAAACGCCTGCTAAATGGCAAAGTCTATATGGTGCAAAACGATAAGCTACCATTTGCCGCTCTTCACGGCGACCCAGACATCCTAGCTAATGGCAACACTCGTTTTGGCCCAACAGCCCTAGTCATACCAAAACTAGAGAGATACCATGGCTGTTCAAGCTTTTTTGACTTTTGTAAATGCCTAAAATTTGATAAAAATGTCTTTGAAGTCTTTACAAATCTCTTAAAAGATAGCGACATCAGATCTTATATTTTGAGAAATTTCTTATTTGAAGTGCCATTTATCAATAAAAAAGAATTTGTAAAAGATGCTAGAAAGATCGTGCCAAGCCTAAGTGAAAATGATCTGAGCTATGCTGTAAATTTTGGCGGCGTAAGACCGCAAGTTATCGACCGTAATAAAAAGTGCCTTGAGCTTGGCGAGGGTAAGATAAGCACAGGCGAGGGCATAAGTTTTAATATGACTCCAAGTCCTGGGGCTACTAGTTGCTTTGAAATAGCAAGAACTGATATGATCGAAGCCTGTAAATTTTTAGGTAAAAATTTTAACGAAGAGAAATTTAATGCCGAGTTTTTTGGGTAAAAATGGGAGTGTTTGATATTTTTAAAAAAGGTGCGGATATGCCAAAAACAGCACAACAAAGAAAAGATGAGAGCATAAAAATTTTAAAAAAAGAGGGCGTGGCTGTGCTTGAGAGTCTGCCACTAAGGTATGACAATAGTGAAGTTACGCCAAGAAGCGTTGATGAGATCATTGCTCGTGCGGTTTGCTCATTTACGGCCATTATGTGTGCTTGCACTATCCGAGATAATGGCCACCTAAGTGAAGATGAGATAGCTTGGGCTAAAGACTTTTTGGGCGATTTTTATGGTAATCTAAGTGTAAAAGAAAAAGAGGTCATAGAGGGAAGGGCTGATATAAATTTGGCCGTAAATATGGGCTGGAAATATGAGTCGCTTTGGATCTTGCTTTGGGCGCTTGGCATAGCTGAAGATATCGGTAAGATGGATAAAATTTGCGACTGTGAGTTTGTGATGGATGTCTTTAGAGAGGGCGGGCTAAAAAAGCGCTCAAAACCGCGCAGTTTGGATGAAATTTTAAGCAAACTTGACCTAGTTTATCGCTATCACTGGGCGTGTGTGGATGCTAGGATAAATGGCAAAAAGGTTGCTGGACTTGACGAAGAGGTTGTTATGGAAAGACGTGCAGGGCTTGAGTGGCTATGCTGTAAAGGTTGGGAAAATGACGACTTAAGAGCTGAATTTAACGCTTGGGACTACCCTGATCTAAATACGTAAATTTACATTTTTGCACTAAAATAAGCCAAAAATGAAAGGAAAAATATGAAAATTTTAGTAACTGGAACAGCTGGATTTATAGGATTTCACCTTGCGAATGCCCTTGTAGCACGTGGCGATGAGGTTGTTGGGTATGACGTGATAAATGACTATTACGACGTAAATTTAAAGCTTGCACGCCTAAAAATGGCTGGCTTTGACGTGAGCGAGATAGACTATGGCAAGCTTATCACATCAAAAACGCATCCAAATTTAAAATTTATAAAAGCTGACCTCGCTGATGAAAAGACGATGAAAGAGCTTTTTGCCAAAGAAAAATTTGACGTAGTGGTAAATTTAGCCGCACAAGCTGGCGTTCGCTACTCGCTCATAAACCCAAAAGCCTACATCGACAGCAACATCACTGGCTTTGTGAATATCCTCGAGTGCTGCCGCCACAATGAGATCAAAAATTTAGTCTATGCAAGCTCTAGCTCGGTTTATGGACTAAATGAGAACATGCCATTTTCTACGCACGAGGCGGTAAATCACCCTATAAGCCTCTACGCAGCGACCAAAAAGAGCAACGAGATGATGGCGCACACTTATAGTCATCTATTTAATGTGCCAACGACTGGACTTCGCTTTTTTACGGTGTATGGACCATGGGGACGCCCTGATATGGCGCTATTTTTGTTTGTTGATGCTGCGCTTAAAGATAAAACTATCGACGTCTTTAACTACGGCAAGATGAAGCGCGACTTTACATACGTGGATGACATAGTAAAGGGCATCATTAAGTGCATCGACAACCCTGCTAAGCCAAATCCGGCTTGGGATGCGAAACACCCAGATCCTGCCACTTCAAAAGCGCCGTTTAAGGTCTATAATATCGGCAACAACAGCCCAGTCGAGCTCATGGACTACATCAAGGCGGTTGAGATAAAGATCGGCCGTGAGATCAAGAAAAATTTCCTCCCACTTCAAGCAGGCGACGTGCCAGCAACATTTGCTGATGTGAGCGATTTGGTGGCTGACTTTGACTACAAGCCAAACACAAAAGTAAACGATGGCGTGGCCAAATTTGTCGAGTGGTACTGCGAGTTTTACGGAGTTAAATTTAAGGAAAGCAAATGAGGCGATGCGAATGGGCAAAAGGCGAGCTTGATATAGCTTACCACGATAATGAGTGGGGTAAAGTCGTAAAAGATGATAGAAAATTTTTTGAAATGATAGTTCTGGAAGGCTTTCAGGCGGGACTTTCGTGGCATGGAGTGCTTCAAAAAAGAGAGGCCATGAGAGAGGCGTTTGATGGCTTTGATCCAGAGAAGATCAAGCATTACGGTGAGGCTGAGATAGCGAAATTTATGCAAAATGAGAGATTGATTCGCAACAGATTAAAACTAAAATCACTTTCTGCAAATGCCATTGCATTTTTATCAGTAACCAAAGAATTTGGTAATTTTTATGACTATTTGTGGGGGTATTTGCTAAGAAAATTTGATCCCAAATTTGACGGCAAGCAGATCATAAATCACTATCAAGATATCAAACAAGTGCCAGCCACTACGCCTATGTCAGACTTTGTGGCAAAGGAGCTAAAAAAGCGAGGGTTTAAATTTTTAGGCTCTGTTAGCACCTATGCATTTTTACAAAGCGTGGGCGTTGTAGACGATCATATGGATTATTGCTTTTGCAAGGCAAAAGCTTGATTAGAATAATTTTTGCGGTTTTACTCCTTTTAAATTTTGCATTTTCTCTTGACCTGCTGCGCCTTAGCGAGTATAAAGATCAAAATGTCAGTGGCTGGCTAGCTAGCGAGAAGCTTGATGGCGTGCGTGCCTACTGGGACGGAGAGAATTTACTCTCAAGGCAGGGCAAAAAACTGAATGCACCGCTAAGTTTTACTAAAAATTTCCCAAAATTTGCACTTGATGGCGAGCTTTACGCAAAAGAGCTTAAATTTGAAGAAATTCAAGTGACCGTGATGGATAAGCTGCCTGATGAAAAAGCTTGGCATAGGCTAAAATTTCATATTTTTGATGTGCCTGAGGCAAGTGGTGGCTTGCTTGATAGGCTTGAAGTTTTGGCTAAATTTCTAAAAAATAAGCCAAATGAAAATTTGATCATCATAAAACAGATAAAAATGCGAGATAACGCTCAATTTTTAAAATTTACCGAAAGTATCATCGCAAAAGGCGGAGAGGGAGCAGTCGTGCGTGAGCCAAATGCACCGTACGAGCGAAAAAGAAGTAAAAATGCACTAAAATTTAAAAAATTTAAAGATGCCGAGTGTGAAGTAATCGCTATAAATAAAGGCAGCGGCAAATACGCTAATCTTACTGGCTCGCTCACTTGCAGGGCGCTTGGCGGCAAAGATGACGAAGAAAAAGCTGGTGAGCCAAAATCTGGCACTATCTTTAAAATAGGCTCAGGACTAAGCAATGAAAAGCGCCAAAATCCCCCAGAAATAGGCTCTATAATTACATATAAATTTCAGAATTTAACAGCCAAAGGCAAGCCAAGATTTCCAATATTTTTAGGGGTTAGAGAAGATTAAAATTTATTCAAAAGCCTTGCTTTACTTTTGCTTTACCCTATTTTTGATAAAATTAACCACTTTTTACGAAAGGCTTAAACTTGAAAATTTTAGTAACAGGTGGTGCTGGATACATCGGCAGCCACGTAGTAAAAGCACTTTTAAAGCAAGGCAATGATGAGATAACCATCATCGACAATCTCTGCAAAGGCTCACAAAAAGCACTTGAGGCGCTCCAAAAAATCGGAAATTTTAAATTTATAAACGCAAATCTAGAAGATGATCTAAGTGAAATTTTTGCTGATGGCAGATTTGATGCGATCATCCATTTTGCAGCGTTTATCGAGGTCTTTGAGAGTATGAGCGAGCCACTAAAATACTACCTAAACAACACCGCAAACGTTGCGAGTGTGCTAAGATACGCAAAAACTTACAATGTAAATAAATTTATATTTAGCTCAACAGCCGCAGTTTATGGCGAGCCAGACGTGGCGGAGGTGAGCGAAACAACGCCTACAAACCCGATAAATCCATACGGCAGAAGTAAGCTCATGAGCGAGCAGATCATCAAAGACTACGCCGCTTCAAATGAAAATTTCAAATTTGCGATTTTGCGCTATTTTAACGTGGCAGGTGCAGACGAAGAGGGGCTTATCGGTCAAAACTATCCAAATGCCACGCACCTTATCAAGGTGGCTGTGCAAACTATACTTGGCAAGCGCGAGAGTATGGGCATTTTTGGTGATGACTACGCGACAAAAGATGGCACATGCGTAAGAGACTACATTCACGTTAGCGACCTAGCAGACGCCCACATTAGTGCGCTAGAGTATATCAGCCAAAATGGAAGTGAAACTTTTAACGTGGGATATGGCAGAGGATTTAGCGTAAAAGAGGTCATCGAAACTGCAAAAAAAGTAAGCGGAGTAAATTTTAAAGTGCTAAATGCGCCAAGAAGGGACGGCGACCCAGCTATCCTTATCTCAAACGCAAGCAAACTACGCTCGCTAACAAACTGGAAGCCAAAAAGAGACGATCTAGCGCTCATCATAAAAACTGCCCTTGAGTGGGAAAAGAAAATTTAAGGATAAGCATGAAAGTAGCAGTAATCGGAACTGGATATGTTGGGCTAGTAAGTGGTGCATGCTTTGCCAAAATGGGCAACAGCGTGATCTGCGTCGATGTCGATGAAAAAAAGATCGAGGCGCTAAAAAACGGCGTCGTACCGATATATGAGCCAGGGCTTGCTGATATCGTGAGTGAGTGCTATAAAAATGGCTCGCTTAAATTTAGCACGCAGATAACTGAGGCGCTAGAGCATGCAGATGTGCTATTTATCGCAGTTGGCACGCCTATGGGCGCTGATGGACAGGCGGATTTAAAATATGTCCTCTTGGTTGCCAAGTCTATCGGAGAAAATTTAAGTAAACCACTAATCGTAGTCGATAAATCAACCGTTCCAGTAGGCACTGGAGCTAAGGTGCACGAGGTGATCGAGACTGAGCTTAAAAAGAGAAATGTAGAGGTTAAATTTGAAGTAGTCTCAAACCCAGAGTTTTTAAAAGAGGGCGCGGCGGTTGAGGACTTTTTAAAGCCAGACCGCGTAGTTATCGGAGCTAGCAGTGAGTGGGGCTTTAGCGTGATGAGAGAGCTTTATGAGCCATTTATGAAAAATCACGACAGGCTCATTTGTATGGACGTAAAGTCAGCCGAGATGACAAAATACGCTGCAAATTCGATGCTGGCAACCAAAATAAGCTTTATAAACGAGATAGCAAATATCTGTGAACGCGTGGGCGCTGATGTAAATTTAGTAAGAAAAGGCATCGGTAGCGACTCAAGGATCGGATATAGCTTCATCTATCCCGGCTGCGGATACGGCGGTAGCTGCTTCCCAAAAGACGTCGAGGCGCTTATCTACACCGCTAGACAAAACGGATTTGAGCCAGAGCTTTTAAACGCGGTCGAGTCAAGAAATAAGGCTCAAAAAAGAGTGCTATTTGAGAAAATTTATAACTTTTTTGGCGGTGATCTAAAGGGCAAGACGATCGCGCTTTGGGGGCTTGCGTTTAAACCAAACACGGACGATATGCGCGAGGCTAGCTCGCTAACTTTGATAAAACTTTTAGACGAAGCTGGCGCAAAAGTGGTCGCTTACGATCCAAAAGCTAGCGAAGAAGCTAAAAAATATATGCCAAATTTAGATATAAAATACGCTAAAAACAAATATGACGCTCTTAATGGCGCCGATGCAATGGTGCTTGTAACCGAGTGGAGCGAGTTTAGATCGCCTGATTTTATGGAGATCAAAGAGAGGCTAAAAAATGCTGTCATATTTGACGGGCGAAATCAATACAACGCTAAAATTTTGGCTGAGCATGGATTTAAGTATTTCCAAATCGGAGTAAAGGCATGAGAAAATTTTTACTTTTTATCGCGGCTTTCGCGCTTCCCTTTGCACTTTTAGCAGGCGAAAATGCGCCAAAAACTGAGGAAAATATTTTTGAGCTACCTATCTCAAAGATGCCGCCTGATTATTTTAAATACGAAGCCGCTTTTTTTAAAGAGATAGAAATCGACTGCAACTTCGCCTTTTTGCTCGGCGGAAGGCTTGAAGAAAAAGAGGACGCGCGCGGGATTTATTACGAATTTAGCGGCGGGGATGAGCTAGTGCAAACGATGATGCTCTGCAAGGACGGAAAGAAAAAGAGGCGGGTTTATTATGAGCTCACTCAAATTTTACCAGGCGTTAGCCCTATTAGGATCATAACTCCAAAAGGTGTAAGTGCGGAAATAAGAATGTATGAACGCGTAAAAAAGATAGAAGCAAAAAAGAAAGGAAAAAGTAAATGAAAATAGCAGTAGTAGGACTAGGATATGTTGGACTTCCACTCGCAGCAGCTTTTAGTGAAAAGTACGAAGTAGTGGGCTTTGATGTAAATGCAAAACGTATAGAAGAGCTTAAAAGTGGCTATGATAGAACGCTTGAACTTAGTAACGAACAGATGAAAAAAGCGATCGATAATGGCATGAAATTTAGCCTAAATTTAGATGATATTAGAAGTTGCAACTTCTTCATCGTGACCGTTCCAACTCCGATAGATAAGAACAAGCGCCCTGATCTAACTCCAGTCGTAAAAGCGACTGAGAGTGTGGCAAAAGTGCTTAAAAAAGGCGACATCGTTGTTTATGAAAGCACCGTTTATCCAGGTGTTACAGAAGAAATTTGCGTGCCACTTCTTGAAAAAAGTGGGCTTAAATTTAACAAAGATTTCTTCTGCGGCTACTCTCCAGAGCGTATAAACCCAGGTGACAAAGAGCACACTGTAACTAAGATCAAAAAGATCACAAGCGGCTCAACCCCAGAGATCGCTGACAAGGTTGATGAAATTTATCGCTCGATCATCACAGCTGGCACACACAAAGCATCAAGCATCAAGGTAGCAGAGGCTGCAAAGGTCATCGAAAACACTCAGCGTGATATAAATATCGCCTTTATAAACGAGCTTGCGATGCTTTTTGAAAAGCTTCATATCAACACCATTGACGTGCTTGAAGCTGCAGGAACTAAGTGGAATTTCCTAAATTTCCGCCCAGGTCTAGTTGGTGGACACTGCATCGGCGTAGATCCATACTATCTCACTCACAAAGCTCAAGAGGTAGGTTATCATCCTGAAATGATCCTAGCAGGCCGCCGCATCAATGATGATATGGGTAGATACGCAGCTGATCAGGTTATAAAACTAATGATAAGAAAAGGCGTGCTTATCAACAAAGCTCGCGTGCTTGTTCTTGGTATGACATTTAAAGAAAACTGCCCAGATATAAGAAATTCTCGCGTTATAGACGTGGTTGATGAGCTAAAAGACTTTGGCTGCAAGGTCGATGTGACTGATCCTTGGGCTGATAGTGCTGAGGTAAAACACGAGTACGGCTTTGATCTAGTAAAAGAGTATAACCTAGATGACTACGACTGCATCGTGATTGCCGTAGCTCACAATGAGTTTAAAAAGCTAAATTTAAAAGGCCATTTAGTTTATGATATAAAAAATATCTACCCAGAGGCTGACGCTAGGCTGTAAGGAATTTAGTGCACAAAGTAAGCGTAAATTGTAAAATTTTACTTATATTTCTGGCTGCTTATCTGTTTGGATTTGCGGCTAGAATGCTTTGGGTATTGTGGGCAAAGGATATGCCAGAGTTTTACTTTAATGGCGAATTTATGCTTACGACAAATGACGCCTACTATTACGCAGAAGGTGCTAGAGATATGCTGGTTGGCTTTCATCAGCAAAATGACTTTAGCCCCTTTAATCACCCAATCTCAACTATAGTTTTTTATATTTGCAAAATTTTTCCTTTTAAGATCGAAAGCGTGATGTTTTACATGAGCGTCTTTTTAGCTCCTCTTATCGCACTTCCAGTTGTTTTGATATCAAATGAGTTTAAGGCGCTAAAAGCTGGGGCTGTGGCAGCGTTTATGAGCGTTATCTTGCCAAGCTATCTTTCAAGGACATCGCCTGGATATTTTGATAGCGACATGTTAAATGTCACATTTGCGCTTTTTATCATCTATTTTTTGATCAGGCTTTTAAACACAAATGAACAAAAATTTATTGTTTTGCCTGGAGTCTTTGTGTCGCTTTATCTTTGGTGGTATCAAAGCTCATATGCACTTATTTTAAGTATTTTCTTTATGTTTTTACTATATACGCTAGTTTTTATGCGAGATAGATTGCAAAATTATCAAGCGATATTTTTTATGTTTATAAGCATCGTAAGCTCAAATGCTTTTACTAAAGATCCACTAATAGCAAATAAAATTTTAATTTTTAATTTAGCAGTTATTGCTTTATTTTTCTCTCTTTTTTGCAAATATAAAAATTTACTCTCAGCTAGAAATTTAGCCATTTTTCTTACTTTAATGCTAGCTATTTTTATCTATTTTGGTGGTTTTGATTTCATTACTTCAAAAATGGGTATTTATGTTTTTAAAGGTAATGAAATTCTTAGCGATAAATTTCACTTTATAAATGAATATAATTTCATCAGCGAAGTAAAAAGTGCTAGTCCTTTGTATTTTATCTATTTCATGTCGGGAAATATTCTTATATTACTGGCAGCTATTATTGGATACTTGCTACTTTGCTTTAAATTTCGTCCATTTTTACTTACTTTGCCAATGCTTGGACTTGGACTCCTCTCTTTTTTTAGCGGAGTTAGATTTGTTATGTATGTAACACCACTTGTTGCGCTTGGTTTTGGGTATTTTTTGCATTTTTTTTTAAATTTATTTGATCTTAGAAATTCCATTAAAAATTTATCATTTTTAGTTTTTGCTGTAGTTGCCATTGCTATAAATTTAGATTTTGCTTATTCATATAGGCCAAACACTGTAATTAGCCATGATGAAGCAGTAGCGCTTGATGGGCTCAAAAAGGTCGCAAAGCGCGATGATTATGTATTTTCATGGTGGGATTACGGGTATGCTATAAGGTATTTCGCTGATGTTATGACTTTAAACGATCCTGGTAGACAAGGTGGCGAAAATAATTATTTTGTTAGCCTTGCTTTGAGAAAAGATGAGGCATTTTCGGCTAGACTTGCAAGAGTGGCAGTTACGTATAATGACATCTCACTTGAGCAAAATATAAGGCCAATAGATAAAATTTTAAAAGACTACAACACAAGCGATATAAATACTTTTTTAAGTCAGCTTGAAAGCGAAAATTTCACTCTTCCAGCTGCAAAAAAAGAGGTTTTTTACTATCTTGTACCAAATATGATTGACATCGCGCCAAATATCTTTAGATATAGCTATATTGACGTTACAACTGGTAAAAGGCAAAAAGAGGATTTTTATCATGTTAGTGCATTAAATGGCGTTAGCGAAGCTAGTATCGACCTTGGAGATGGCTATACTTTGCCTACAAATGAACAAAAATTTATCATGCATAACGGCGAAAAAATAGCCGTAAAATCATTTTATAAAGTAAAAGGTGCCGGAAGAGATTTGCGAATAGATGAAAAAATCATAGATGAAAGCGCTAAAATTTATGTGGTTTTTTTGGAAGATTATGCGCGGATATTGTTGCTTGATGAAAATGCTTTTAACTCATCTTTTGTGCAGCTTTTTATATTTGAGCGAGCTGATGAGCGATACTTTGAGCCATTTGTCATCTCAAGTGGCGTAAAAATTTACAGGTTAAAAGTCTAATGCTAATCAATCTAATAAGCTCAATCGTCGTTTTTGTCGTATCAATGGGCATAAATTTCTTTCTTACGCCATTTATCTTAAAAAGCCTTGGCAACGAGGCATTTGGCTTTGTGGGTCTTAGCAACGCCATCGTTAGCTACGCAGCAGTCGTAAGTGTAGCCATAAACTCGGTTAGTGGGCGCTTTGTCGCTCATGCGTGGCACAAAAATGACCTAAGCCTTGCAAACACCTACTACTCATCAGTGCTTGTTGTAAATATCTTCTTTTGCGCCGTTGTTGTGGTGCTTAGCTCCATTTTTATACTAAATTTGCAAAGCTTTTTAAATGTCCCTGAAAATTTACTCTTTGACGTGAGAATGACCCTTGTTTTTTACTTTATAAATTTCTGCGTCGGCCTATTTAACGGCGTTTTGACAGTCTGCACCTTTGTGACAAACAAGCTCTATCTACTCTCCATCAGAAATGCCATCTCAAGCGCGATCCTAGCGGTTCTTATCGTGGCGCTCTTTTTCTTTTTTAAGCCGTTCATTTCATATATCGCCATTTCAGCGCTAGTTGCTAGCCTTTTTGTCTTTTTTAGCACCATTTTTATGTCAGCTCGCATCACGCCAGAGCTAAAATTTAGCCTTAGTAAATTTGACTTTTCTAAGATCAAAGAGCTTTTAAGCTCTGGCATTTGGAATAGCTTTAATGCGCTAAATCGTATACTTTTAACGGGCATGGATCTATTTATTTGCAACATTTTCGTAAATGCAAATGCCACAGGACTTCTTTCTGTCGCCAAGGCCGCTCCTATCATACTTGAGAGTTTTGTAGCGCAGCTTAGCGGTATCTTTGCGCCAAAATTTGTCGAGCTTTACTCTAAAAATTTGATCACGGACCTCATAAAAGAGGCTAAATTTTCAATGAAAGTGATCGCCTTTGTGATGAGCGCTCCGGCTGCATTTTTCGTCGTTTTTGGGCTTGATTTTTACACGCTTTGGCTACCTTTTAAAAGCACAGATGAGGTTAAATTTATCTATAGCGTCTCGATGATTACGCTAGTGCCGATCGTATTTATAAGCTTTGTTTTTTCGCTTTTTAACCTTGATAGCGCGACAAACAAGCTTCGCCGACCAGCCATTGCTAATACTATCCTTGGCGTTAGCACGATCATAGCACAGATCGCCCTGCTTAAATTTAGTGGCTACGGCGTTTATGGCATCGTTGTCGTCGCAGCCATTTTTTATAGCATAAGAATTCTTGGCTTTGACCTTATAAATGCTGCTTTAAATTTAGAGGTGAAACTCACCACTTTTTACGGGGTTTATTTTAAAAATTTAGCCGTTTTTGCGCTCTGCGTGCTTGCGATGTTTGCCTGCAAGGACTTTGTGAGCTTAGATAACTGGCTAAAATTTGCTATCTTTGCTGCGATATACGCTGGCGTAGCTTATGTTTTGGGATATTTTTTGTTTTTTAATGCTTACGAGCGAGGCATAGTTTGGCGTAAAATTTTAAAAAAATTTAAAAGGTCTTAAATGGATGAAATTTATCTGATCTCTTTGGCAAAAGATACCAAAAGGCGCGAGCTTTTGCAGCAGAAATTTGGCTTTTATGATAGCTTTAAACTAATAGACGCAATAGACGGCAGGGAGTTAAACGCGAGGGAGTACTATAAGATCATTTCGCCATCATTTAAAGCTTACGGCAAGGTTTTAAGCCCAGCAGAGGTTGGCTGCTCGCTCTCGCACGTGAAGGCTTATGAAGCGTTTTTGGCGAGTGAATCCAAATTTGCCCTTATATTTGAAGACGACGTGATAGGGGGTGATGAGGACATAAAAGAGGCCTTTTTGGCAGCTAGCAAGATGCCTGAAAACAGCGTGCTGATATGTGGCATGCAAGATGGGCTAGAGGGCAGGTTTAGCGCCTTTGGCAAAAAGGTGGATATCAGCCTAAGCAAGCCGCTTTGGCAGGTCTCAAAGCACTCATTTTCAAGCATTTATAGAGCAGGGGCTTATGTGCTAACTAAAAAAAGTGCTAAAAATTTGCTTGAAATTCATAAGCGTGCGCTTTGTACGACCGATGTTTGGGACTATTTGCTTGGCGTTAATGATATGCAGATGTATTTTTGCGACCTTTTTTCGCACCCAACTGATCTAAGTGGCTCAAACATCGAGAGCGAGCGCCTTGAGAGAGGATACAGCGCAAATTTAAAGGCCTACATAAAAACATTTAAATTTATACTTTTCTCACGTCTTGAAAAGCTTCAAGGCTATGAGAGAATTTTTAAAAGAGGCTAGATGAACGAGCCATTAATCAGCATAGTAACCGCGACTTATAAGCGTCCAGAGCTTTTAAAAAAGGCCATAAAAAGCGCTCTAGCTCAAAGCTATAAAAACCTAGAGATAGTTGTAACAGATGACGGCGATGACGAGAGCGCGAGAGAAATTTGCAAGAGTTTTAACGACGCAAGGATCAAATTTGTAAAAAATAGTGCTCACAAAAAGAGCCCAAATGGCAACAAAAATAACGGCTTTGATAACGCAACAGGCGAGTTTGTCTGCTTGCTTGACGATGACGATGAGCTTTTATCTGAAGCTATCAAAGAGTGCTATGAAATTTTAAAAAGTGGCGAGTATTCGTGCGTTTTTGCAGACGCGATCTGCGAAAAAGATGGCGTGATGACCGAGGTTGTGGCTGGTAGAAGCCCATATAGCAAGAGTGAGGCGATGAGCAAGGTTGATTATCATTGCGGGCGGATAAATGGCGAGTATTTTAAGCTTTTTTCGCGTGAATTTATAGACGGCTTTAGGTTTGATGAGAGCAGTTTTGGTGGCGAAAATGAGCTTTACATCCGCTTTTTTGAAAAAAATGTCTTTTATCTTAAAAAGCCACTTTACATCTACCGCATCGCAAGAAGCGACAGTGCGACGCTAAATGCCAGCAAGCACGCGCTAAACGTGGCAAACGCTTACATTAAAACTGCAAATTTGCACTACGATATCGCTATCAAAAACGAGCCAAAATTTCTAGCTATGCAGTATAAAAACGCCGCTTACTACGCCAAAATAGCAGGCGAATATGGCCTTATGCTAAGGTGTATCTTTAAAAGTCTTAGCATTAAATTTAGCAAAGAAGCGTTTATTTTTTTGCTGCTTAGCCCGCTTCCAAGTGGCATTTTACCAGCACTTTCAAAGCTTAGAGTGAAGATAAAACAAAGGTTTGGCGTATGAGGATATTGTTTGTCACATCAACGCTTAGAAGTGGCGGTGCGGAGCGAGTTTGCGCGGTGATCGCATCAAGATTTAGCATGGATCACGAGGTAAGCCTTGTTAAATTTGACAAAGATGAGCCATTTTACGAGCTAGCAAGCGGTGTAAAGCTCATAAATTTGGGCGTTGGGGCTGATGAGCTTGGCTTGGTTGGAAATTTAAAAAAGAGAGTTTTAAAGGTGCTTGCCTTAAGAGCGCTCATACGAGAGGGCAAATTTGATGCTGTGATATCATTTTTAGACGCCGTAAATACCTTGGTGCTCTTTAGCTCGGCTGGGCTAAAAACGCCTATAGTTATAAGCGAGCACACAAACTATCTTGCGCCAAAAAGAGCTATTTTTAAGGTGCTAAGACGTATAAGCTATCCATTTGCAAACGCACTTAGCGTCCTAAGCGACGAGGATCTAGGCTACTACTCTAAATTTTGCAAAAATGTGATGAAAATTTACAACCCGCTCTTTGAAAAGGTGCGTAGTGAGGGCTTTGCTAAAGAAAATTTAGTCATCTTTGTTGGTAGGCTAAATAAGATAAAAAACTGCGAAATGTTTGTAAGAGTGGCTGCAAACTTAAAGCAAAGCGGCTATAAATTTGCTGTCGCTGGGGATGGCGGAGAGAGAGCAAATTTAGAAAATTTAGCTAAAAGCTTGGGTGCTGATGTAGAGTTTTTAGGCAATGTAAGCGACATCGCTTCGCTTTATAAAAGGGCAAAGGTGCTGCTTTCTTGCTCAAATTTCGAGGGTCTTGGAAACACTTTGATAGAGGCGATAAACTATGACTGCGTGCGGGTTGCGACAAGGACAAGTGGAGCAAAAGAGCTTATAAAGAATGGCTTTGATGGCTTGCTTTGCGAAATAAATGACGCTGATCAGATGAGCGAAAAGCTTGCAAATTTACTACAAGATGAGGCAAAAATGGGCGAATTTGCTAAAAATGCAAGGGCTAGACTTGATGAGTTTAGCGTGGAGCAAATTTATAAAAAATGGCTGGAGCTTTTAAGGCTTGGAGGTGTGAAGTGAAAATTCTTTTTGTAATAGCTGCGCTTAGAAATGGCGGAGCTGAGCGCGTGCTAAACGTGCTTGCAAATGAGCTTTGCAAAGACAATGAGATCACTATCGCTTTGCTTGAAGAGGACCTTGGACTTTATAAATTTAGCAAAAAAATAAAGATCATAAACCTTAACATCACTGGCTCAGGGCTCGCTTTAAAATTTAAAAAAATCCTCGCTCTTAGAGCGCTTTTTAAAGAGCAAAGGGCTGATCTCATAATTAGCTTTATAGACTGGACAAACGTCGCTTGCGTGCTGGCAAATTTGGGGCTAAAGAGCAAACTAATAGCGACCGAACATCACGAACACAGCTACTTAAAAAGCAAAATCGCAAGCGCTATGCGTGACTTTTCGTATAAATTTGTAGATGGCTTAAGCGTGCTAAGCAAAAGCGACTTCAACTACTATAAATTTGCCAAAAATTGCGAGGTCATCCACAACCCGCTTTTTATCGACATACCTGAAATTTATGAGAAGCAAAACGTCATCTTAAGCGTGGCAAGGCTGGAGGTGGTAAAGAGCTATGATCTCTATTTTGAGGCGCTTAGCAAGGTGGATAAGAGCTTGCTTGATGGCTGGGAGATAAAGATCGCAGGCAGTGGTAGGCAGGAGGCTGAACTGAAGCAAATGGCGTCAAATTTAGGACTTAACGTCAAATTTTTAGGCCATATGAGCGATGTTAGTAAACTTTATAGTGAGGCAAAAATTTTTACTCTTTGCTCAAGAAGCGAGGGGCTTTCAAACGTACTAATAGAATCAGGCGCTTTTAACTGCGCTAGGTTAAGTAGCGACACTGTGGGCGCAAGAGAGCTTATAAATGACGGCATAGACGGGCTTATCTTTAAAAATGGCGACGCAAATGATCTAAAAGATAAGCTTGAAATGCTTTTAAAAGATGAAAATTTAAGGCAAAAACTAGCAGAAAATGCCGGCGAAAGTGCAAATTTATTTAGCAAAGAAAACATCATCAAGCAGTGGCGAGAATTTATAAAAAAGGTTGTTAGCAAGTGAAAAAATTAGCCGTTTTTTTATACTCGATGGGGCCTGGCGGGGCTGAGCGAAATGTGGCAAATTTGCTGCCATTTTTGATCAAACATTATGAAGTTCATCTTATCTTAATGAGCAAGGTCATCGCCTATGAGATCCCAAGCGAGGTGCAGATCCACTTTATAGAAAATAGCGATCCTTACGAGAGTGGACTAAAGAAGCTTGCAAGGCTCTTTTTAGCGATGCCAATGCTTGCCTTTAAGTATAAAAATCTTTGTCAAAACTTAGGCATCGACACGCAGTTTGTGTTGATGAACCGCCCTTGCTATATCGCTGGGGTTGCTAGGATATTAGGGCTAAGGGCAAGGCTAGTTATCAGCGAGCGAAGCTGTCCATCGATCCTATATAAAGACGATTTAAGCGGCAGGGTTAATAAATTTTTACTCGCTCATCTTTATAAAAAAGCTGATCTAATCCTAGCAAATGCAGCTGGCAACAAAGATGATCTAGTGCGAAATTTTGGCATGAGCGAGGACAAAACAAAGGTGCTTTATAACGCTCTTGATCTAAAAACTATAAATTTGCTAAAAGATGAGCCACTTGAGAGTGATTTTAGGCCATTTTTCATAAATATCGGCCGCCTTGATAGCGGTAAAAATCAAGCTATGCTAATAAAAATAATAGCTTCGATTAACGACCCTCGCGCCACGCTTGGCATTCTTGGCAAAGGACCTTTAAAGGACGAGCTGCAAAATTTAATAGATAAATTTGGTGTAGGTGAGCGAGTAAAGCTCCTTGGCACTGATAAAAATCCATTTAAACATATAAAAAATGCCTCTTGCTTGCTTTGTGCCTCGCGTTTTGAGGGCTTTTCAAATGTCTTGCTTGAAGCACTAGCATGTGAAAAAACTATCATCTCGACCGAGCATAAAAGCGGTGCAAAGGAGCTTTTGGGCGAGAGCGAGTTTGGCATCTTGGTGCCAGTTGATGATGAAAATGCGATGAAAGAGGCGATGATAAAGGTGCTTAACGAGCCAAAGATAAGGCAAAATTTTGAAAAGGTTGCGTATAATCGGGCTAAATCTTTTGATAGTGAAAATATAGCGAGCGAGCTTATAAATTTTTTGGAAAATCCTAATGAATAGAAATTTATTTTTTAAAAATTACTCTTTATACTTGATGATATTTGTCGCAGTCTTTTTTGGTATGGTTTGTAGGCTCTACTGGGTCTTTTGGGCGAGCGAGTATCCAGTCTTTTTCTGGAACAACGAGCTAATGATCAGCACAAACGATGGCTACGCATTTGCCGAGGGGGCAAGAGACATGCTAGCTGGCTTTCACCAAGAAAACGACCTTAGCTACTACGGCTATCCGCTCTCGACGCTTACTTACTGGATCGTGAAATTTCTGGGCGTCAAGCTTGAGACGACGATGATTTATATGAGCGTATTTTTCTCATCGCTTGTCGCTGTACCAGTTATCTTAATCGCAAATGAGTATAAGCTAAAATTTGCTGGCTTCATCGCCGCACTTCTTGCAGTGGTCGCAAATAGCTACTATAACCGCACTATGGCAGGATACTACGACACTGACATGCTCATCATCCCACTTAGCGTCTTTGTCGTCTGGGGACTTATTAGAGTACTTGAGAAAAAGGACGCAAAGAGCCTAATAATCGCACCTTTAAGCGTGCTTATCTATATGTGGTGGTATGCGAGCGCATTTTCGCTTATTAGCATTTTAACTGGGCTATTTTTACTTTATACGCTTATTTTTGATAGGAAAAATCCACTTTTTTACCTTGAAATTTCGCTGCTTCTACTTGCCATTTCAAACCTTGATCTATCACTTAAATTTGGTGTGATATTTGCCTTTTATGTACTTTGCCTCTTTAAAAAAGAGGTGATAAATTTAAAAATTGCTCTTGGCATTTTGGCAGTTGTTTTTATTGTTTTTGTAATTCGTGGCGGACTAAATCCGATAATCTTTCAGCTTAAATTTTACGTCTTTAGGGGAAGCCCAGAACTAAGTGGCATGAGCTTTCACTTTTTTAATGTCAATCAAACCATCCAAGAGTCAAGCATCGTTGATTTTACGCTATTTTGCGAGAGGATCAGCGCAAATGTCATCACATTTTTGATCTCGCTTGCTGGCGTTGCTCTTTTTTGCTACAAACACCGCTCGTTTGCCGTCTCGCTTGGTATGCTAGCACTTGGCTTTTTAGCCTTTAAAAGTGGCCTTAGATTTACTATTTATGCTGTGCCTATCATGGCACTTGGCTTTGGCTACTTAGTAGAGTTTATACTTTCAAATTTAAAGCTAAAAGGCTTAGTTTTAGGCCTATCAAGAGCCGTCATAACCGTACTTGCATTAACTCCAGCACTTATTCATGTCTATGGCTACAAGGCTGAGCCCGTTTTTGTACACAAAGAGGTTGAAATTTTAAACAAGCTAAAAAGTATCGCAGAGCGCGAGGACTACGTAGTTGCGTGGTGGGACTATGGATATCCGATCAGATATTACAGCGATGTTAAGACGCTCATTGATGGTGGAAAGCACCTTGGACGTGAAAATTTTGCCGTGAGCTTTGCGCTTGGAAGCGACGAGATGAGCTCGGCAAATATGGCAAGACTTGATGTTGAGTACACAGAGAGAAATTTTAAAGAGCGATTTAATGGCAATTTGGCTCAAATTTTAAAAGAGAGAAATGCAAGCATCGATCAGTTTTTTAGCGATATAAAAGAGGCAAATTTTAGCTTACCAGCAAAGACTAGGGATATTTACTACTACTTGCCAGATAGGATGCTTGGTATTTTTCCGACCATTTTGCAATTTAGCAAGATTGATCTAAAAAGTGGTAAAAATTTAAACAACGGCCTTTTTATCGTCACAAGAGCGATCTCGCAAAATGAAAATGGCATTAGACTAAATGGTGGATTTACGCTCACAAGTGATGTCACAAATTTAATCTATGATGGCAATATCTTGCCTCTTAAATCTTTCATAGAGACTGATTATAACGAGGCTGGCAAGCTAAATGTCAAAGAGTATAAAAATAACGAAAGCTCAAATATTTCTGTCATTTTTATGAGAGATTATGGTAGGTTTATCATCCTTGATGAGAGTATTTTAAATAGCGCATACATCCAGCTTTTTGTGCTTGAAAGGTACGATCCAAAAATTTTTGAGCCAGTCATACTTGATGGGGCGGCAAAAATTTATAAATTAAAGAGGTAAAAATGGCAAGGATAGGGTTTTTAAGCCACGCTGACATGAGCATACACTTTTTTAGACGCCCTATTATGCAGGCTTTAAAAGATATGGGGCATGAGGTTTTTGCTATCGCTCCAAAAGGAAATTTTACTGATGAGCTTGCTAAAAGCTTTCACTCTGTTACTTACGAGCTTGACAAAGCCAGTCTAAATCCGCTAACCATCATAAATAACTCAAAAAAACTATCTCAAATTTTGGGCGAGCTAAATTTAGACCTGCTGCAAACTGGCGCTCACAAGTCAAATGTTTTTGGCACGTTTGCTGCCAAAAACGCTGGTATAAAGCATGTGATAAATTTAGTTGAAGGCCTTGGCAGCTTTTATATAGACGATGATATTAAGACAAAGGCTGTGCGTTTTGTTATGGAGAGCCTTTATAAATTTTCCTTTGCAAAGGCTGATGCTTGCATCTTCGTAAATGACGCAGATCCAGACTATCTGATCTCTAAAAATTTGATAGATAAAAGTAAAGTTTGCCGCATAAAAAGTGTCGGCGTGGATACTACTAAATTTGACCCAGCTATCACGCAAGCGGCAGACTTGGGTGAAAAAAAAGTCATTTTAATGATCGCAAGAGCCATGTGGCACAAGGGCGTTCGAGAATTTTACGAGGCAGCAGAAATTTTAAATGGCTACAAAAACTGCGAATTTGTCTTTGTGGGCGAGGGCTTTGCTGGCAATAAATCAACCGCAGATGAGAGCTTTTTAAAAGGTGGCAAAGTACGTTATCTTGGCGCTAGAAACGACATACCACAGCTTTTAAAAGCTTCTTATTTGCTAGCACTTCCTAGCTACAAAGAGGGCTTTCCAAGAACGGTTTTAGAGGCGATGAGCATGGCAAAAGCAGTCGTTGCAAGCGACGTGACAGGCTGCAACGAGGCAGTAAAGGATGGCTACAACGGACTTTTATGCAAGGTAAAAGACGCAAGTGATCTTGCCAGTAAAATAAAAATTTTGCTTGACGATGAGGCGCTTTGCGCTAAGCTTGGGCAAAATGGCAGGGACTGGGCGGTTAGCGAGTTTGACGAGAAGCAAATCGCAAAAAGATATATAGAAATTTATAGGAAATTTATAGATGTATAGAAATTTTTTAAAAAGGTTGATTGATATTTTGGGGGCTTTGTTTTTGCTCATTTTAACGTCACCTATCATCATAGCAACGGCGATTTTTATCTATTTTAAGGTAAGTCGTGATGTCATTTTTACGCAGGCAAGACCAGGTCTTAATGAGAAAATTTTCAAAATTTATAAATTTAAGACGATGAGTGATGAGCGTGACGCAAATGGAGAGCTCTTGCCAGATGAGCAAAGGCTTGGTAGATTTGGCAAACTGATCCGCTCTCTTAGTCTTGATGAACTACCACAGCTCTTTAACGTATTAAAAGGCGATATGAGCTTTATTGGACCAAGGCCGCTTTTGGTTGAGTATCTACCCATCTATAACGAAACGCAAAAGCACCGCCACGACGTGCGCCCTGGTATCACGGGTCTAGCGCAGGTAAATGGCAGAAACGCCATAAGCTGGGAGAAAAAATTTGAGTATGATGTCTATTACGCTAAAAATTTAAGCTTTATACTTGATGTAAAGATCGCATTACAGACCATCGAAAAGGTGCTAAAACGAAGTGGTGTCAGCAAAGAGGGGCAGGCGACGACGGAGAAATTTAATGGCAAAAACTAAGAAAATTTACATCTACGGAGCAAGCGGTCACGGGCTAGTCGTAGCTGACATCGCTAGAAATAATGGCTATGATGAGATAGTTTTTTTAGATGACGCTAGCGAGCGTAAATTTAGCCCAGAGCTTGAAAAAGCTGACATTATAATAGCTATTGGCGAAAACAAAACTAGGCAAAAGATCAGCCAAAAGGTGGAGGCTGCCGGCTTTGAGATAGTAAATTTGATCCATAAAAGTGCGGTTGTGAGCGAAAGTGCTGTGATAGAAAAAGGTGTGGTCGTCATGCCAAATGCCGTGATAAACGCAAAAGCTTGCATAAAAGAGGGCGCTATCATAAACTCTGGTGTGGTGATAGAGCATGAGTGCGCGATAGGCAAATTTGCTCACATCAGCCCAAATGCAGCCCTTGCTGGAAACGTTAGTGTGGGTGAATTTACGCACGTTGGCATTGGCTCAAGCGTCATTCAAGGCATAAGCATCGGCAAGAACTGCATCATAGGCGCTGGAAGCGTGGTCGTTAGAGATATAAAGGACGGCATAAAGGCGTATGGCGTGCCTGCATGTGAGCGCGCTAAGATATAAATTTAAAAATAAGTGCTAAAATCGCCAAAAAATCACGAAAGGTATGAAAATGGATAGGGTTTTTTTATCTCCACCAAATATGAGTGGAAAAGAGCAGGAATATATAAAAAAAGTTTTTGAAAGCAACTACATAGCGCCACTTGGCGAATATGTCAATAAATTTGAAGATAGCATAAAGGCTTATACTGGCGCCAAAGATGCGCTTGCACTAAGCGCTGGAACTGCGGCGCTTCACCTAGCACTTCGCGTCCTTGGCGTAAAAGAGGGTGATTTTGTACTAGCTTCTAGCTTTACTTTCATGGCTTCAGTCTCGCCTATACTTTATGAAAAAGCAACTCCAGTATTCATAGACTGCGATGAGAGTTGGAATTTAAGCCCAGAACTACTTAAAAAAGCAATCTCAAATTTACCTAAAAAGCCAAAGGCATTAGTCGTCACTCATCTTTACGGCCAAGCTTCAAAGATAAAAGAAATTTGTGAAATTTGCCAAAATGAGGGCATCGATTTGGTTGAAGATGCAGCTGAAGCACTTGGCGGATTTTACGGCGGTAAGGCGCTTGGCACATTTGGCGTGATGGGTGCATATAGCTTTAACGGCAACAAGATAATCACCACTTCAGGCGGAGGTATGCTAGTTGGCGACAAGGAATTTGTAGAAAAAGCTAGATTTTATAGCACTCAAGCTAGAGAGCCACTGCTTCACTACGAGCACAAAGACTATGGCTACAACTATCGCTTAAGCAATGTACTAGGTGCTATTGGCGTGGCTCAGATGGAAGTTTTGGAAAAAAGAGTCGAGCAAAAGAGAAGAGTCTTTGAAATTTATGAAAAAGAGCTTGGCGATATTTTAGAATTTATGCCAGAACTGCCAAATTCTCGTGGTAACAGATGGCTCACAACTGGCGTTTTTGCTAAAAAAGATGCACATTTAAAAGTTATCAAAGCACTAGCAGATGAAAATATTGAGAGTCGCCCACTTTGGAAGCCTATGCACTTGCAGCCTGTCTTTAAGGGTGCGTTAAGCTTTATAGATGGATATAGCGAAGATCTATTTTCAAGAGGAATTTGCTTGCCAAGTGGCAGCGATATGAGCGAACAGACACAAGAAAGAGTGATAAAAATAGTCAAGGAAAATGCGTAAATGTTTCATGCAACGAAGTTAAAAAGGCTCGTATTTTTCCTTCTTGGCGATGTTTTTATATTTATCTTTTCGATATATGTGGCTTATCTTTTAAGATTTAACGCCGACATCCCAGATATCTACGTGCAAGGGCTTTTTGTAACGGCTGGATTTTTGATCGTTTTTAAACTATTTTTCATGTGGATGTTTAAAATTTACAAGGTGCCGTGGAGGTTTTTTGGATTAAACGAAGCAAGGAAAATTTTCCTAGCTCACGTTTGCTCAGCGGTTTTATTTACGATCGTTTTTTTTATCATTCAAGATTTTTTAAATCCATATCCAAGAAGCGTTATTTTCATTGATCTTCTTATTTCATGCTTACTTGTTGGGCTTTTAAGAATTTCAAAACGCATGGTGCTTGACTTTTCAAACAAACCTCACAAAGGTGAGCCTTGTATCGTTATAGGCGCAACGTCAAAAGCGCTTCACGTCTTGCGTGGCTTAAAACAAGGGTATCTTGACTACTACGCGGTTGGAGTGGTAGATGGCAGGAGTGATCTTGTTGGTACTTATTGTGATGGTTTTTTAGTGCAAGATAAAAAAGAGATACCAAGCCTTATAAAAGATTATGATGCAAAGACCGCTATCATTGCGCTTGCGCTAGATCAAGATGAGCTTCAAGCCTTAGTTGATGAGCTAAGCGGATATGGCATAAGAGATATGAAGCTCTTCTCTCTTATCGAAAATGAGCCGATCAAGGATATCTCAATCGAAGACTTACTTGCTAGAAAGCCAAAAGACCTAAATCCAGAGGCTATTTCAAATTTCTTAAAAGATAAAAGAGTGCTTGTCACTGGAGCTGGCGGTAGCATAGGAAGTGAAATTTGTAAGCAATGCTTAAAATTTGGTGTAAGTGAGCTTGTAATGGTCGAGCACAGCGAGTTTAACCTTTATAAAATAGGCGAAGATACAAAAGATAAAAGAACTATTAGCAAGCTTGTAAATATCACAAATTTAAAGGATTTTGAAGAAGTTTTTGCTGACTTTAAACCCGAGATCGTTATCCACGCGGCTGCATATAAGCACGTGCCACTTTGCGAGCTAAATCCTCGCTCAGCAGTTGAAAACAACATCCTTGGCACAAAAAATGCAGTCGATATTTCTAAAAAATATGGCGTTAAGAAATTTGTCATGATCTCATCAGACAAGGCTGTGCGCCCAACAAACATAATGGGTACAACTAAGCGTGTTTGCGAGCTTTACGCACTAAATTCAAATGAAGCAGGTGTATGCGAGATAGTTTGCGTTCGCTTTGGTAACGTCCTTGGCTCAAGCGGCTCTGTCATACCTAAATTTAAAGCGCAGATCGCTGCAAATAAGCCACTAAGCGTCACTCACCCAGAGATCACAAGATACTTTATGCTTACATCAGAAGCTTGTCAGCTAGTCCTTCAAGCAGCCTCTATCGCAAAAGGTGGAGAGCTTTTCGTACTTGATATGGGCGAGCCTGTTAAGATCGTCGATCTTGCTAAAAAGATGCTTCTTCTTTCAAATAAAGAGCATTTGGGCATAGAATTTGTGGGTCTTAGACCAGGCGAGAAGCTTTATGAAGAGCTACTTATCAACAAAGACGATGTGCAAACAAAATATGAATCGATCTTTGTAACGCATTCAGAGCCTTACGATTTAGTGCTTTTAAACTCGCAGATAAGTGAGCTTTTACAGCTTGAGGATAATGAGATCGCACCTGCTCTTAAGGTGATCGTGCCAGAGTTTAATCATGCACTAAATTTAAAAGGCTAATTAGAGGCAAAGAACAATGATAGCGATAATTGACTATGGGGCTGGAAACATCAAAAGTGTGATAAATGCTTTTGATTTTCTTGACAAAAAATGTGCCTTAGTAAGTAAGCCTGAAAATTTAAAAGAGTATTCGCACATTGTTTTGCCAGGCGTTGGAGCTTTTGGTGAGGCGATGACAAAGCTAAAAAATAACGGCATGGACGAAGCCGTAAAAGAAGCTGTAAAAAGCGGTAAAGCTTTTATTGGTATTTGCCTTGGTATGCAGCTTTTATTTGAGCGAAGCTTTGAGTTTGGCGAGCATGAGGGGCTTTCTCTTTTGCCTGGAGAGGTCGTAAAATTTAATGAAACTAATTTCGATAAGCCATTAAAAATACCTCACATTGGCTGGAACGCTTTGGAATTTAAGCAAAATAGCCCATTAAATTTAGGACTAAAAAAGCTTGAGTATTTATATTTTGTACACAGCTATCACGTGGTTTGTGATGATAAATTTGCACTGGCAAAGACGACTTATGGATATGAATTTACAAGTGCGGTTTGGCATGAAAATATCTTTGGCTTTCAGCCTCATCCAGAAAAAAGTCATGAAGCTGGACTTAAAATTTTAGAGAATTTTGCGAGGTTATGATGGAAATTTTTCCAGCGATTGATTTAAAAGAGGGACAAGCGGTTAGACTTAGCAAAGGTCTTATGCAAAGTGCAAAAATTTATAGCAACGAGCCAAGTGAACTTGCTAAGAAATTTGAAGATTATGGCGCAAAATGGCTTCATGTGGTTGATTTAGATGGTGCATTTGCTGGAGAGACGATAAATTTTAAAACAATTGAAAAGATTACAAAGGCTACAAATTTAAGCGTCCAAGTGGGTGGTGGCATAAGAGATGAAGAGCGTATAAAGCGCTATTTGGACCTTGGAGTTAGCAGGGTGATCCTTGGCTCAGTTGCCCTTCATGATCCAGAATTTACAGCAAAAATGGCTGAAATTTATAGAGTTGTAGTTGGCATTGACGCAAAAGATGGCTATGTGGCCGTGCAAGGTTGGGGTGAGATCTCAAATATAAAAGCAGTTGATCTTGCAAGAAAATTTGCAGATGTTGGCGTGGAAGCTGTGATTTGCACCGATATTAACAAGGATGGAATGCTTGGCGGAGTCAATGTTGAGTTTAGCTTGCAAATAGCTAGAAATAGCAAGCTTGAGACGATAGCAAGTGGTGGCGTGAGTGATATAAATGATATTTTGATGCTAAAAGCCACAAATGAGATTAGTGGCGTAATAGTTGGAAAAGCCTACTATGAAGGGTTACTTGACCTAAAAGAGGCCTTTAAACTACTTAGATAGCGTTAAAGCTTTTATAAATTTAAATTAGCTAGAATAGGGCAATTTTTACTAAAAGGATATTATGTGAAGATTTTGGTTGTAGATGACAGTTCAACAATGAGAAGAATCATAAAAAATACTTTACAAAGGTTAGGACATCAAGAAATTCTTGAGGCTGAGCACGGTCTTGAGGCCTGGAATATCTTAACTCAAAATGAAGGTATCGAAGTTCTTATCACTGACTGGAATATGCCTGAGATGAATGGTCTTGAACTTGTTAAAAAGGTAAGAGCAGAGCAAAAATATGTTGATATGCCTATCATAATGGTAACAACAGAGGGCGGAAAAGCCGAAGTTATAACAGCTTTAAAAGCAGGTGTTAATAACTACATCGTTAAGCCTTTTACGCCACAAGTTTTAAAAGAGAAGCTTGAAGACGTTCTTGGTTAATGAAAGATAAATTTTACGAATTAAGCATAAAAACATCAAATTTTTATGATGAAATTTTAGAACTAGTTTTCTCTTTTGGAGTTACCTGTGTTGAAGAGCTAGATCACGAGATCATCATCAGGGAAGAGTATGATCTAAGAGATATAGCTTGGGGTATCGAAGAGTATGCAAAAGGGCTCTCTAGTGTTCGTAAAATTTCAAATGATTTAAAAATTTCTCTTAATTTAAAAGAAAATAAAGACTGGCTAGGCGAATATAAAAAGGCAGTTAAGCCTATTTTGGTTGATAAAATTTATGTTAGACCTAGCTGGGAAGAGCCACTTAATGGCGTAACAAATATCATAATCGACCCAGCTCTAGCCTTTGGCTCAGGGCACCATGAAAGTACAAATTCTTGCTTACAACTTTTACAAAAATATGCGAAAAGTGGCGACACTGCTTTAGACGTGGGCTGCGGAAGTGGAATTTTAAGTATTGCCTTGGCAAAGCTTGGCTGTAAGGTAGATGCTTGTGATACAGACGAGCAAGCCACGCAAAGCTCACTTAGCAACGCCGAGTTGAATGAGGTTAAATTTAATAAAATTTGGACAGGCTCTATCGCGAATTTAGAGCAAAAATATGACATTGTCGTAGCAAATATCATTGCTGATGTCATTTTTATGCTCTCAAATGACTTAAAAAAATCGCTTAAAAAAGGCGGCTACTTGGTATTGTCAGGAATTTTAAACAAGTACGAAGATAGGATTAAAGATACGTTTAAGGATTTGGAGCTAATTGAGATAAAACAAAGTAACGATTGGAGTAGCTTTGTTTATAAGGAAATAGATGAATAACCAAAATAATAACCAAAATAATGGCAATAATAACGGTTTTTTTAATAAAAATCCTATTTTCATTTTTGCCATTTTCGCAATAGTTATAGTTTTAGCTTTTAGAAGCTTTAGTGGAGACGGACTTGGTGGCTCTTTTGGGCTAAATAGCAATGCTCAGAGTAAAATGGTAGCTTATTCTGAGTTTAAAGATATGTTAAAAAATAAGCAACTAAATGAGGTTGCTATCTCAGAGACTACCATAAAAGGCATAGGTAGTGACAAAACCATCTACCTCGCAAAACGTATAAATGATCCAACACTCATTGGCATACTTGAGCAAAATGGCATAACTTACAGCGTTTATAGCGAAAATAACTGGTTTGGTGATCTTATATTTTCATGGATCATCCCGGTATTTATATTTTTTGCTATTTGGATGTTTATTGCTAGTCGTATGCAAAAGAACATTGGCGGCGGCATACTTGGCATAGGAAGTGCAAAAAAACTTATAAATTCTGAAAAACCAAAAGTTAAGTTTGACGATGTTGCAGGTGTCGAAGAGGCAAAAGAAGAGGTTCAAGAGATAGTTGATTATCTAAAAAGTCCTGATAAATATCTAAGACTTGGGGCAAAAATTCCAAAAGGAATTTTGCTAGTTGGCCCTCCAGGTACTGGTAAAACACTTCTTGCAAGAGCAGTTGCGGGCGAGGCTAGTGTGCCATTTTTCTCTATATCAGCATCAAGCTTTATAGAGATGTTTGTTGGCGTTGGCGCAAGCAGAGTTAGAGATCTTTTTGAGAATGCTAAAAAAGAGGCTCCAGCGATCGTTTTTATAGATGAAATTGATGCGATCGGTAAAAGTAGAAATTCTGGTCCAATGGGTGGCAACGATGAGAGAGAGCAAACGCTAAATCAGCTTCTTTCTGAGATGGATGGCTTTGACGCGGATAAGTCGCCAGTTATCGTTATAGCGGCTACAAATAGACCTGAAGTTTTGGACGCTGCGCTTTTAAGGCCAGGTAGATTTGATAGGCAAGTGCTTGTTGATAAACCTGATTTTAAAGGACGCTGCGACATCTTAAAAGTTCACATGAAAGATGTAAAGATTGGCAAAGATGTAAATATCGAAGATATCGCAAGGCTTACTACTGGTTTAGCTGGCGCTGATCTTGAAAACATCATAAATGAGGCAGCACTTCTTGCAGGACGTAAGTCAAAGACCTTTGTCGAGCAGGCCGATCTTGTGGAGGCCGTTGAGAGATCGATCGCTGGACTTGAGAAAAAGTCTCGCCGCGTAAATCCAAAAGAAAAAAGAATCGTCACTTATCATGAGTGCGGTCATGCCTTGATAGCTGAGCTAACAAAAGGTGCAAAAAGGGTAACAAAAGTCTCAGTCGTACCACGTGGTCTTGCGGCACTTGGCTATACTCTAAATACGCCTGAAGAGAATAAATTTATGATGCAAAAGCATGAATTGATAGCAGAAGTAGATGTACTTTTGGCTGGTAGAGCAGCTGAAGAGGTGTTTATTAAAGAAATTTCAACCGGAGCTAGCAACGACCTAGAGCGTGCGACTGATATCATAAAAGCTATGGTTAGTATGTATGGTATGAGTGATGTTGCTGGTCTTATGGTGCTTGAAAAACAACGTGCTACGTTTTTAAATGGCGGTCAAAGTATCAAAGACTATAGTGATAAGATGGCTGAAAAGGTTGATGAGTTTGTAAAAACGCTTCTTCATGAAAGATACACTGCTGTGCTTGGTTTGCTTGAAATTTATAAAGGTGCTATTGAAAATATGGTATCAGCACTTTATGAAGAAGAAACAATCGAAGGAAAAAGAGTTAGAGAGATCATTAAAAACTACGAGATCGAAAATAGTCTAGAGAGCAGACTCGTAGAGATAGAAGAAGACGAAAAGAGTAAAAAAGAGGAATAAAAATGAGTGGCTATATCGCGAAAGCAGGATATAAATTTATATTATTTTTTCTAATTTTATTTGTTTTATCTTTGCTGTTTGGGATCTTGCCACTTTTTTTTGCTATTTTACTTTTTTTGGGACTTTATTTTTTTAGAGATCCTGAGAGAGAGCCATTTTCTGATGATAAATTGGCTTTACTATCGCCGATTGATGGTAAGATAAAAGAGATCAGTGCTTCAAATTTTGATAATAATGAAATAGCTAAGATCGTCATAAAAAAATCTTTTTTTGATGTTGGTACATTAAGGGCTGTAAGTGATGTAAAAGTAGCTGAAATACGCAAAAGACATGGCTTATTCTTATGCCAAGCTATGAAAATTTCAGAATTTTTAAATGAAAGAGCTATTATTCGCTTTGAAAAAGAAAATATAAAATTTGTTATGAAAATTATAGCTGGAGCTTTCAGTCGAAGTTTAGAAATTTCAAATGTTACTAGCCTGAAAGCATCTAGAAAATTTGGTTTTTTAGGAAGTGGTGAGGTGATTTTATACCTACCAAGAGATACTAAAATATGTGTAAGCGTCGGAGAAAGCGTAAAGGCTGCTTCACTTTTGGGATATTTTGAAGAGGGAAAAAGAGATGAATAACATACAAAAGATGCAACTAATGTATATCTTGCCAAATTTATTTACAGCAGCTAGCGCTTTTTTGGGTGTTATTAGCATTATTTCATCTATTCAAGGCAACTATTTTAAAGCCATTATTTATATAATCTTATCGCTTATTTTAGATGGACTTGATGGGCGTGTGGCTAGACTTACAAAGACAACTAGTAAATTTGGGGTAGAGTTTGATAGCCTTGCAGATCTTGTTGCTTTTGGTGTAGCGCCAGCGATTTTATTTTATTTGACTATTGGTAAAAATTTTGGCAGATTTGGGGCACTTATAGCTGCTATGTTTGTGGTTTTTGGAGCTATTAGGCTTGCTCGTTTTAATGTCACTACTGGCACATATGAGCCAAATGTTTTTATCGGACTTCCTATACCATCAGCAGCTATTGTGAGCGTACTTTGGGTTGGTATTTATATCGACTATACTTTTTTAGAAGGATTTGAGTGGTGCTTGATGCTACTTGAAGCTATTTTGGCAGCTTTAATGGTTAGCAACATTCGCTATCCGAGCTTTAAAAAAATAAATTTAAAACAAACCCATGTGATAAGAATTTTAGTAGCTCTTGTAGTTGCATTTTCGATGCTTTATCTATATCCATTTGAAAGTGCGACTTTGGTTATGAGCGTCTATATGCTTTATGGCATAGTAAGGGCCACTATAATGTTTAGTAAAAATTCCAAAAAAAAGGAGAGCGAATGAGCGAAAATGGCGTCATAAAATCACGTAAATTTTTACCAAAAATCGAAATCAAAAACTCTCTACTGCTGCTACTTAGGTAGCAAATTTCTCTTTACTTAACTCATTAAATTTAAAATTTAAATATAAAAAATAAAAAAGGACAAAAATGGATAAGAATAAAATTATAATCTTTGATACGACTTTAAGAGATGGTGAGCAAAGCCCTGGCGCATCGATGAATACAGCTGAAAAACTACAGATCGCACTTCAGCTTGAAAGGCTTGGCGTGGATGTTATGGAGGCTGGATTTGCGGCAGCAAGCCCAGGGGATTTTGATGCGGTAAATCAAATAGCAAAGCAAGCCTCAAATATCACGGTTTGCTCTCTTGCACGCGCAGTTGAGCGTGATATCAAGGCAGCTGGCGAGGCATTGGCTCCAGCTAAAAATAAGAGAATTCATACATTTATAGCGACAAGTCCAATTCATATGGAGTACAAGCTAAAAATGAGCCCAGATGAAGTAATAAAACGTGCAGTCGAGTCTATAAAATACGCAAAAACTTTTTGCGATGATGTAGAGTTTAGCTGTGAGGATGCTGGCAGAAGTGAAATGAGCTTTTTAAAAGAAATTTGTGATGCTGCCATAAATGCGGGTGCAAAAACTTTAAATATCCCTGATACGGTTGGTTATTTATATCCTGAAGAGATAACTGCTCGCATTAGTGAAATAGTAAAATTTGTAGGCGATAGAGCAATAATCTCTGTGCATAATCACAATGACTTAGGCATGGCTACAGCAAACTCGTTAGCGGCCATAAAAGCTGGTGCAAGGCAGGTCGAAGGTACGATAAATGGCATAGGTGAGCGCGCCGGAAATGCTGCACTTGAAGAGATCGTGATGGCTATCAAAACCCGCCAAGACGTCTTTGCTCCATTTTATACAGACATTATCTCAAAAGAAATTTATCCAACTTCAAGACTGATTGCTAGTATTATAGGCATTGAGCCTCAACCAAACAAAGCTATCGTTGGTAAAAACGCATTTGCTCATGAGAGTGGCATACATCAAGACGGCGTGCTAAAACACAAAGAGACCTATGAAATAATTAGCGCTGAGAGTATAGGCCTTGAGAAAAATTCTCTTGTTTTAGGTAAGCATAGTGGTCGCCACGCGTTTAAAGATAAGCTTGCTAGCCTTGGATTTGACCTTGATAGCGATGCTCTTAATAAGGCATTTGAAAAATTTAAAGAGCTAGCTGATAAGAAAAAAGAGATATTTGATGATGATATTAGGGCTCTTGTGGCTGAAGAGATTACAAAAATTCCACAAGCTTATGAGATCACGGCTCTTCTTCAAAGTAGCGGTGGAAGCCTTGCGAGTGCTTCAATTAGCATAAAACACAATGATGAGATTATTAGCGACTCAGCTCTAGGAAATGGTACTGCTGATGCGATATTTAAGGTAGTTGATCGCATTAGTGGCATTAGTGGCACGCTAAAAGACTATAAAGTGGCGTCTGTTTCTCAAGGCAAGGATGCACTTGCAAAGGTTGATGTAAAGGTCGAGTTTGAGGGCAAAACGGCTGTAATAGGCCATGGACTTGACATAGATACTATGATGGCAAGTGCAAAAGCCTATGTTGGCGCACTAAATAGCTACCTTCGCATACATAAAAACTAAAATTTTAGCTGGCTGTTAAATTTGCAGCTGGCTATTTTAAATTTAATCCAAAAAATATATAAATTTTTAAAATTAAAAGCCTTTATTTAAAAAATAGAATTTTTACTATCTTGGCAAATTTTAAAATCTTACTCACTCGCCTTAGCAACTTACTAATTTTAGGACTCATAAACATTCGCCACTAAATTTAGAAGCGTGATATGCTCGCTTGTAAATTTTAAAATTTGCTAGATTTTCATCTTGAATTGTTAAATTCGTGTTTTGTAGAGCTGGCTACTAAATTTATATCCACAAAATACCAGCTCTTATTTGAAATTTTGCTTGTAGAATAAATTTTTGACTTACTGCCCAACTATCTTTTTAACAGCTAGTGAGGCTAAATTTAGCCCAAAGCAAGCAGTCACACCCATGAAGCTGCCAAGTGGTTTGCAAAGTGGCTCTTCTGTTGAAAAGACCACGTCAAATTTACCGCTAAAGCCTGATCTTTTGAGCTCATATCTATATTTTCTAGCTAGCGGATCGACCGAGGTTTTCCACACGCTAGCCACCTTTATCCTAGTTGGATCGATCCTTTTTGCACCGCCCATCGAGGCTATAAATTTGCTAGGATCTACCGCATTTGCAAGGGCGATCTTAGCAGTGATATCATCGATCGCATCGATCACCACGTCAAATTTACTAAAGTCAAATCCAGCAATAAACTCAGGCGTAATCAGCGTCTGTATAGGCGTGATGCAAGGATAAATTTTGGCAAATTCCTCCACCTTTACACCGCCTACATTTTCGCTGTAAATTTGGCGGTTTTGATTTGTCACATCAAAGATGTCTTTATCGATCAGCGTGATGCTTCCGACCCCGCTTCTAGCAAGCGCATCCACGCACATCCCACCAACGCCTCCAGCTCCGCAAACTAGCACTTTTGCGCTTTGAAGCTTGCTAAAACCATCCTCACCAAAGAGCCATCTTATCCTTGTAAATCTATCATTTTGCATCAAATTTCCCTTTTAAGCTCTCCAAGCTCTCGTATGAAGTCATGTTTAGTTTTATGGGCGTTATCGTGGCAAAGCCCTCATTTACCTTGCTGATGTCGCTTGGCTCGCCTTTTTCATATTCAAGTGCGGCGTTTCCAAGCCAGTAGTACTCGATGCCTCTTGGGTTGCGATTAAGCGTAGCATGCGTTGCGTAGGTGCGTTTGCCAGCTGGGACGACGGAGTAGCCTTTGAAATTTTTGCTAGTTACAGCCGGGATATTTACATTTAGAAATTCTCTTTGATTTAGCGAAATTTCACCCTCTAGCACCTTTGGCACGATAAATTTCACGATCTCTTTTGCTAGCTCAAAGCCAAGTTCATTTAGTGAATTATTTGCATAAAACTGCGAAAAAGCGATACTTCTAATGCCTTGCAAAACCCCCTCCATCGCCGCTCCGCACGTGCCAGAATAGGTGATATCTTCGCCTAAATTTGCTCCGTGATTTATGCCACTTATCACTAGATCTGGCTTTTTATTATAAAGCGCGTGAAGTGCGAGGTAGACGCAGTCGCTGGGCGTAGCGTCATCGAGTTTAAAAAAGTTATCATCAAGTTTTATAAATCTAAGCGGTCTTGTGAGTGTCAAAGAGTGAGCGCAGGCTGATTTTTCTGAGCTTGGAGCAACGATCGTGACATTTACGCCGTCTAGCTCGCTTAAAGCTTCTTTTAAAGCAAGCAGTCCAGTCGCCTCAAATCCATCATCATTTGTTATCAAAATTTCTTTCAAATTTTATCCTTTAAAGGGTTGGATTTTATCACAGCTTTCTTAAAAATTTAAAGAATTTTTGCGTATAATGCCCCCAAAAAAAGACCTGATGAAAGTGTGTAAATGAAAATTTTAGTCTCCGCTCTTGAGCCATCGGCAAATTTGCATTTAAAAGAAATTTTAAAAAATTTCGAGAGCGAATTTGAGCTAATTGGAATTTTTAGCGAAGAGCTTGGCACGCCATATATGAAAAGTAGCGAGTTTTCAGCGATGGGCTTTGTCGAGGTTTTGCCGCTCATTTTTAAGGCGAAAAAGGCAGTGAAAGTGATGAGCCAGATGGCAAAAGAGGCTGATGCGGTGCTGCTAATAGATAGTCCAGCCTTTAACCTGCCGCTTGCAAAGGCGATAAAAGAAGCTGGCGCAAAAGTAGCCGTGACATACTACATCTTGCCTCAAGTTTGGGCGTGGAAGCCAAAAAGAGTGAGCGTTGTGGAGAGGTATTGTGACAACCTAGCTTCGATCTTGCCATTTGACTCTAAATTTTATAGCCGCTCGACATACGTGGGACATCCTTTGATGGATGAGATAAAGCTTAAAAAAACTAGTCTAAGTAGCAGCGGCAAAGTGGCGTTTTTACCGGGATCAAGAAGGTCAGAGATTTCAAGGCTGATGCCAGTTTATAGAGAGCTTGCTAAAAAGATAGAAGCAAAAAGGCTGCTTGTCGTGCCACCATTTTTACTTGATAAAGTGTATGAAATTTATGGCGATGTGAGCGATTTTGATATCGTCTCAAACACGCCTGAGGCTTTGTATGATAGTGATTTTGCCTTTATTTGCTCAGGTACGGCTACTCTTGAAGCAGCACTCATTGGTACGCCATTTGTGCTAGCTTACAAGGCAAAAGCCATAGATGTTTTTATCGCTAGGAAATTTGTAAAGATCAAGCACGCAGGACTTGCAAATATAATGTTTGACTTCATGGGCAAAGAGCCACTTCATGAGGAATTTATCCAAGAGTTTGCAACGGCTGAAAATTTGCTAAGAGCTTATGAGAGCTGCGATAGGCAAAAATTCTTAAAAGGCTGCGATGAACTAAGGGCTTATTTAGGGCATGGCAGCAGTAAAAATGTAGTAAAAATTTTAAAGAATATGGAGTAAAAAAATGAGTGAACCAATGACAATGCACGGATACGAGAAGATAGAAGCTGAACTAAAAGATCTAAGGCTGGTGCAACGCCCTCAAATCGTAACAGAGATAGATATCGCAAGAAGCCACGGCGATCTAAAAGAAAATGCTGAGTATCACGCAGCAAAAGAAAAGCAAGCCTTTATAGACGCTAGGATCGCTGAGCTAAGCGCGCTTCTAGCAAATGCTGAAGTGATCGATCCAAGTAGTTATGAGCACGATAGAGTTAGGTTTGGCTCGAGTGTGACGATAATGGACGAAGAGACCGAAATAGAGCATACATATACGATAGTTGGCATTAGTGAAAGCGACATCGATAAAGGCTATATCTCGATAAACTCACCTCTTGCAAAGCAGCTTTTGGGTAAGGCTGAGGGCGATGAGGTAGTGCTAAATTTACCAAAAGGTAGAAGCGACGTTGAGATCGTAAAAATTTGCTATAAGCCTATAAAATTTGACTAAGAAGATGATGCAAAGAGCTAGAAACTGCTTTTTGGCTCTGCTATTTTTTAATTAAGGCAAAATTTGAGTGAATATCTATATGCCCCAGTTATAAAAGAAGGCGCGATCTTTATAGCTGATGCGCATGAAAATGTAAACCGAAATGGCTTTTTAAAATTTTTAAGAGCCATTGATAGCGGGGAGATCAAAGAGCCGCCACAAATTTTTTTGTTAGGTGATATGTTTGATTTTCTAACGGGCGAGGGCGAATATACAATAGAATTTTACTCTGAGCACTTAAGCCTTATCAATAAAATTTCACAAAAGGTAGAAATTTTTTACTTCGAGGGCAATCACGATTTTAGACTTTCAAATTTATTTAATAAAACAAGAGAAATTTGGGATGAGCGTGAGATGCTGTGCTATAAAAGCGTTAGGGTTTATGATATTTACGATCAGCCAGCAAATTTTAAAACGATCAATGAAGAGCGCGTCCAGATCGCACATGGTGATATATTCTTACCTTTTGTAGATAAATATGCACTTAGATTTTTGCGCCTTAGATGGTTTTTAAAATTTATGAATGCTTTGGATAAATTTTTAAATTTTAAAATATCAAAAGCGATACTAGCCAAACTTACCAATAAAAATTTAGACTATAAAATTCCTAATTTTAAGGAGTTAATGGGCAAGCATTTGCAAGGATATGAGGCTGGTATTGTGATAGAAGGACACTATCATCAAGGCGAGCAATTTAACATTTACGATAAGTTTTATATAAATTTACCTTGTTTTGCATGTGAGCAAAGTTATTTTGTTGTAGAATACGCCCAGCAAAAATTAAATTTGCTCAAAATGAGTTTGAAAGGACATTGATGTTTGGAGATAACGTACTAAAAACGGACTCAAACGAGATGGAACTTGTTGATTTTCGTATCTTTAAAAAGACCGAAAACAAAGTATATGAAGGAATATACGGAGTCAATGTCGCAAAGGTGCGGGAGATCATTAAGATGCCAAATCTTACAGAGCTTCCTGGCGTTCCCGAGTATATCGAGGGAATTTTTGATTTAAGGGGCGTGGTGATCCCTGTCATAAATTTGGCAAGATGGATGAATATTATCGAGCCAACTGAAGGCGTAGTTATAAAGCCACGTGTTATTATTGCTGAGTTTAGTGGTATTTTGATCGGTTTTATCGTCCATGAGGCAAAAAGGATCAGGCGCATAAGCTGGAAAGATATCGAGCCTGCAAATTTTGCTTCAGGCTCTGGCGCTTTAGATAAAGGCAAAATAACAGGCGTAACAAGAATAGAAAATGATGAAGTTTTGCTTATTCTTGATCTTGAAAGCATAGTAGAAGAGCTTGGAATTTACTCACCAAAGATCGAATTTGATGTAACAGATGATCAAAAATTAAAAGGTGCTGCTTTGGTTTTAGATGATAGCTCGACTGCTAGAAAGCTAGTAAAAGACGCACTTGAGAAAATGGGACTTAGCGTAGTTGAGGCTAAAAACGGCGTTGAGGGCTTGGAGAGAATGGAAGAGCTTTATCAAAGATACGGAGATAACCTATCAAGAGAGCTTAGAGTTATCTTAAGTGATATCGAAATGCCACAGATGGATGGCTACCGCTTTGCTTCAACTCTTAAAAATGATGAAAGATTTAAAGAAGTACCAATAGTATTTAACTCCTCATTGAGTAATGATTTTAGTGAAATCAAGAGCAAAGAAGCTGGTGGTGCGGCGTATCTTACAAAATTTGATGCGAGTATATTTTATCAAGAAGTGCTAAAAGTTATTGAAGCACATTCTAAATCTGCAAAATGAGGTGAAACATGGATGATATGAAAGAAATAATGGAAGACTTTTTAATAGAAGCTTTCGAACTTATTGAGCAGATAGATCACGACCTTGTTGAGCTTGAGTCAAATCCTGAAGATTTGGAATTATTAAATAGAATTTTCCGTGTTGCTCACACAGTAAAAGGTAGCTCAAGCTTTTTAAATTTTGATGTTTTAACAGAGCTGACTCACCATATGGAGGATGTTTTAAATAAAGCTAGAAAAGGCGAGCTAAAGATCACTCCAGACATTATGGACGTAGTTCTTGAGTCAGTTGATATGATGAAAGGTTTGTTAAGCAGCATTAGAGATCATGGAAATGATACAGCTGCTGGCATTGATATTAAAAACATTTGCTCAAGACTTACTCAAATTTCTGAAGGTGAAGCTCCAGCAGCAGCTCCTGAAGCTTCTGCCACGCCAGTAGCTGAGCCAACGCCAGAGCCAGCAAAAGAGCCAGAGCCAGCCGCGCCTGCCGAAGAAGCACCAGAGATAGGTGATGCTGAGCTTTCAAAGCTAAGCGACTCTGAAGTCGAAGCAGAGATAGAAAGACTCTTAAAAGTTAGGAAGGCTGAGGATCAAGCAAGGCGTGCTTCAAAAGGCATAGCTCCAAAATCTCCTAGCGAGATAGCTCCAGCTGCAAGTAGTACTTCAGCTCCAGCTGCAAAAGCAGAGAGTAAAGAAAAGGATGGAGATAGAAAGGTCCCAGCGGCAAGTAGCGGTGCAGTGGCTCAGGAACAAACTATACGTGTTGAAGTAAAAAGACTTGACCACTTGATGAATCTAATCGGCGAGCTTGTTCTTGGTAAAAACCGCTTATTAAAAATTTATGATGACGTGGAAGAGAGATATGAGGGTGAGAAATTCCTTGAAGAGCTAAATCAAGTAGTTTCAAGCCTAAGTCTAGTTACGACTGATATTCAGCTTGCCGTTATGAAGACAAGAATGCTTCCAATAGCAAAAGTCTTTAATAAATTCCCACGTATGATACGCGATCTTAGCCGCGACCTTGGTAAGCAAATCGATCTTGAAATTTCAGGTGAAGAGACTGAGCTTGATAAGTCAATCGTAGAAGAGATCGGCGATCCGCTAGTGCACATCATCAGAAATTCATGCGATCACGGTATCGAGGATCCTGAGACAAGAAAGGCAGCAGGTAAGCCAGAAAAAGGCCTTGTTCAACTAAAAGCTTACAATGAAGGCAATCACATCGTTGTTGAGATAGTTGATGATGGTAAGGGTCTAGATGCGGATATGCTTAAATCTAAATCGATAGAAAAAGGCATCATCACTGAACGCGAAGCTGATGCGATGAGTGAAAAAGAGGCATTTGGTCTTATCTTTAGACCAGGATTTTCAACTGCGGCAAAGGTCACAAACGTATCTGGTCGTGGTGTAGGTATGGACGTTGTTAAGACAAATATTGAAAAGCTAAACGGCATCATTGATATTGAAAGTGAAGTTGGAAAAGGTACGGTTATGAAGCTTAAAATTCCACTCACACTTGCGATTATTCAGTCACTACTAGTTGGAACGCAAGAAGAATTTTATGCTATTCCACTTGCTAGCGTTCTTGAAACTGTTCGCGTGCCGATTGATGATATCTACACGATCGATGGCAAAAATGTACTAAGGCTAAGAGATGAAGTCTTGTCTCTTGTTAGACTTTCTGACGTATTTGGTGTTGAAAAAGCTTTTGATGGTGGAGATCAAACTTATGTCGTAATAATCGGTGTTGCTGAAGCAAAACTAGGTATTATCGTCGATACTTTGGTTGGGCAAGAAGAGATTGTTATTAAATCAATGGGCGATTATTTACAAAATATCCCAGGTATTGCCGGTGCGACTATTAGAGGTGATGGCCGTGTGACATTGATTATTGACGTTGGTGCTATGATGGAGATGGCAAAAGATATCAAGGTAGATATTAGAGCCGAAATAGAAGATAGCACAAAAGCAAAGGAAAAACCAAGCGATTATAAAGTCTTGATAGTCGATGACTCAAAAATGGATAGAACTATCATGCAAAAAGCGCTTGAACCAACCGGGGTAACAATAATAGAAGCCACAAACGGTGTTGAGGCATTAAATATCGTAAAATCTGGAGAACACTCCTTTGATGCGATTTTGATAGATATTGAGATGCCAAGAATGGATGGATATACACTGGCTGGCGAAATTAGAAAATACTCTAAGTATAGAAATTTACCACTTATTGCTGTTACATCAAGGACTTCAAAAACAGATAGATTGCGTGGCGTAGAAGTTGGAATGACTGAGTATATTACAAAACCATATTCAGCCGAGTACTTAGAAAATGTCGTTAGAAAGAATATAAAATTAGCTTAGGGGTAAGGGATGAACAATAAACTAAATCAAGTTTTAAGCAAACAAAAACAGCAAATGAATGGTCCTGAGTTAAAAAATAATGAGGATATAGTTCAGCTAGTAGGATTTGTTGTCGGTGAGGAAGAGTACGCAATACCTATTTTAAATATCCAAGAGATAATCAAACCTATTGAATATACACGTGTTCCTAGTGTACCTGATTACGTTCTTGGTGTGTTTAACCTACGTGGAAATGTTATTCCGCTTATTGATTTGCGTAAGCGTTTTTCACTAAATGTCACAAAACAAAGCCCAAGCACAAGATATATCGTTATGAAAGATGCGGATAATATCGCTGGCTTTGTGATAGACCGCTTGACGGAGGCCATCAGAATAGACCGTAATAGGATCGATCCGCCACCAGAGACTTTGGTAAAAGACAAAGGCATGATTTATGGTATCGGAAAGCGCGACCAAAATATCCTTACGATCTTAAAGGTCGAAAGTCTTTTAAAACGTGATTTTTAGGGTATAGCTTGATAAAACTTTGTGTTTTTGACTTTGACTCTACAATAATGGACGGCGAGACGATAGATATTCTCGCCGCCGCTAATAATGCTAGTGAAGAAGTAGCTAATATAACTAAGCGTTCGATGAACGGTGAGCTTGATTTTTTTGAAAGTCTTACAAAAAGAGTAAAATTTTTAAAAGGATTGCCACTTTTAAAAGTAAATGAAATTTGCAAAAATTTACCCATAATGCCAGGAGCTGGCGAGCTAATAGAAGCTTTAAAGCAAAAAGGTATCAAAGTCGTGGTTTTTAGCGGTGGATTTCACAATGCAACCGATGTAATGCAAAAAAAACTTAATTTTGATGCAAATTTTGCAAATATCTTGCATCATAAAGATGGAATTTTAAGTGGTGAAGTTGGCGGAGAAATGATGTTTAGTAGTTCAAAGGGAGATATGATTGACCGCTTGTGTGGACTATTAAATCTAGGCAAGGACGAGATAATGTGTGTTGGGGACGGGGCCAATGACATATCGATGTTTAGAAAGTGCGACCTTAGCATTGCATTTTGTGCAAAAGATATCTTAAAAAAAGAAGCGACACATTGTGTTGATGTTAAAGACTTGCGTGAAATTTTAAAATTTATAAGGTAGAAACTAATGTATGACAACGAAGCTAAATTCTCTCTTTGGTGTGATTTTATAGAGAGAAATTTTTTACAAAGCGAATTTAACTCTTTATTGGAAAATAATGTTATAAACGGCGCTACAAGTAACCCAGCTATTTTTAAAACAGCATTTGCTTCGCCTGCTTATAAAAAGATAATAGAAGCTAGCAATAAACGCCACCCAAAAGATCTTTATGAAATTTTGGCTACTCAAGATATAAAAATCGCCGCATGTAAAATGTTAAGGAATTATGCAAACGGCGATGATGGCTTTGTAAGCATTGAGGTTGATCCAAATTTAAGCGATGATACAGTCGCAACAATAGAAGAAGGTATCAGGCTTTATAATCTAATATCAATGCCAAATGTTATGATAAAAATTCCAGCTACAAAAGATGGTTATGAGGCGATGAGCGCGCTTATGGCAAGGGGAATTAGTGTAAATGCTACGCTTATATTTTCACCAGATCAGGCTAAAAACTGTCTTGAAGCATTTAAAGAAGGTAGTAAGGCTTATACAAGTCGCTTTATAGATACTACTATGCCAAAAGGTGTGATAAGTGTTTTTGTAAGTAGATTTGATAGAAAGCTTGATGAGGTTATGGCTGCAAAGAGCTTGCCAACGGGACAAATTGGCATAATGAATGCTGCAAATATATATCATCTGATTGAAGATTTTGGACTAGAAAATGTAAGAACACTTTTTGCAAGCACAGGCGTAAAGGGTGGCGGTTTAAGAGGGGATTATTACGTTAGAGAGCTAATGTATAAAAATTCTATAAATACAGCACCAATAGAGACGATAAAAGAATTTATAAAAGAAAAAGCAGAGGCAAAAAATGTGCCTAGTAAAGAAAATATCTCAAGTTTTTTTCAGATTATAAAAAATAATGAGATAGATATAAATGTCGTTTATAAAGATTTATTAAGCGATGGTTTAAAGCAGTTTGTGTCAGCATTTGATGATATTATGAAATCACTTTAAACAAGGAAGCCCAAGCTAATACATAAACAGCAAAAGTGGTCATTCTTAAATAAGCTTTATGTGAAATTTATAAAGCATTGGATAAAATCAGCACCTATTTTTTTATGAAAGGAAAACGATGTTAGAAGGAATCGTTAGAGAGAGTATCGGTAAGAAGTCTGCAAAGGCTTTGAGAAGAGATGGTTATCTAATCGCCAACATTTATGGCAAGGGATTAGAGAATGTTGCAGCTGCTTTTAAAGTAAATGACTTTATTAAAGAAGCACGCAAAAAAGAGAGCCTTGCTTTTGATGTAAAAGTAGGCGGAAAAGTTTATAATGTCGTTATTGTTGATTACCAAAGAGATGTTGTTACAAGTGATCTTAAACACGTAGATCTAAAAGTAGCACTTCCAGGCGTTTTATCAAAATATATGATTCCAGTTAAGCCAGTTGGAACACCTATTGGTCTTAAAAACAAGGGCGTTTTGATCCAATCAAAAAGACGTCTTTGCGTAAAATGCACAGCTGAAAATTTACCAAATTCATTTGACGTTGATGTAAGCAAACTTGACATCGACGATACTATTTTGGTTCGTGATATCACAGCTCCTAAAGGCGTTACTATTGTAGACGCTGACCGTGTTGCGGTACTTGGAGTTATTAAAGCTAAATAAAAAGGGCTTTTGTGACACTAATAGCGGGGCTGGGAAATCCTGGCTCCAAATATGAAAACACTAGACACAATATAGGCTTTATGCTTATAGATCTCCTAAAAGACTCAAATTACAAAGATGTTAGCTCAGCCAAATTCCAAGGCGAAGTTTTTAAATTTAACGACATTATCTTGCTAAAACCTACAACTTTTATGAACCTCTCAGGACAAAGTGTAAAAGCGGTCAAAGATTTTTATAAACCAGATAGAATAATCGTAATACACGATGACCTTGATCTTAGTTTTGGTGCAGTTAAATTTAAAAAAGGCGGCAGTAGTGGCGGGCATAACGGCATAAAATCAATCGATGGATTAATAGGCAACGACTACGAAAGGGTGCGTATTGGCATTGGACACCTTGGTGATGCTAAAAATTTCGTCCTTGGAGAGTTTAGTGATGAAGAAAAAAAGGCTTTAGATGAAATTTTAGCCTACACAAAAAATGCAGTTTGCGAGCTAATAAAGAGTGACATCAATGAAATTTCGCAAAAATTTACGATAAAAAAAGGTCTTATCAAATGAAACTATACGCCAGATACGTTGGCTGGGTCTATATAAAATCTTTTCTTATCGTATTTTTAGCGCTTGAACTATTTTATGTCGGAATCGATCTACTTACAAATTTAAAAGATCTGCCGCCATCTGCTAACCTTCAGCTCCTTTATGTTGGGCTTACATCGCTTAGCGCTATTGGCTATGTTTTGCCACTTTCGCTCATTTTTGCACTAATAATTTTACATGTAAATATGGTTCGCTCAAACGAGCTAATCAGTTTTTATGCACTTGGCATTAGCAAAAATAGCTTAATTTTTCCACCATTTTTTATTGCACTTTTTGTAACTATTTTTTATGTCGGCTTAAATTTTACTCCATTTGCCTATGCACACGACTATCAAAAAAGTATCGCTAAAAATACGGCTTTTTCAAAAAGCACAAATGATTCATTTTTAAAATTTGAAGGCAAATTTATCTACATAAAGGAGCTAAATTCTGTTAATCAAATAGCAAATGATGTTAGAATTTTTGAGATAAATGGCACAAATTTACTCTCAACTACATTTGCAAATCATGCTAATTTTAAAGACAATGAGTGGATTTTAAAAGATGTTAATCAAACTCTTTTGCCGCAAATTTTAGAGCTTGGTGAAGCTGGTTTTAATAAAATACAAAGTGATAGCTTAGATGCATTAAAAGGCTTTAAGCCAAAGAGTATTGAAAGCGCTGCTAGTGTTGAAAACTCAAAATTTAATATCCCAGATGCGATAAATTTTATAAAGACATTTAAGAATGAAGGCATCGGCCTTGATAGCGCAAAAACAGCTTTTTACAACCTTGCTATCGCACCATTTTTTGCACCATTTTTGTTGCTCATTTTTTACTATCATTTGCCTGTAACTGGTAGATTTTTTAATCTTGCACTTTCGACTTTTATTTTTGTTGTGATAACTCTTGTCGTTTGGGGGTTGCTCTTTATTCTTGCAAAATTTGCACAAACTTCCGTAATCTTGCCAGAGATTGGCATAGTTTTGCCAGTTATTTTACTTTTTGCATACGCCATTTATCTCATAAAATCGCATCGTTAAGCCAAATTTTGGTAAGCTTTTTGTAAAATCAAGCTATTTTAATAAAGGCTATTTTATGGATTTTAAAGAGCTTGCAAGTAGATACAAAACCCCACTTTACATTTATGATTTTAACCATATAAAAAATCGCTATGAAGCACTAAAGAATGCATTTTTTGCTAGAAAATCTCTCATTTGTTATGCGGTGAAAGCAAACTCAAATTTAAGTGTTTTGAAATTTCTAGCTGATCTTGGAGCTGGATTTGATTGTGTTAGCATTGGTGAAGTAAAAAGAGCGCTTTTAGCAGGTGCAAAGAGATATCAGATCATTTTTAGCGGTGTTGGCAAGAGCGATGATGAGCTAAAAGAGGCTTTAAAAAATGAGATTTTACTCATAAATGTCGAGAGTTTTGCTGAACTTTTAAGACTTGAAAAGATCGCAAAAGGGCTAAACTTAAAGGCAAGAATTAGCATTAGGGTAAATCCAGGTGTCGATGCAAAAACTCACCCATATATCTCAACGGGACTAAATGAAAATAAATTTGGTGTTGATGCTGAAACAGCTAAAAGAATGTACATCCACGCTAAAGCTTCAAACTCTCTTGAGCCAACTGGCATACATTTTCATATCGGCTCTCAGCTAACATCACTTAGCCCGATAATCGATGCTGCAAATATCGTTAGCGAGCTTTTAAGAGAGCTAAGAGCGCTTGAGATTGATATCAAATTTTTCGATGTTGGCGGCGGACTCGGTATCATTTATAACGATGAAAAAGAGATAAATTTATACGACTATGCTCAAGGAATTTTAGCTGCGCTAAAAGGCCAAGACGTGACTATCGTATGCGAGCCAGGACGCTTTATCGTAGGTAATGCTGGCTACTTTGTTGCAAGCGTTTTATATGAAAAATTTAACGGCAAAAAGAGATTTGTCATCACTGATGGCGCGATGAATGATCTTATTAGACCAAGCCTTTACGGTGCTCATCATGAAATTTTTGTTTGTGGCAAGGATAAAAATTTAGGCCCATGCGATGTGGTTGGTCCAGTTTGTGAAAGTGGCGATTTTTTAGCAAAAGATATAGAGTTGCCAGAGTGCGATAGTGGCGATATTATCGTTGTAAAAGGTGCTGGAGCTTATGGTTTTAGCATGAGCTCAAACTACAACACAAGAAACAGAGCCGCTGAAGTTTGCGTGCTTGATGGCAAAGACAGACTTATAAGAAGACGTGAGAACTTTGAAGATGTCGTGGCACTTGAGAGAGAATTTTTGGAGAGCGCTGATGCAAGAGCTAAATGAGCTTAGAAAAGAGATCGATGCGATCGATGATCTCATCTTAAATAAACTAAATGAAAGGATGATTTTAGTTGAACAAATCGGCAAGCTAAAGCAAACTACTGGAACGCCTATATATCGTCCTGAGCGTGAGCGAGCTATCATAAACCGCTTAACTAGTCTTAGCAAAGACAAAGCTTTAAATAAAGCTGCGATCGAGGCCATTTATCTTGAAATTTTTGCTGTGAGTAGAAATTTAGAAATGCCTCAAAAGATCGTCTATCTAGGGCCTGAAGGCACTTACACGCATCAGGCGGCTCAGAGTAGATTTGGTGCGATGAGTGCATATTTACCACTTGCTACGATCGAGGCGGTTTTTACAAAGCTAGCTCAAAAAGAGGCAAAATACGGCGTTGTGCCTATTGAAAACAACACTGAAGGCGCTGTTGGCGCTACGCTTGATTGTTTGAGTAAATTTAGTGATATAAAAATAGTTGCTGAGCTTTATGTGGATATCCATCACAGCTTTGTTAGCATAAATGAAAATTTAAAAGAGATAAAGCGAATTTATTCACATCCGCAAGGGTATAATCAATGCCGTAAATTTTTAGAAGATCACTTACTGAATGAGGTCGAATTTGTTCCAGCAAAATCAACCGCAGCAGCTGCATACATGGCATCAATGGATAGAAACTCAGCCGCCATTTGCTCAAAGATCGCAGCAAAAATTTATAACGTGCCGATCGTTTATGAGACGATTGAAGACAATATGGCAAATAGAACGAGATTTTTGATTTTAAGCGATTTTAAAAATGCAAGAGTTGAGAACTCAAAAACTTCGGTCCTTGCAAAGACTGATCATAGTCCAGGACGCCTTGCTGATCTGCTTTCTATCTTTAAAAATGAAAACATCAATATCACAAAACTTGAGTCACGTCCTATAAAACAGCGCGAATTTAAGTCAATGTTTTATCTTGATTTTGAAGGGCATATTGACGATGAGAAGGTGCAAAATGCCTTTGAACTAGCAAAAGAGAGCGGTGCTGAGATAAGCTGGTTAGGGAGTTATTTAAACGGAGAAGAGTAATGAAGTTTAATGATTTTTTAGATGATTTAGTTAATTACGAGGCTGGAAAGCCGATTGAGCTTGTAGTTAGAGAGTTTGGCATCGAGGCGAAAGATGTGATAAAGCTAGCTAGCAACGAAAACCCTTTTGGTACGAGCAAACTCGTAGAGGAGGCGCTAAAAGAGGTTGCTAAAAAGGCACATCTCTATCCAGACGATAGCTACTTTGAGCTAAAAGAAGGACTGGCTAAGAAATTTGGCGTAACTAGCAAAAATTTAATTATCGGTTCTGGAAGTGACCAGATCATAGAATACGCACTTCACGCAAAGGCGAATAAGCAAAGTGGCGTTTTGATGGCTGGCGTGACATTTGCGATGTATGAAATTTATGCAAAACAAACCGGGGCTAAAATTTACCGCACAAAGAGTGTGGAGCATAATTTGAGTGAGTTTTTAGAAATTTATAACGCGCATAAAGATGAAATTTCTGTCATATTTCTTTGCTTGCCAAACAATCCTTTGGGTGAGTGTTTGGACGCAGATGAGGTCTTTAAATTTATAAAAAGCGTTGATGAAAATACGCTTGTTGTGCTTGATTGTGCCTACAATGAATTTGCAAAATTTAAAGATAGCAAAAAAGAGATAAAGCCAAGCGGGGTGGTAAAATTTAAAAATGCCATATATCTTGGAACATTTTCAAAGGCTTATGCGCTTGGCGGCATGCGCGTTGGATACGGCGTGGCAAATGAAGAGATCATAGGCGCTCTCTCAAAACTAAGAGCTCCGTTTAACATCACAACCCCAAGCCTAAGAGCTGCGATAGTAGCACTTGGTGATGATGAGTTTGTGCAGCAAACCATGCAAAATAACTTCGAGCAAATGAAGAGATATGAAGAATTTGCAAAGCAAAATGGCATTGAGTTTATCCCAAGCTACACAAATTTCATCACTTTTAAATTTAACGAGCCAAAATCAAGCCAGATATGCGAAAAGATGCTAAAAAAAGGTATAATTTTACGAGATCTAAAAAGCTACGCCTTAAATGCGGTGAGAATCACCATCGGACAGGCATGGCAAAATGATAGAGTTTTTGAAGAGTTAAAGCAAATTTTAAAGTAGGGATATGGATTTTAAGGCATTACTTCATCAAATAAGTCAAATTTATCAAAAGCTTTCACTAAAACAAAAGATTGTCGCAGCTAGCTCGATCGTCTTGGTCGTGGCATTTTTGGTATTTTTAACACTTTATAAAAGCAAAAATGAAAATTTTGCAGGCTACAGCGTCCTTTTTGAAAACATTAGTCCAAACGATTCAGCCTTAATACTTGATCAGCTAAACAAAGATGGAATTAAATATAAATTAGCAAACGAAGGCACTATTCTTGTGCCAACGAGCGATGTCTATAAAGAGCGTATCGCTGTTGCAACGCTTGGAATACCAAAAGAGAGCAAAATCGGCTTTGAAATTTTTGATAAGCAAGAATTTGGCGCGACTGATGCTGAGCAGAGAGTAAAATTTCAAAGAGCGCTTGAGGGCGAGCTAGCTAGAACGATCGAGAGTCTTTCTTCTATCCAAAAAGCGACTGTTCGTATCGCTATCCCTAAAGAGAGCGTTTTTACTGAGCGTCAAGCACTTCCAACAGCTTCTATCGTGGTTGAGCTAAAGCCAGGCGTTAGCCTAAACGCAAAGCAAATTTTTGGTATTAAAAACCTTGTCGCTGCCTCTGTTACAAATTTAAGCACAGAAAATGTAAAAATCGTAAATCAAGATGGCGTCGCACTTGGCGATGAAGACGGTGAGTTTGATAGTGATGCTATAGCTCAGCAGATCCGCTATAAGCGCGAGTTTGAAAATAATTACGAGCAAAAGATCGTAAATGTGCTAGCTCCTATCGTAGGCGGAGCAGATAAGGTCGTAGCAAAGGTAAATATCGACTTTGACTTTGATAAAAAAGATACAAAAAGCGAGGTTTATGACCCAAATAACGTTGTAAGAAGCGAGAGTAACATCGAAGAAAAGCGCCAAGGCTCAGCTCCAAATGAAGTGGGCGGCGTACCAGGTGCGGTTAGCAACATAGGCCCTGTTCAAGGGCTAGATGACAGCACTTTAAAAGAGCAGTACAACAAAAGCTCGCAGCAGACAAACTACGAAATTTCAAAGAAAGTAACAAATGTCAAAGGGCAGTTTGCTAGTATAAACAGAGTAAGTGCAGCTGTCGTTATAGACGGACTTTATCAGAGTAAAAAAGATAAAGACGGCAAGCCAACTGGCGAGCTTGAATTTGCCCCACTTACCAAAGAGCAAAGAGAATCAATCACAAATTTAATCAAACAATCAATCGGCTATAACCAAAATAGAGGCGATGAAGTAAGCTTAGATAACTTTGAGTTTAAAACTGGCAAAGATATAAGCACTAGCGAGAAGATGGATGGCTTTGTGAATAACTATGTAGTGCCATTTATGCCGCTATTAAAATATATTTTTGCAGCATTGTTGCTCTACATCTTCTATAAAAAAGTCATTGTGCCATTTATGCAAAAGATGCTTGAAGAGACAAAAGAAGAAGAGGAGCAAGTTCAAGATGGTCTTGAAGATATTGAGGTAGATGCTGAAGATACGCTTGAGAAATTTAAAGCTGCTCGCAAAAAGGTCGAAGAGCAACTAGGACTTAGTGGCGAGTTTAATGAAGATGAATTAAAATACGATGTTTTACTTGAGAAAATGAGAGCGGTCATCACAGAGAGAAATGAAGAGATAGCAATGCTACTTCAAGATATGGTAAAAAATGACAGCGACTTTAATATGCGTAAGGAAATTTGATGTCAATAAAGCTAAATGACAAGCAAAAAATGATTTATGATGATCTATCGATGCCTGAAAAGATTGCCATTTTGCTGATTCAGCTTGGCGAAGAGGCAACTGCTCTTATATTTTCTCACATGGATGTTGATGTCATCACTGAAATTTCAGGCTATATCGCAACTGCGAAAAATATTGATAAGCAAGTCGCAAGTGCCGTACTAGAAGAATTTTACGCGCTAATGCAGTCAAATCAATATATGAGAAGTGGTGGTTTAGAGTACGCAAAAGAAATTCTTTACCGCACATTTGGTCCAGAGGCAGCTCAGAAAATTTTGGACAAGCTTGCAAAAAGCATGGAAAACTCAAAAAGCTTTGGCTATCTTGATAAGATAAAACCACAACAGCTTGCAGACTTTATCATAAAAGAGCACCCTCAAACCATCGCGCTAATACTAGCTCACATGGACTCAACAAGTGCTGCTGAAACGCTTAGCTTTTTCTCAGATGAGCTAAGAAGTGAGGTTGTCATTAGAATGGCAAATCTTGGTGATATTAGCCCATCGGTAATTAAGCGTGTTTCAACCGTGCTTGAGGGTAAGCTTGAAAGTCTTACATCGTACAAAGTCGAAGTTGGCGGTCCAAGAGCTGTGGCAGAAGTGCTTAATAGACTTGGGCAAAAAGCCAGCAAAAGCACGATTGAGCGTATTGAGCAAAGCGATGATAAGCTTGCAACAACGATTAAAGAGCTTATGTTTACCTTTGAAGATATTATCAACCTTAATGCAACTGCGATTAGAGAGATCCTTAAAAATGTCGATAAAAAAGACCTTATGGTTGCATTTAAGGGCTCAAGCGATGGCATAAAGGATAAATTTTTATCAAATATGTCTCAGCGTGCAGCAGAAGCCTTTAAAGAGGAGATGCAGTATCTTGGTGCGGTGCGTGTAAAAGATGTTGAAGAGGCTCAAAGACGCATAGTAGAGACAGTGCAAACTCTAGCTGATCAAGGTGTATTCCAGGTCGGCGAAGCAGATGAGATGATAGAATGAAAAGCAGCGTAATAACCAGTGAGACTTCTCCAGCTCACTTTATAGAAAATTATAGATTTAAGGTGCTTGGAGTTGGAGAGCGAGCCGCAGATAGTGCTCCTGTATTGATAGAAGAAAATAATCTTAGTGAAGAGCTAAGCGAGCAAAATTTTGGGCAAAAGGGTGAAAATTTTATTCCTCAAGCTAGCCACCAAACGCAGACAAACTCACAAAACCACTTTGCTTCTCAGGCTCAAAGTCCACAGATACAGCAAACAGGCGAGGCGAGTTTTGTCGAAGAACTGCTTAAAAAAACAGATGAGCTAAGCAGCAACATCATCAAACTTCAAATGCAAATAGAAAATCAAGAGAGCGAATTTGCTAAACGCCTTGAGGCTGAAATTTCTCGTGCAAAAGAAGATGGTAAAAATGAGGGTATCTCCCAGGCAAATGCGGCAAATGAAGCAAGAATAAATGAGTTAGAGGCTAGATTTAGCGCTTCAGCTGCAAAACTTGAAGAGCAATATATTAAATTTGATGAGTTTTTAAAGAAGATCGAAGAAGAGCTCGGACAAACTGCTATAAAAATCGCAAAAGAAGTAATCGATAAAGAAATTTCAACCTCTTCAAATCAGATCGCTCATCATCTAGCAAGCTCTCTTATAAAAGAGCTAAGTAATGTTAAAAATATAGAAATTCGCGTAAATCCCGAAGATAGCGAATATATAAAAGAGCAATTTAGCAAAAATGAACACGTCAAAATAAGTGCTGATGATGCTATAAGTAAAGGTGGTGTGGTTATTATAAGTGATGGCGGCAATATCGATGCGACTGTGCAAACAAGGCTAGAAAAACTAAAAATGCTGGTAAATAATGAATAAAGACGTTAAAAGTTTAGACGTTGATGAACTAAACGCACTTTGTCATGACATCAGGGATAAAATTTTAGCCACCGTTAGCAAAAATGGCGGTCATCTTAGCTCAAATATCGGCGCAGTTGAGATCATCGTCGCGATGCATAAAATTTTTGATGTTACAAAAGATCCATTTATTTTTGATGTGAGTCATCAAAGCTATGCACATAAGCTGCTGACTGGACGCTGGGAGAGCTTTGATACGCTTAGAAAATTTAACGGCATCAGTGGCTATACAAAGCCAAGCGAGAGTAAATTTGACTACTTTGTGGCAGGGCATAGCTCGACGTCCATATCTTTAGCAGTTGGTGCTGCAAAGGCGATAAAACTTAAAAACGAAGATCGTATCCCAGTAGCTGTCATAGGCGATGGCTCACTAAGTGGTGGCATGGCGTACGAGGCGCTAAATGAGCTAGGGGACAGAAAATATCCTTGCGTCATCATCCTAAACGACAACGAGATGAGTATAAGCAAGCCAATAGGCGCGCTTAGCAAGTATCTAAGCCAGATGATGGCAGGGCAGTTTTATCAAAAATTTAAGGGCAGGGTTGAGAAATTTCTAAGCTATATGCCAGATTCAGCTGCATATATGGCTAGACGTATCGAAGAGGGCATTAGACTCATCACTCCTGGCATGTTTTTTGAAGAGCTTGGGCTTGAGTACATTGGGCCAGTTGATGGACACGACTTAGGCGCGCTTCTTAGTACATTTGAAACTGCTAAAAATATGAAAAAGCCAGTCATTGTGCACGTGCAGACACTAAAGGGCAAAGGGTATGAATTTGCTGAGGGGTGCTACGAAAATTGGCACGGAGTTGGACCATTTGATCTAAAAAGTGGCGAATTTATCAAAAGACAGTCAAACAAGTCAGCCACGGCGATCTTTAGCGAGCAGCTTTTAAAGATGGCAAGAGAGCATAGCGACATCGTTGGCGTAACGGCCGCGATGCCAACAGGCACTGGCATGGACGCTTTGATACAAGAATTTCCAGATCGTTTTTGGGACGTGGCGATAGCCGAGCAACACGCAGTCACGTCTATGTCAGCCATGGCAAAAGAGGGCTTTAAGCCATTTGTTGCGATATACTCGACATTTATGCAAAGAGCCTACGATCAGGTCATTCACGACGCTTCTATTTTAAATTTAAACATCACCTTTGCGATGGATAGGGCTGGTATCGTAGGTGAGGACGGCGAAACGCATCAGGGTGCGTTTGATATAAGCTTTTTAAATGCTGTGCCAAATATGGTTCTTTTTGCCCCAAGATGCGAAGAGAGCATGAAAAATGTTATGGAATTTGCTTATGCTTATAAAGGCGTTAGCGCATTTAGATATCCCCGTGGGGCATTTATCTTAAGAGATGAGTTTGAAGCTAAGCCACTTGAGTTTGGCAAGGGTGTAATTTTAGCTGATGCAAATAGTGATATTGCATTTTTAGGCTACGGTAACGGCGTTGGCAAGGCAAATTTGGTCAGAAATTTACTTGCTGGCAAGCTTGATGTGATATTGGCTGATCTCGTCTTTGCAAAGCCGCTTGATAGTGAGCTTTTACTGGATCTTGCAAAACGCACTAAAAAGTGGTATATCTTTAGCGATAGTGCTAAAAAAGGCGGTATTGGCGAGATAGTAAGTGCATTTTTACAAGAAAATAAAATTTCAAATATAAGCGTCATTAGCTTTGAGTATGAAGATAAATTTATCCCACATGGTTCAACTGCTGAGGTTGAAAAATATCTTGGTATAAGTGCCGAGCAGATTACCAAAAATTTACTAGAAAATAATTAATATCATTTAATAAAGTAACGTTTAATATTATTTTTGCTAGCATAAGCCAAAATAAAAACAAGGAAAAGCATTATGCAATACGTATCATTATTAAAGCAATCCGGGCTAAAAGTCACGCCACAACGCCTTAGCGTTTTAAGAATTCTTGATCGTCACACGCACCCAACGATTGATGAGCTTTATGATGAAATTTTAAAAGAGAGCCCATCAGTTTCTCTTGCGACAGTTTATAAAAATTTAAATACTTTAAAAGACGAAGGTCTCGTAGTTGAAGTAAATATCGTCAATCAAAAGGCTAGATACGACATCTACGAATATCCACATATTCATGTTGTCTGTGAAAGCTGTGGAAGCGTCGAGGACGTGAGCTACGATGATGCTGAGCTTGGCAAATATCAAGAGGCACTAGAAAAGAAGATTGGAAATATAATAGAACGTCTAAATATCGTAGCTAGCGTAAAAAGCTGTAAACACTGTAAATAAAATTTATGTTGCTATTTAGCAGCATAAATTCCATCTTTTTTCCTAATAAAAATACTTTTAAAATAATCCTAAATTTAGCATCTTTCTCATTGTTTTAAGCACTAACTTGCTAAAATGAACAAAAAATTTTGGAGAAAAATGTGAGTTTGGAGATAGAGCGTAAATTTTTACTCAAAAATTCTCAAATTCTAGATTTTTTAAAAGAAGCTGGAGTAGTCTTTAAACATCTTGAAATTTCTCAATTTTATACCAAGATAACGCAAAATGAAGAGATCCGCTTCCGGAGTGAAGAGGATAAATTTATAAAAACTGTAAAGATTGGCAAAGGTCTAATCAGAGAAGAAAATGAAGAATTTTGCGAAAAAGCGGAGTTTAAAAAGGCTCTTAAAAACCGCATCGGTAGTGTCATCTTAAAAGATAGATACATTTTTAAACTCAATAACAATCCTTGCAATATTGATATTTTTAAAAATGAACTAAACGGGCTTTGTACATTTGAAATCGAATTTAGTGATGAAAATGAAGCTGTCTTTTTCAAGCTACCACCGTTTTTAGAAAATTTTTGCCTAAGTGACGTAACTTGCGATAAAAGGTATAAAAATAAATTTCTTGCCATCCATGCTAATGAAAATGAACAAATCGACTACAAAAGAGCCTATAAGATTGTAAAAGAAAAAGAAATTCTGCCAAATTTTGCTGCAAATCTAAAAAGCGGAGAGGCGCTAAGAGTCCTTTTTGTTAGTATTTTTAAAGTAATAAAAAGGCTAAAAAGCCAGTATTTGATAGACAAAGATGAAGAAGTTTTGCATGAGCTTCGCGTAAATTTAAGAAAGGTTAGATCGATCCTTAAAATTTTTAGTGGCGTTTTTGATGAGAAAGTGACACTTTTTTTTGGTGAGAATTTTAAAATGCTTGCAAACTCGACAAACAAAAAGCGAGATTTGGATGTATTTTTGAACTTTTTAAACGAGCAAAAGCACGCAAATGAGCCTATCTATTTTGTGCGAAAGGCTCTAGATTTAGAGTATGAAAATGTAAAAAGCTACCTTGGTGACGAAGAAAACTACGCATTTTTAAAAGAGTGGGAGATATTTTTAAATGAGGGTGAATTTTATAAGTCAAAACTCTTTGATGTAAGCCTTTCGCGCCTTGGTTCGTTTAAGCTTAGAATGCTTTTGATTTTAGCTCAAAAAAGGCTAAAAAGCCTTAATCAAGACTGCCCAAATGAGAGCTTTCATGATCTTAGGATAGAGCTTAAAAAGATGAGATACACATATGAGTTTTTATGTGAAATTTTCTATTTTGAAGGGCTTAAAAAGTATGAAGAGAAGCTAAAACAGATGCAAGAAATTTTTGGCAATCTTCAAGACTATGACGTCTGGCTCGGTATCCTTAAAAGGCTTCCAGAAATGCCAGATAAAGAGAGGCTCGAGAGTAAAATTTACAAACAAATTTATAAAAGTAGAGAAGAGATACTAAAAAAGCGTCTTAAATTTATAAAAGCAACTCGCAAAATTTCAAGAAATTTAAAAATTTACTACATATAAAAGGGCAAATTTATGCAAAAACAAGAAAAAATAGTTGATATGTTTAACCAGATCGCTCCGACTTATGACGTCGCAAACAGAGTGCTAAGTCTTGGTGTGGACGTGAGCTGGAGGAAATTTGCCTGCAGGTATATGCTAGAAATTTTTAAAGAAAGAAGCATAAATATCGTGGATGTGGCTTGTGGCACTGGCGATATGATGGGGCTTTGGAGTGAAATTTCAAAAGAATTTGGCGTTGAGGTGAAAAACCTCACTGGCATCGATCCCTCAAGTGGTATGCTAAAAGAGGCTAGGGCAAAATTTCCAAATTTTAAATTTATAGAAGCCTACGCTGACAACACGACGCTTGCAAGCGGAGAGGCTCAAATTCTAAGCATAAGCTATGGCATTAGAAATGTGGTCGAGCGAAAGGCTGCGCTTAGAGAGTTTAACAGAGTGCTTGCTCTAAATGGCTACGTAGTCGTACTTGAATTTACAAAACGCCAGAAAAAAGGCCTTATAACCTCGCTAAGAGATTTTTACTTAAGTAAAATTTTGCCAAGTATTGGTGGCTTTATCTCAAAAAACAAAGAGGCATACGAGTATCTGCCAAGCTCGATAGAAAATTTCTTGGACGCAAAGAGCTTTTGCGATGAGCTAGTTGATGCTGGCTTTGAGATAGAGCTTTGTAAGGGCTTTAGCATGGACATTTCTACGCTATTTATCGCTAAAAAGGTCAAAGAGATCAATGCTTAGCGTATCTGAGCTAAACGAAAAAGCAAAGGCGCTGCTTGAAGCGACACTTGACTACGTCGAGGTAAGTGGCGAAATTTCGCGCCTTACAAAGCATGCCTCTGGGCACTGGTACTTCACGCTAAAGGACGAAAAGTCAAGCATCTCGGCTGTGATGTATCGCATGAACAACCAAAAGGTGAAATTCTTACCAAAAGATGGCCTAAAAGTAAAAATTTATGGCAAAGTGACCATTTATTCGCCAAGTGGGTCGTATCAGCTAGTGGCTAGTGCGATGCTGCCTGATGGCGAGGGTGAGCTTGAGCTTGCGTTTAGACAGCTTAAAGAAAAGCTCGAAAATGAGGGGCTTTTTGACATTGCTGCAAAAAAAGAGATACCAAATTTGCCTAAAAAAATAGCCCTTGTCACAAGCGCCACTTCGGCAGCACTTCAGGATATGCTAAAGGTCGTGACGAGTCGTTGGAAATTAAGCGAAATTTATATCTTTGATGCTTTAACTCAAGGTGAAAATGCTCCAAGTTCGCTCATAAAAGCTTTAAAAAGAGCCGATAAATACGGCGTTGATGTGATCGTTTTGGCTCGTGGAGGTGGTAGCAAAGAGGATCTTTGGTGCTTTAACGACGAGGGCTTAGCGCGTGAAATTTATGCTACCAAAACACCAGTCATAAGCGCTATCGGACACGAGATCGACTACGTTATAAGCGACTTTGTAGCAGACCGCAGGTCGCTTACGCCAAGTGCAGCTATGCTTGATCTTTTGCCTGATGAAGAGGCTTTTTTTCAGTATCTTGACAGGCTCAGCGATGATCTTGATAGCGCTTTAAGCTTAAAGATCACCAAAAAGCAAAATTTGCTAAATGTTCTTCTTTCTAAATTTTCATCAAATGCTCTAAAAGCTAGGATCGAGTTAAAATTTAGCGAGGTAGCAAATAAGCAAAACGCCCTAGCAAACGCTGTGCAAAGAAAAATTTTAGTCCTTGGCTCAGCTCTTGGCTCGCTAGAGAAGGCTTATGAGATGAGGGAGCTCTTTTTTGAGAGTACAAAAGGGCTTATCGAGGTTAGAAAAGATGGCAAGAGAGCCGATCTTAGGGATTTAAAAATAGACGATGAGATAGAGCTTATCTCGCAAAATACACATAAAAAAGCAATTATCAAGGAGTAAAAATGAGTAGAAAAATAAACTTTAGCGCAGGCCCAAGCGCGATACCACTAAGCGTTTTAGAGCATGCAAAGGCCGAATTTACCGACTATAGAGGCGAGGGCTACTCGATCATGGAGATCAGCCACAGAAGCAAGACCTTTGAGGATATCCACTTTGGCGCGATGGATAAGATAAGAAAACTTTACGGCATCGGAGATGAGTATGAAATTTTATTCCTACAAGGCGGCGCGCACTTGCAATTTAGCATGATACCGATGAATTTATATCAAGGCGGCAAGGCGCAGTACGCAAACACTGGCGTTTGGACAAACAAAGCGATCAAAGAGGCAAAAGTGCTTGGCGTAAACGTAGATGTCGTAGCAAGCAGCGAGGATGAAAATTTCTCTTACATCCCTGATGTAAAATTTAGTGACGATGCCGACTACGCCTACATCTGCTCAAACAATACGATTTACGGCACGCAGTATAAAGCTATGCCAAAGACTAAATCGCCCCTAGTTGTCGATGCTTCGAGCGATTTTTTCGCTAGACCGCTTGATTTTAGCAGTATCGGCTTGCTTTATGGCGGCGCTCAGAAAAATGCAGGCCCAAGCGGCGTGACTATCGTCATTTTAAGAAAAGACCTAGTTGATCGCGTGAGTAGCCAAAACGTCCCTATGTTTTTGCGATACAAAACGCATGTAGAGGCAAACTCGCTTTACAACACACCGCCAACTTTTGGAATTTATCTTTTGAATTTAACCATGCAGCACCTGCTAGATCTTGGCGGACTTGCCGAGGTTGAGAAGATAAATGCCAAAAAAGCAAGCACGCTTTATGACATCATAGATAGCTCAAACGGCTTTTACGTGGGCCATGCTAAAAAATCAAGTAGATCAGATATGAACGTGAGCTTTACGATACCAAAAGATCACGCGCTTGAGCCAGTTTTTGTCGAAGAAGCACTAAAAGAGGGCATGCTAGGGCTAAAAGGTCACAGACATCTTGGTGGCATAAGAGCATCTATCTACAATGCCGTTAGCCAAAGTGATGTTGAAAAACTTGGCGAATTTATGAGAGAATTTGCAAGAAAACATAGCTGATGAATAAAACAAAGAAAGCTTATGATGAAATTCCTTATTTCTCAGCCGCATTTAGCGACTGCTCGCCAGTTAGGATAGAAGCGGTTGCTAAATTTCTGGGGCTTAAAGCAGCTAGCCTAAAAGAGGCTAGAGTGCTTGAGCTTGGCTCATCATATGGTGGCAATATCTTGCCATTTGCTATTTCGCACAAAAACGCAAAAGTTGTTGGTATCGATATCTCAAGCCACCAAGTGGCTGAAGGTAACAAAGTAGCAAAGCAGATAGGTTTAGAAAATTTTACTTTGCTTGAGCGAAATTTTTTACACATGAACGAAAGCGATATAAAAGAGCTTGGAAAATTTGACTATATTATCGCTCATGGCGTTTATAGCTGGGTGAGCCCAAATGTAAGAGATGCATTGCTTGCAACGATTAAGGCACTACTTAGTAAGGATGGCATCGCTTATGTTTCGTATAATACCTATCCTGGTTGGAAGAGCCTTGATATTTTAAGAGATTTTATGCTTTTTGTTAGCTCAGGCAACGACAGCAAAGAAGCACTTGCTCGCGTAAAAAGCGAGTTAAATTTCTTACAGGATTATTTGAAATTTACCCTGCAAAACCAAAGCGATGTCGTATACAAAGATAGTATGAAGCTTCTTTTAACGCAGCTAAATTTCTTACAAGGCATCATCGCAAAGGGCAATGATTATTATATATTGCATGATTTTTTGGAGGCTAGCAACGAGCCAATCTACTTTCATAAATTTGCTAAGCATATCGATAAACACGGACTTTGCTACGTAATAGATGCTTCGCTAAATGATATCTTTGCAAGCTCGACTGGGATTTACCGCTTTGACGCACATATTGAGCAAAATTACAACTCTCGCATCAAAAAAGAGCAACTAAACGATTTTTTATTTAATAGATCATTTAGAAAAAGCCTCATCGCTCACAAGGAGAGGCTTGGCGGTGCTGAGGACTTTGATGCGGTACTTGGAGAGAGCGAGCTTGATAAGATTTATTTTGCATATTTTAGCGAGCAGCCAAGGACAAAAACGCAAGAAATTTTAAGCAAAAGCTATCCACAAAGCTTAAATTTAAGTGAAGTAAAGGCTGCACTTGGCGAGAATGCAAATGAAGCTTTTGTGGGACTGCTTGAAATTTTAAACGATCAAAACACTAAAATTTCTTCTTCAAAACTCAAAGCACCTGCCTATGAGTCTGGTAAAACCAAACTAAAGCCTAGAGTTGCTGCGTATCTGGAGTATTTTCTGGAGGCTAGCTCACCAGTTATCTCTTTGGCAAATGAGCTAAATGGCAAGCTAAACTTAAGCCATGAAGAGATCAAGGCCGCTTTAAAATTTGATGGCAAAGCTAGTTTAGAAGATATCGCAAAGAGCGTAAATTTAAGTAAAGATGAGCTAGATAAGCTTACTTTTAAATTAAGCGAAGCCTACTTTTTTGAAGAAATTTAAGACTAGCTAGCCTAGCCTTAAATTTTTGATTTAGCCAAATATCATATCTTTTAAGATTAGAATTATCATCAAAATATAAAAGAGTAAAAACCATTTTTTAAGCGCTTTTTTATCCATGGCTTGTGTCTTTTTGGTGCCAAAGTATGCGCCTATTAGCGAGCCAAGGCCTAGAAAAGCACCTTCTAGATAAGAGATATGGCCGCTTAATGAAAGTGAGATAAAGCCAGAGAAGGCTGCAAACATCACAAAAAATACTCCCATTGAAACGGCTTTTTTTAGCTCATAGCGTAAAAAGCCAACCAAAATAGGAGCTATAAAGACGCCCCCGCCGATACCAATACTAATGGCAAGAGCGCCCACAAAAAGACCAACTAAAAATAGTAAAAAAAGTGAGTTATTTGCGTTTGAGCCGTCACTATTTGGCATGAAATATAACTTAAAAAGGGATAAGATAAAGGTGACGAGTAAGAGTGACTCAAGTAAAATCGCTGGCGCATACGAGACGATAATGCCACTAAAACTAGCTCCAACTAAGCCCCCAAGCCCTAAAACTACGCCGCGATTTAGTTTTAAAAGGCCAGCTTTGTAGTTTAGATATGAGCCAAAAGTCGCACTAAATATCATTTGCATGACGCTTATGCCAATAGCAGTTTTTATGTCATATCCAAAGGCAACCATTATAGGAACAACGACTGTGCCGCCACCTATACCAAAAAAGCCAGCGATGTATCCAACGCCGATACCAATTATAAAAAGTTCAACAAAAAGCATAAATTTCCTTTTACGAGTGCCAAATTTTAGCCAAGCGGTGTTAAAAAAATAGTAAAAAGGTGAAATTTGGGCATAAATTTAGAAATTCGATAAAAATTTTAAAAACTAAAAGCGAACTTTTTTTATAATCATCAAAAATTTAAAGGAAAAAAATGCTCTTAGAACAACCACTCTTTTATTATGAAGTGATTAGAGAAAAATTTAAAAATAGCTACTTGGCTGAGGATAAGACACAAACGATTATAGGCATTGATTGCGATTATATTGATGAAAAGGATATGGATTTTTATGGGCTTAGAAGTTATTTTGATACAAATCGTAATAAATCATTAGCTCCATTTGCAGGTCTCTTTGGTATTTTTGCTTATGATGGCGTGAGATATTTTGAATATATCGGAGAAGAGAAAGCTAAAAAGTACGAATTTCCAAAATTTATCTATGCCGATGCAAAGGCTTATCTGCACTTTGACAAGATGAGTAAAATTTATACATTCTATGGAGATAAGAATAAATATTATGACTTTTTGCTTGATGTGAAAGTTGAATGCAAAAATAAAGAGCAGAGTAAATTTAGTATAAAAACTGATCTTAATAAAGAAAAGAAACACTTTGAGGATATGGTTGAGTTAGCAAAAGAGTATATAAGAAGCGGCGATGTCTTTCAGGTGGTGCTTGGTGAATTGCTTGAAATTTCAACGAATATGAGCAGTTTGGAATTTTATAAAAAGCTCTCACTTACAAATCCAAGCCCATATATGTTTCATTTTCCTACACCTTATGGTGATGTGGTTGGCTCTTCGCCAGAGCTTGTTTTTGAGATGAAAAGTGAGCAAATTTTTGTAGCTCCGATCGCAGGCACAAGGCCTAGAGGAAGCGATGCAAATGCAGATGCGGTACTTGAAAATGAGCTTTTAAGTGACGAAAAGGAGCTGGCTGAACACAAAATGCTAATCGATCTTGCTAGAAATGACATCGGCAGGGTATCAGAGCCAAAAAGTGTATCCGTAAAAAATGCGATGCATATCCAAAAATATGAAAAAGTAATTCATATCGTAAGCGATGTCTATGGCAAATGCGCCAAAGGGTTTGATCTTTTTGACGTCTTAGCTAGTATCTTTCCGGCTGGCACACTAAGTGGAGCCCCAAAAATAAGAGCTATGCAGATAATCAATGAGCTTGAAATTTCTGAGCGAAATATCTATGGCGGTGGCATTGGATTTTTACATTTTAATGGCGATGCTCAGGTTGCTATTCTTATTCGATCAGCCATATTTGTGCCAAGTGAAAATGGCTTTAGTGATGTATTTGTGGGGGCTGGAGCTGGTATAGTTTATGACTCAAAGAGCGAAAGAGAATACGCTGAAATTTGCCATAAGCGAGCAAGCGTGCTAAATGTATTTAAAAATAACGCAAAAGAGTTTTAGGCGTTAAACTTAATAAATTCATAAGAGCTTTTAGCGTAGCTAGTGCCCATAGAATCGATTTGCTCTCTTACTGTAGCTGAAAGCTCTGCTTTTGTGATATTTTTAGCTAGCACTTTTACAAAAGGAAATTCACTTCTTTCTTGTGCGCCAAATATCAGCACTCTTGTATCAACCTTTTGGCTTTGCCTTGTCTTATCAACAACTCTTGTTAGCTCTTCGTAGTTGAAGTCTTTTGCATTTTCATCTATAAGAACGATTCCGTAAGTTTTGGTTTTTATCTTTGTTAATAGCTCATCAAAGCTATTTGTGGTTTCAAGTGTGTTGTAAAATTCTCCTAAAGCTGAGCTAAATATTTTATTTTCCATTGGTGATTTCTTAAATAAAATAATATTTTCGCTTTTTGCTAGATAGCTTTCGTCTATTGCAATCTCGCCAAAATTTGGCAAAAATTTTCTAAAAATTTGAGCCAGTTCGTCGCTATTTATTGGCGTTTTTATATAGGCATTGAAGTATTCTTTGACACTCTCTCCATCTATATTTGAAGTATTTGAAAGCATTAGTATAATTGGAATTTTCGCATTTTGTATGGCCGCTTTTATAAGATCAAGATTTTTTTGAAGGCTATTTTTTTCAGCTTCGAAAAATTTTGAGCCAACAAATATAAGGTCAAAATCGCCTTGCTTTATGGCTTGTTTTAGATCTTTTTTATTACAAACTCCCACAACTTCGCAGTTAAATTTACTAAAGCCACTTGCTGTTATATCTATGTAAATTTCGTTAGTATCGCAGATTAAAATTTTTGGTTTATCGTTTAAATTTTTATTCATAATATCAGCTTCACCTAAGCAAAGTAGCCTTGTAATGCTTAACGGAGTTAGTGGATCTTTTAAAATGAGCGGATTTTTAATATCTTGGCCTTGCTTATTGGTGTTTCTTAAAAATATAGCATCATAATTTTTTGTAATAGATGGACTAGTGCTTGTTAGCATATCCACTTTGAGCCCAAGGTCTTTTGTAGTCTGCTCAAAAGCTTCGTTGTAAGCTACATTTGCGTCTTGTAAGAATGCTAGCTTATGATCGCATTTTATATCAAAGTCTTTATAGTTTGATGTTGTTTTAAAAATGACTACAAATTTAAACTCATTGCCAATACTTGGAAACGAGTTAATCTCCAGCTTACTTTCTAAATTTTTTAAATAAATTTGAGCGATTTTTAGATAAAACTCGCTCTCATCATTATTTAAGCTATTCTCATCATCTAAAAATATATCTGAAATTTGCTTTTCGCTCATGGCAGTTGAGCTATTTTTTATGCTAAAGCTTACAGAACAAAGTCCGCTTCTATCAAACTCTTTTTGAACTTTTTTGATAGCGATGATAATATTTTGATGTCTTAAAGACATTGATAAAGATGCCAAAAAGATAGAGTTAAATGCGGTTTTTAATGAATTTAGATTTCCTTCTAGTTCATTTGTAAGGCTTGGATCAAGGTAACTTATAAAATTTATCTTTTTGCTTTGTGAATAGACGATATTTGCTTGCAAAATTTCTTCAAAGCTTTTTTGAGGATCAAATATCTCGGTTTTATTGCATTCGCTATATTTTTTAACATTCGAGATATTTTTAGCATTGTTATAAAGCGAGGTCATGATATTTGCATTTTTTTCTATCGTGTCTATAAATACTTGCTTTTTGCTATTATTTGTTTCTATTTTTAAAGCCGCAGTCGATGTAAAAATTTCTTTATTAATAGACTCTAGTTTCTTACTCACTGATAAAATATATCTATCTTTTATCTGAAAAAAGCTGCTATCTTTTATATAAGTTTCTTTTAGATCTTCATAAGCTTTTATAAGCTTTGATATCGCATTATCCGCACTTATCTCTTTTGATGATAGGATATAACTCGATATGTATTTTGACTTATCGATAAGCACCTTTAAAAATTTCAACCTAGCAGAGATACCAAGCAAAGACAAAATGAGCAAGCCACAAAGCGAAAACTCAAAAAAGGTCTTTATGCCAAAGTTTATTTTCTCGCTCTCGGTAAGTTCTAGTAGCTCATTTTTTATGTTTATGGCACTATCTAATAAAAGTATAAATTTATCATCTTCATAGTGTTTGATTAAGATTATATCTTCGATATTTAGCTTTTCAGAAAATGCGATCTTGGCTTTAACTTCTCTTATCTTTTTAGCTTGATAGTTGGCTTCAAACTGGTTAAAGTCTTTGTAAATATTCTCTTTTAGCTCACTTTTTGGAAGCATATCAAGATTTGGCGTGTTGTCCTTTACGGAATATATATTTTCTCTCACATTACTGTTTATTGAAAATAAAGGGCCATTTATAAAGATGTTTTTTATGTAGTATTTAGTGTTGTTTGCTAAAGAGAGTTGATTGTAAATTTTACTTAAAGTTGCGACATAAGCTTTTATTATAAGCGGAAAGTCTCGGTCTAAGTCCTGTTTAAAATCGCTATCTATTTCTCCATTTATATTTTGGAAAAATTCATAAAATAGTTCATCAAATTTATCATTTTGGTTTAGATTTGCTAGCAATTCTTTTAATTTATTTATATTTCGTATCTCGATGCGATCGTCTTTTCTTATAGAATTTATAAATTTTTGTGTATTTTTTAAGGTGCTATCTCGCAACTTTTTTATATCTTCTTGGCTTTTGCCTATTAGCGTATCGTGCTCTTGTATAGTGGATTTTATAGTTTGAAATACTAAGGATTGTTTATATAGTTTTTCATTTAGATCTTTTAGTTCTGTAAATTTTTTATAGCTTTCATTTCCGCTATATGCGCAAAAGATCGCTGAAATTATTATTGGCGCTAACAATATATAAAATTTATTATTTTTCATGGATACTCTTTTTGCTATATTTTTTGACGATATTTTCTATCTCAATTAGTCTTTTGGTAAAAAGAGACATCTCTTTCATTTTTCCATTTTGATTGTTATCTAAAAGAGCGTTAAGTTCATTTGCAAGGTTATTAAGCTTTAAATTTAATGCAGCTTCCCTTATCTCATCTACGTATTTTTTGAGCATTATCTCGTCTTTTGCGATTATGGCTGATTGGATCTGGATAAGAATTTCTCTTGCGTTGTGCAAAAAGATATTTAAATAGGATGCAAAATCTTTTTTATTTAAATTTAGTATTTTAAGCGATGTTTCAAACCAGGAATCATCGATAAGTGATTGTGTCTGTGTATCAAAAAGATACCATGCGTTTAGTTTAAAAACAGGCAGTCTTAATGTAGGTTTTACTTTTACTGCTGCTATTAGGTTTTGGTTGTTTATTATGTCTTGCTTCTCTAAAAGCACGATAAAAAATTTCTCACCATTTTTTAAAATGGCATTTTGCAATCTTGCTTCTAGTAAGATCGCACCACCATCTTTTCTTTTTAAATTTACTCTAGCGCTATTATCTTTCGTATTTTGTAAAAATTCCAAGAAGCTGTAGTTTGTACTTTCTTGGCTTGTTATGACTAGCTCACTTATATCTTTGTATTGCAACAAAAAGTCATCCAAACTATCAAAACCTAATAGCTCAAGTGAATCTTGCGTTATCGCAGATATTTTTAAATTTTCATCATATATTATCACTTCAAATTTCCTTCTTTGAGCACTGCAAGCTTTTCTGCTACGCTTTTGTTTGTTATTTTTGCCACTTCATCTAAATTCGCTTCGCTGATTTTATCAAAACTTCCGTAAAAGCTGATTAATTTTGCGATACTGCCCTCAGATACGCCAGCTTGCTTTAGAATTGATCTTTGCATATCGTTTTTCTGCCTTGTTTTTCTGTGAAAGCTGATGACAAATCTATGGCTTTCATCACGCATTTTTTGGAAAAACTGAAGCTTTTTATCGCTCGTACTTAGGCTAAAGCTACCATTTTTTGTGTAAATTTTATCCTTTGCCTCGCCTTTTGCGCGGTGAGCTTTGGCGTCTATCTTTTCTTTTGAAATGGCTATCACATCGACATTTGCGCCACTACTTGCTAAAATTTCACAGGCTAAGTTTAAAAGCACCTCGCCACCGTCAATAACCCAAAGATCAGGTGGGCTAAGCTTGTCAAATCTAAGCGCTCTGGCAGTGAGGCTCTCTTTCATCTGATCGTAGTCGTTTTTAGAGTTTAGATGCATGTGGCGGTAGTTTTGCTTTGCCCACTCGCCATGCTCATAGCGCACCATCGCTCCGACACTTGCCTCACCAAAAAGGTGCGAGTTGTCGTAAGCCTCGACCACGTAAGGCGTGTGAGCTAGGTCAAAGTACTCTTTTATTTCGTTTAGTAGCTCGTTATCGTGCGTTTTTAGATATTTTTCGATGCTAACTTCAGCGTTTTTGGTAGCGATCTCACAAATTTTACGCTTATCGCCTATTTTTGGGCAAGTGATGCTAAATTTACGTCCAAATCTTTCGTTTAAAATTTCCTCCACCAGCTCGCTATCTTCAAAGCTCTCATGCACAAAAATTTTGGTGCTAATTATCGGCTGTCCAGCTATGAAGCTTTTTAAAATGGCCTGCTTATAAGCCTCGTTTATCTCATCTTTTTGAGCATTTTTAGCCTGCGCGATGTCAGTTTTTACGCCAGTTATCTTGCCACTTTGCACGCTAAATCTCACCGCACAGATCATATCGTGCACGCAAGCGACCGAGTATGCCTCAAAGTCCTCAAGCTTGGCAAGATCGACCTCGACCTTTGTTTGCATATTTTTAAGCGTTTGCATCTTATCTCTAGTCGCGGCTGCTTGCTCGTAGTCTTCGGCCTTGGCGTAGTTTAGCATGAGCTCTTCAAGGCGAGCGATGAGCAAATTTGGATTTTGTAAGGCTGCGATAGCTTCGTTTACGATCTTAGCGTAGTTTTCTTTTGAAATTTTGCCTTCACACGGGGCATAGCAGCGTTTTAGCTGATAAAAAAGGCAGGCTTTTTTGCCTTTGATGCAGGACTTTTTCTGAACGAGATTGTAATTTAGATAAAGTGCCTCAAGTAGCTCGCCAGCTCCACTAAAATATGGCCCGAAGTAGCGGATATTCGAGCCTTTAACCACCTTTCTAGTGATCTCAAATCTTGGAAAATCATCATTTAAATTTATAAAAATATAAGGGTAGGTCTTGTCGTCACGAAGCAAGATGTTGTATTTTGGCTTAAGCTGCTTGATGAAAGAATTTTCAAGTATTAGAGCGTCTGCTTCGCTTGGCGTGACGATGTATTCAAGATGCACCGCCTCGCTTATCATCTTTGAAATTCTAGGGCTTAGTTTTTCAGCCGGAGCTAGGCTTGGGGTAAATTTAAAGTAGCTTTTGACCCTATTTTTTAAAATTTTGGCCTTGCCAACGTATAAGAGTCTATTTTGCGCGTCAAAATACTGATATATGCCAGGCTCGTTTGGAAGTGTTCTTATCTCGTCTATTAGCATCTTGCCTGCTCATTTTTCTTGAGCAAAATTTCTCTTAGCTCTTCAAATTTTTGGTGTATTTGCTCGTCTTTTGCTAAATTTTTAAACTCGCCTTTACTAGCTGGCGCATAAAAGATGGCACTTTGCTCTTTTTGATTAAAAAATTTTAAAAATTTGCTCACGACAAATCTTATATTTTCTTCTTTTTTGTTCTTTGTATAGTTGATTTCGTTAATAGGCTTTGGAGCAAGAATACTGTTAAAAACGCTATTTTTATTAAATTTGCAAAAGGTTTTTAATAACCTTTTTATATCATTTATACTACTATCACGCCTAAGCTCTAAAAGCCCAGTGGGATGAGTAAGAACAAAGGTCAAAACACCTTCTCTAACGTAGCAAAAAGCTATATAAAATCTTTTTGCTTTCCCCATAAGCTCTAAAAGCTGTTGGCACTCATTTGCCATGCTTAATTTTTCTTTATACAAAGGATTTTCGTGGATAGTATCTATCAAAAATTTAGCGTTTTTCATGGGCTTATCTTATCATCTTTTATTTTAATTTTTACTCTTTTTGCATTTAGCGGTTGTGGCTATAAGGATGATCCATTTTATGGAAATGCTCCCGTAAAAGAAAAGAAAACTGACAAGATAAACAAAATCTAGTAAAATTTTCGTATTTAAATAAAAATGTAATGTAAGCTTAATAATTTTAACTAACCTAATTTTTAGGCTCATTTAAGTAATATATCAAGATTTTTTATTCTACAAGGAGAGTATAATGAGGTTTTTTGGACTTCTAGGCTTGTTTTTCGCGATGGCTTTTGGTGCTGATGGAAAAACCGCAGCTATTGACTTAACTACTACGTGGGCAGGAATTTTATCACTTATAATTTTTGTTGTTGGATATTTTTTCATAGCAGCAGAAGAGAATTTCCATATCGACAAAGCAAAACCTGCTATTTTTATCGGTACGTTTATGTTCCTACTTATCGGTGTTTATATGCTTATAAATGGCATGGATGTACATTCGCTTGAACATGAGGTAAATCACCTGATTTTAGAGATTGCTCAGATCGTATTTTTCTTGATGGTGGCGATGACATTTATCGAAGCACTTATCGAAAGAGATGTATTTAATGCACTTAAATATAATCTCGTATCAAAAGGCTATACTTATAGAAGGTTGTTTTGGCTAACTGGTATTTTGGCATTTTTTATAAGCCCAGTAGCTGATAACCTAACAACAGCGCTTATTCTTTCAACCGTTCTTCTAACAATAGATAGAAATAATACAAATTTCTTAGTTGCTGGTGCGATAAATATTGTCGTGGCCGCAAATGCAGGTGGGGCATGGAGTCCATTTGGCGATATCACTACGCTTATGGCTTGGGCTGCTGGAAAAGCGCCGTTTGTCGATTTTTTCGCACTTTTCCCAGCATCTATCGTAGGTTGGTTTGTAACGGCATTCTTACTTTCTCGCGTGGTGCCAAGTACTGCACCGCATTTTGATGTAGCAAACGAGCCAAAAGTGGTTATGAAAAAAGGCGGTAAAGCGGTTATTTTTATAGGCGCATTTACTATCTTTTGTGCAGTTATGATGCATCAGCTTTTTCACTTGCCAGCGATGTGGGGAATGATGTTTGGTTTCTCACTACTTAGTCTTTATACTTACTATTTCAAAAAAGCTCACAAAAATGAAGAGCCAATGCATGTATTTCACTATATGTCAAAGATCGAAAATAACACACTATTTTTCTTCTTTGGAATTTTAGCTGCAGTTGGTGCTCTTCATTTTGCTGGATTTTTAAATTACGCTGTATCACTTTATGATAAATTTGGCTCAACTGCTGTAAATATTGGCGTTGGCTTCCTTTCAGCGATCGTTGATAACGTCCCTGTTATGTCAGCTGTTTTAAAAGCAAATCCAGCAATGGGAGCTGATACAGGCGAGGCAATGAGTCAGTGGCTATTAGTGACACTAACTGCTGGTATCGGTGGTTCGATGATCAGCTTTGGTTCAGCAGCAGGCGTTGGAGTAATGGGTAAATTAAAAGGAATTTATACCTTTGGCGCACATATGAAATACGCTTGGATGGTGGTTCTAGGATATATCGTATCAATCATTGTTTGGTATGTGCAGTTTGAAATTTTTCATATCTATTTTTAAAAGGTTATAAATGAACAATACGATTATAGTTTTGGATTTTGGTTCGCAGTACACTCAGCTAATAGCTAGAAGACTAAGAGAAGAGGGCGTCTATACTGAAATTTTGCCATTTAATGCAAAGCTTAGTGAGATAAAGGCGAAAGAGCCAAAAGGTATCATTTTAAGTGGCGGTCCAGCTAGTGTCTATGCTAAAGATGCTTATTTTTGCGATAGCGGTGTCTTTGAGCTAAATATCCCTATACTTGGCGTTTGCTACGGCATGCAGCTACTTGCTCACACGCACGGGGCTGAGGTTTTAGCAGCTGATCAAAAAGAGTATGGCAAGGCTGAGCTTAACGTTATTAAAGAGCATGAGCTATTTAAAGATACACCTTCAAAACAAATCGTATGGATGAGTCATAGTGACTATGTAAAGGACTTGCCAGAGGGCTTTGAAGTGATCGCTGTTAGTGAAAATTCGCCTTATTGTGCTTTTGGCGATGATAAACGAAAATTTTATGCGATCCAGTTTCACGCAGAGGTGCAACACAGCGAATACGGTACGCAAATTTTAAAGAATTTCGCTAAATATATCTGCGGCTGCGAGAGTACATGGAACATGGGAAGCTTCGCTAAAAACAAGATAGAAGAGATAAGAAAAACAGTAGGCACCCACAAGGTACTTTGCGCAGTTAGTGGCGGTGTAGATAGCTCTGTGACTGCGGCACTCTTAGCAGCTGCTGTGCCTGAAAATTTGATCCTTGTCTTTGTTGATAATGGACTTCTTAGAACAAACGAAAGAGAGCAAGTTGAAGCTACATTTAGAACAAAGCTTGGTGTTGAGCTAGTTAGCATAGACGCAAGCGAAACCTTCCTTGGTCGCTTGGCTGGTGTGGTTGATCCTGAGAAAAAACGCAAGATTATAGGCGAGACATTTATAGAAATTTTTGAAAAAGAGGCTAAAAAGCATGGTGACGTGAAATTTCTAGCTCAAGGCACTCTTTATACTGATATCATCGAAAGCTCAGTAGTTGGCTCAAGTAAGACGATAAAGAGCCACCACAACGTTGGGGGTTTGCCTGATTGGATGACATTTGAGCTTATCGAGCCGCTAAGAGAAATTTTTAAAGACGAGGTTAGAAGGCTTGGACTTGAGCTTGGGTTAAGCCGTGATCTAGTCTTTCGCCACCCTTTCCCAGGACCAGGCCTTGCGATCCGCATCATGGGCGAGGTAAATAAACCAAGCCTAGAGCTACTTCGCAAAGCGGACGTGATCTTGCGCGATGAACTAAAGAGCACTGGCTGGTATAACAAAACTTGGCAGGCGTTCTGCGTGCTTTTGAATGTAAATTCTGTTGGTGTTATGGGGGATAACCGCACTTATGAAAACGCTGTTTGCGTGCGTGTGGTCGATGCGAGCGATGGCATGACCGCAAGCTTTTCAAGACTCCCTTATGATCTACTTGAAAATGTAAGCCGCCGCATTATAAACGAGGTAAATGGCATAAACCGCGTAGTTTACGACATCTCAAGCAAGCCGCCTGCAACGATAGAGTGGGAGTGAGGGTGGTAAAATAAGGAGTCGATTATGAAAATAAAATTGAAAAATATTGGAAAAATTAAAGAAACAGACATAGAAATAAAGGGAATAACTGTTATAGCTGGAGAAAATAATTCTGGTAAAAGTACGGTCGGAAAAGTTTTGTATAGTGTATTTAATACTTTTTATAATGTTGAAGCAAGAATTAGATTGGAGCGTATAGAAATTATTGGTGGTTTGCTAGAAAGAATATCTCAGGAATTGTTTGATTTAAGGAGAAACTCGGGTAGGTTTCATTTAATGCGACAAACGAGACAACAAATAGCTAATAGTATTATTGATGATTCATTGTTTGAAATGAATAAAAAAGAAATAGCAGATACTATTTTTAATATTTTCAGTCAAGATAATTTTACCCCAGAAGAGGTTACCTATGAAAAAATACTAAATTCAAAGGAATTAGAAGAAATAGTAAATGTGAAAAATATACCTGAAAATAAAATTTTTGAGCGTATGTTTTCAAAAAAAATAGATACTGAATTTGGTGGGCAGATAAATAATATTTTTAATGAAAAAGATGGTCAAATTGAGTTGGTAATAAAAGATAGAGTGGTATCTATATTGCTAAAAGATAATTTTGTAAGTAATATTAACGAAAATTTCTCTTTGAAGACTGAGGTTATATACATAGACGACCCTTTTGTGGTTGATGAAGCGGATAGTTTTATGACATCCACTGAAACTCATAGAGAGCACTTGATTGATAAGCTTTCTTTGGATAGAAAAAATAATATTATCAATGAAATAATTGTTGAGGACAAGATAAGTAATATAATTTTAGCAATCAACGATATTTGTAGTGGAACTTTGGCATATAAAAAAAACTATGGCATAGGCTATAAGCTTTATGGATCAGATAAAATTTTAGATATTAAAAATGTTTCGGTTGGATTAAAAACATTCATTATATTAAAAACACTCTTGATGAAAAGTGTAATTCAAGATAATGGTGTTGTTATTTTAGATGAGCCAGAAATTCATCTTCATCCAAAATGGCAATTAATTTTTGCAGAGTTAATAGTAATGCTTCAAAAAGAATTTAATTTGCATATTTTATTAAATACTCATAGCCCATATTTTTTAAACGCTATTCAAGTCTATGCAGCAAAACATACAATATCCAATAAATGCAAATATTATTTATCTGAAAATAGAGATGATTACTCTGAAATAAATGATGTTTCGAATGATATTGATAAAATTTATAAAAAGCTGGCTGAGCCATTTCAAAAATTAGAGAATCAAAAATATGAACCATAATAATCGATTTTTTAGAGCATGTATGAGTAGCATAAAAGATACCTCTCTTGATAATGGACAATATATGACAAATTCTGAGATTGAGGTTATAAATTTTGATAAAGTAAAGGATCTGTATGTTAAGGATTTGGGGTTGAAACATGTCCCGTGCTCTATAGATGCATTTTGTTGTCATGCCAATACATTTATTGAATTTAAAAATGGAAATATTAAAGACAAGAATGAGTGTTTTAAAATTCGTAAAAAAATAGTAGACAGCCTATTAATTTTTACGGATATACTCAAAATTGGCATATCGTATACCAGAAGTGATATTGATTTTATACTTGTTTATAATAAAGCAAAAAATAATGTTAATGATACAGAATGTGATGGTATTCAAGAATCTGAATCACTTGACTCTATAGTAAAGAAGATTTCCGAATTAGGAAAGGAAGAGATAATAAAATTTGGTCTAGGTGACTTTAAAAAATATTGTTTCAAAAATGTTTATACCTATACACAGGAAGAGTTTGAGCAGAAATTTTTAAAAGTCAATTAAAATAGACTAGATTTAATATAATTCATCTGGGATAATTATAAATACTGAAGATTAATTCGGCACATTTCATCAAACTATTGAAAGCTACAAGGCTATAAACTTTTTCAGATAGGTTTATATGTTTTTGTAGAGCTAAAGATGGTCGGTGTCAGTAGTTTAGGATATCATATTGCCAGTATTGGTCAGGGGCATTGCCGAGTGTTTGACTTTGCATTCGTTATAAATTTGCATGATATATTTTTTTGTTTAAGCCTATTTTGACAAGTGGATATGAGAAATAAAATTTAAAAATAACTTAGTATATTAGGATAAGCAAGTTTTTAAAAGCAAAAGCTTGAAATTGCTATGGGTTGTATAAAAGTTACATACATATTAAGTGTATGGCAACAAGATATGGCTTAAGACTATATCTATTTTGCATAAGTGTCAAATTTTGTAATATGACCATAAAAGTAGCCAAAAATATCTTGTAAGATATAATGTTGCTATCAATCCTTGCGATTTGTCCTATAAAGATAGCAAAATTGTAATATCTGAAATTTGTCCCTGTGCAAATTCAAACAAGCAAAAGATAAGCCTTATCAACAAATCGTCCGAAAATTTTAGCTACAATGACGCGTAAATTTACGAAAGGAAGGAAAATGAGTAAAATTTACAATCTAAACGCCGATACGAAAGTCGTCGCAAAAAGCGTTGTTAGTAAGAGAATTTTTGATTGCGAGAACGCTCATGTTGATGTATTTGCTTTTGATACGGGCGAGGAGCTAGATCATGAGATGCTGTTTTGTGACAGTCTCGCATGGGTTGTAGAAGGCGGCGCTAGCCTATACTACGGTGAAAAGCAGATGCATATAGGTAGCGAGCAAGCTTGCCTGATAGAGAAAAAAGTGTGGCGCAAGCTAGTTTTTAACGAACCAACGAAATATATTTCAATTGATTTTAAGGAGGATTTAATGATAGATCATTTACCTAAGGCAGCTATTTTTAGCTTAGTTGATGCAGTGGAATACGAAAAAGGCAAGATAGTTAGCAAGACGCTTGTTAAAAATGAGAATGGCTCAATGTCATTACTTAGTTTTGACACAGACCAAGAGCTCTCAACTCACGCAGCTCCAGGCGATGCACTACTTATCGCACTTGATGGCGAGATGAAGCTAACTATTGGTGATGAACATTTTGATATCAAAAAAGGCGATACCATCGTACTTCCAGGCAAAATACCACACGGATTAAAGATAAAAGATAAATTTAAAATGCTCTTAATCGTGACCAAAGACAAAATGTAATACCAAGCCCTATTTTTAGGGCTTTTTCTCTATAGTAACAATAGTAAATTTATACTTAATAAAGCAAAAAGTAAAACCATAATATAATCGCTCCAAAAAAAGAAAAACTATGAAAAAAGAAAATTCCAAGCTATTTTTATTGCTATTTTTAGGTGCCCTCTCTGCATTTGGACCATTTGTTACAGATCTTTATTTGCCAGCACTTCCGGCTATTACTGAGTGGTTTAAAACAAGCGTTACAGCTACGCAATTAACGATCACGACATCAATGGCGGGCTTAGCCATAGGTCAGCTCATAGTTGGTCCAATAAGTGATAAATTTGGCCGAAAACTGCCCCTTACCATCTCGCTCATCGTCTATACGATAAGCACTATTTTTATATTTTTTGCACAAAATATCCAGTTTTTTATCTTTATGAGAATTATTCAAGGGCTTGCGAGTGCTGGTAGCTTAGTCATCTCAAGAGCCGTTGTGAGCGACCTTTATAAGGGTCACGAGATGACTAAATTTTTTAGCCTTATGATGGTCGTAAATGGTCTAGCCCCGATACTTTCACCAATTGGCGGTAGTTTGCTGCTTAAATTTACCGACTGGCGTGGCATCTTTATGGCGCTTACTATCATTGGCATTTTGCTTTTTATTGCAAATTTTTATTTCAAAGAGAGCTTAAGTCAGTCAAATCGCTTAAAAATGCCTTTGTTGGTGACTTATAGTGTTTTTGGCAAAATTTTAAAAAAGAAAAAATTTATACTTTTCGTAAGCATTCAGACATTTGCGATGGGTGCGATGTTTGCCTATATAGCGTCATCTTCGTTTATTTTTCAAGAATTTTATTCTCTAAGTCCAGTAAGTTATAGCTTTTGTTTTGCTTCAAATGGTTTAGGACTTGTTATAGGAGCAAGGCTTGCTAGCCTTTTAAATGAGAGAAAAGCGCTCAAAACTGGGCTTTTTGGCACCTTGTTTGCTAGTGTTTTTATTGCTTTCATGCTTTGTTTTAAATTTGAAGTGATCGGCGTCATTATCGCATTTTTCTTATTACTTCTTTTTACAGGATTTGTCTTGCCAACTGCTTCATCGCTAGCTATGAACGAAGGCAGAGAATACGCAGGTTCAGCCTCAGCAATACTTGGATTTTGCCCATTTTTCTTAGGCGGCGTCGTCTCTCCGTTAGTTGGGCTTGGTGATATATTTTATTCGACTTCTATTGTTATTTTAGCCTGCACATTATTTGCTTTGATATCTTTTTTAAGGTTAAAAAGATTTGCGTAAAATTTATCTTATTTCAAATACAAAAACTGCTGATGAGAGCGTTGTAAATTTAAACGTTAGCAAGATCGAGTTTTTAAAATTTGAACTAAATTTAAGTGAATATGATGTGCTGGTAGCTACTTCTAAAAATGCTTTTAATGCATTAAAATTTAATGGCATTTCGCCTATAAATTTGCCAGTCTTTGCCATCGCAAATAGTTGTGCGGTAGCCGCAAGAGAGTTTGGATTTAGTGAAATTTACACTGGACAAAACGCTCATGGAGATGACTTTGCAAGAGAAATTTTTCCACTTTTAAAAGGTAAAAAAGTTCTTTATCTAAAAGGTAAAGATAGCGCTTCAAATTTCTTAGAAATTTTGCAAAATGGCAGAGTAAATATAAAAGCAATTATCGCTTATAAAAACGTTTTAAATCCTTGTAAAATGGAGCTAAAACCACCAAAAGATAGCATTTTGATCTTTGCTTCTCCACTAAATGTTAAAAATTTTCTTAGTAATTTTGGCTGGGATGAGAGCTATCAAGCGATAAGCATTGGAAAGGTCACTGCAAAAGAGCTAAAATTTGCCGAGCCAATAGTAAGCCAAAGTCAAGATATAAACGCCTGTATCGCGCTTGCCAAAACATTACTTTAAGCAAAGAATTTATATAATTTTATTGCCTGAGTGAAGCGAGTCAGCATTTTACGGGGTCCAACACTTTTTTGTTAGCGAAAAGGTATGGGTGCTTTGTGATGTGGCTTCGTTTGAGTCTGAAAAGGCGAGAAGTTGCAACCGTTTGGTATCCATCTATTTGCAAGATTGGCTTTGTTTATGGGCCACTCTTCTATGCGACGCCCACTCGGGTTTTTAAATTTACGGAGATGAAATGAATATTCTCATAATAGGAAGTGGCGGCCGCGAATACGCCATTGCTCTAAAACTAAAAAACGAAAAAAATATAAATTTATACTTTGTGCCAGGAAATGGTGCGACCTCATGCCTTGGCGAGAATTTAAACATAAAAGACTTTCATGAACTTGCAAATTTTGCTAAAAAAAATAGTATCGAGCTAACTATCGTGGGACCTGAAGCGCCTCTTAGCGAAGGTGTGGTAGATATCTTTAAAAAAGAGGGATTGCTCATATTTGGACCAAGCAAAGCAGCTGCTAGACTTGAAGCTAGCAAAGCCTATATGAAGGACTTTTTGGCTAGAAATAACATAAAAACCGCAAGATATTTAAATACAGATGATAAAGAAAAAGCATTTAAATTTATTGATACCCTAAGCGCGCCGATGGTCGTAAAGGCAGATGGACTTTGTGCTGGAAAAGGCGTTATAATCGCAAATTCTAAAGAGGAGGCCAAAGAGGCAGTTAGTGACATGCTAAGCGGAGCTAGCTTTGGCGAGGCTGGTAAATTTGTGGTAGTTGAAGAGTTTTTAGATGGCTTTGAGCTAAGTTTTTTTGCCATTTGTGACGGCGAAAATTTCGTAAGCTTGCCAGTAGCTCAAGATCATAAACGCTTGCTTGATAATGATGAGGGTCCAAATACTGGTGGCATGGGTGCTTATGCTCCAAGTCCGCTTGCTTCAAAAGAACTTATAAAAAGGGTTGAAGAAGAGGTTGTGAAGCCAACTTTAAAAGGGATGAAAAACGAGGGCAGTCCGTTTTGTGGAGTGCTTTTTGTGGGGCTGATGATCGTGAAAAATGAGCCTTATGTGCTTGAGTTTAACGTGAGATTTGGCGATCCTGAGTGCGAGGTCTTGATGCCATTAATTGACGGAAATTTGAGTGAAATTTTACTAAATGCTGCAAAGGGCGAGCTAAAGCCTATTAGTTTAAAAGATGAATTTGCAGTTGGTGTTGTGATGGCTAGTAAGGACTATCCGTATAAAAGCAGCCCAAAAGCTAAAATTTCAGTTTTAAATGATGTAAAAGATGCCCACATCGCTTATGCTGGTGTTAGTGAGCAAGATGGAGAAATTTATGCAGATGGTGGCAGAGTATTAGTCTGTGTGGCCACTGCGAAGAGCATAAAAGAGGCACGTGATAGAGCTTATGAGCTTTGCGAAAATGTAAAATTTGACGGAGCACATTATAGAAAAGATATTGCCTGGCAGGCATTAAAATGAGTATGCAGATAGTTGAAAAACTTGAAAAAGAAGAAATTTCGCTAGCGCCATTTTCAAAAAGAGTGCTAGCTTACTCAATTGATGAATGTATTGTTTCTTTTTTGTTTTTGATCATTTACTGGGATGCCTTTTTGTCGGTTATGAGCTATGATGAAGCCAGAAATTTGACTTTAAATTTCTTTTGGCAAATAGTCGCACTAAAGATTATTTATCATGCATTTTTTGTTTGGTATTATGGTGCTAGTCTTGGGCAAATGCTAACAAAGACGATGTGCATTAATGTAGAAATTTTAGATAGACCAAATTTTATTTCAAGCTTGGTAAGAGCGATTTTTAGGTTGGTTAGTGAAGCTTGTTTTTATCTTGGTTTTGCATGGGCATTTGCAAATCCAGCTAGGCAAACTTGGCAAGACAAAATAGCAAAAACAGTGGTGATAAATGCGTAAAATTTTATTTTTAGTTCCGGTTTGTATTTTAAATCTAAGTGCAGCTGTGCAAGATGTGCAGCTTTTGGCTGATGATGTAAAGCAAGATAAAGGCATCGTCACGGCCAATAAAAATGTTGTTGTGTATTCACAAGATTACCTTGTGACAGCTGATTGTGCAGTTTATGATCAAAATAATTCGATTATCGAGCTCTTTGGAAATGTCAATATGATGAAGGGCAAGAGTGAAGTCTCTCGCTCAAACTATGCAAAGCTAAATTTAAAAAATAATGACACTGTTTTTGAATCGCTTTTTATGATGAATAAAGACATGGAAGTATGGATGAGAAGCGATGAAAGTAGCTCTGATAGTGAGTACTATAGAGTTAAAAAAGCGATGGTTTCAAGCTGTAATGTGCAAGATCCTGACTGGAGTATCACCTCAAGCTCAGCTATGCTAAATAAACAAAGTAAATTTTTACACCTTTTTAACCCGGTCTTTCGTATAGCTAATGTGCCAGTTTTTTATTTGCCATATTTTGGTTTTTCAACAGATACCACAAGAAGAACAGGTCTTTTACCGCCTGATCTTGGATACGAAAAATCTGAAGGCTTTTATTACAAGCAGCCGATTTATTTTGCGCCTTATAATGAGTGGGACTTCGAGCTTGATCCGCAGATAAGAACAAACAGAGGTGCTGGAATTTATGGTGCGTTTAGATTTACTGAATCGCCTGATTCAAGGGGCGAAATCAGCTTTGGTTCATTTACTGATAAAAATAGCTACCAAGCCAAGCAAAAAGGAGAGACTTCAAATAAAGCTGAACTAAAAAATAAAACACATAAAGGTATTGGACTAAAATACGAAAGAGATAAGCTTATAAGATATCTTAGTGAAGCGGATTTGCAAGAGGGAATTTGGATAGACGCAACGAAGTTAAACGATATAGATTATTTAAATTTAAAGGGCAGGGATGATGATTATGATTCGCTTGTAACTTCTAAATTTAACTATTTCATCGCAAATGACGATCATTATTTTGGTGCTTATGCAAAATACTACATAGACACTGAAAAAATTGGCTCAAAAAATGAGAACAAAGACACACTTCAAGAGCTTCCATCGCTTCAGTATCATAAATTTACAGATGATATTGTCTTGCCAAATATCTTATATTCACTTGATCTTCAGTCACATAGATATGATAGAAAGATAGGCGTTAGAGCAACTCAGTATGAATTTACGCTTCCAGCTTCAGTGCATGTGCCACTGCTTGATGATAGCTTAACGTTTTCATTTTACGAGTATCTATACGCGTCAAGAATAAATTACGAGAATAAGATAAATTCATTTGATGATAAAAGAGAAGATAAGCATACAAATTTTGTAAATAATTACCACAAATTTGTCCTTCACACTGATCTTGCAAAAGCGTATGAAAGCTTTTATCATACTCTAAATTTTGGGGCCGAATACCTACTGCCAGGCTATAGAAAAGGAAATTTAGATGATGAGTTTATTTATGATAAAAATCTAAATGAGTATGAAAATTTCTTGACTCAAGAGCAGAGTAAGGAAGAAATTTCTGGTTATCTGACTCAGTATTTCTTTAACTCTAATGGTAGAAAGATTATAAAACATAGTATTTCTCAAGGATATTACACAAAAGAAGATGAATATTCGAATTTAAAAAATGCTATCTATCTATATCCATTTGAAAATTTAAGCCTTTATAATAAGCTTGAGTATTCGCACAAGAGTAAAGAGCTTAAAAAGGTACAAAGCGGATTTTCATACACAAATGATTTATTTTGGCTAAATATGCTTCATACCATGAAGAAAAATGATAGCAAAATAAAAAATAGCGCAACAAAAGATAGCTATTTTACAAGTGGTCTTGGAGTAAAATTACCTCATCAGTATAGTCTTATTGGCGGCTGGCAATATGATATCGAGCGAAGCTACACAAAAAGCTGGAGAGTTGGAGTGCTTCATCAAAGAAAATGCTGGAATTACGGGATAATTTATCAACAAGATGTCGAGCCAACAACAACAATAAACGGCTCAGCATCAACTAGAAAAAATGGTATCTATTTCACGATAAATTTCTATCCAATGGGCGGTTTGCACTATGACTTTTCGCAAAGCAGTACAAAATCGAGTGCCAACTAAATGATAACGGCTAAATTTAAGGATCAATTAGAAGCAGCTAGCAAACTAATTGAAATTTTGCCAAAAAAAGAGCTCGTAGATAAAAAGACGATAGTTGTTTGTATGTCGCTTGAGTCAGTTATACTCACAGATGCAGTTTGTAGAAGCTTAAATTTAAGCTACGAGATGCTCTTTAGCGAGCCAATACCTGCGCCAAATAATAGCGAATGCGATGTTGCAATAGTTAGTGAGACAGAAGATATAGTATTAAATGATAAACTTATAAAAGCTTTTAATATAAGCTATGACTATATTTACGGCGAAGCACATAGAAAATATGAAGAGAAAATTTTAAAAAACGTTTATAAATACCGAAAAGGAAATTTGATAGGAGAGCTAAAAGATAAAAATATTTTACTAATCGATGAGGGGTGCGAGACTGGTATGACGGCACTCATTTGCATAAAGACATTGCTTGATGTGAAGGTAAAATCCATCTCATACGCAACGCCAGTGATTGCTACTGACGTCTTTACAAATTTAAATGATATGGTTGATGAAATTTACACGATAAACAAGATCGTTGATTTTATCGATGTGGATTCGTATTACGAGAAAAAGATCGAAGCTACGAGTGAGCGTATCATGTCAATATTAGAAGAGAGCCCTTATTATTTGCCGTTACAAAAACAACAAGGAGATAAAAATAATGCAATATAGTATAGAAGTCAATAATCAGGTTGAAATTTTTGACCTTAATAAAGTAGCAAAACAAGCTAGCGGAGCGGTACTTTTAAGGGTGAAAAATACCGTCGTTTTAGCAACTGTTGCAAGAGAAGATACGCAGGTTGAGGAGGATTTTTTACCTCTAACGGTGCAGTACATCGAAAAAGCTTACGCCGCTGGAAAAATTCCTGGTGGATATGTTAAGCGCGAGACAAAGCCAGGCGACTTTGAAACGCTAACAGCTCGCATCATCGATAGATCTCTTAGACCGCTCTTTCCAAAAGGTTATGCATATCCAACTCAAATAGTGGTAATGGTGCTTTCAGCTGATCCTGAAGTTGATTTGCAAGTTGTAAGTCTAAATGCAGCCTCCGTTGCTCTTTATCTTAGTGACATCCCTGTAAATCGCCCAGTTTGTGGTGTGAGAGTTGGCTATATAGATGAAAAATTTGTGATCAACCCAAGCAACTCTGAGCTAAAACAAAGCGCGATCGATCTATACGTGGCTGGCACAAAAGATGAGCTTTTGATGATCGAGATGAGAAGCTTACCTCAGCAAACTACGCAGCTTATCCCGATGGTCGCAATCGAGCCGATGATAGATCCGAGCTTAAGTGATAGCATGGCTCAAAAACAGCTAATGAACGAATTTAGCGAAGATATGATGGTTGAGGCGATTGATTTTGCTGGTAAGGCGATACTAAGAGCTAGCAGCGCTTACGAAGAAGCTTTCAAAGAGCATAAAAAAGAGGACGCTGCGCTTGAGCTAAAACCTGAGATAGAAAATGAAAATATAGCTATTTATATCGATAAATTTTATAAAGCTGAAGTCAAAAATGCGATCAATCAAATGGCAAAAAGCGAGCGCGCGAGCGAACTTAGCAAGATCGCAAAACAAATTTCAAGTGATGAGGTCGCTCAAAAAGAGGGCTGGGACGAGGCTGTTATCACAAATGTCCTTGGCAAATATAAAAAGAAAATCGTTAGAGAGCAGATCATAAACGAGGGTGTTAGAGCTGATGGACGTGGTCTTGAAGAGGTTAGACCTATTAGTATCGAAACAAATGTGCTTCCAAATGCACATGGCTCATGCCTCTTTACAAGAGGACAGACACAAGCCCTAGTTGTCACTACTCTTGGCACTGACAGCGACGCTCAAATGTATGACATCCTCACTGAAAAAGTACCTTTTGTAGAGAAATTTATGTTTAACTACAACTTCCCGGGCTTTAGCGTAGGTGAGGCAAGCCCACTAAAAGCTCCTGGTAGACGCGAGCTTGGACATGGAAATTTAGCCAAACGTGCCCTTGCGCCAAGCATTGATCTAGCATCACCGTACACAATAAGAGTCGTTTCAGAAATTTTAGAGAGCAACGGCTCAAGCTCGATGGCTAGCGTTTGCGGTGGCTCGCTCGCACTTAGAGCAGCTGGCGTAAATACTTTAAAACTTGTCGCAGGTGTCGCTATGGGTCTTATATTTGAAGGCGATAAGCATGCAGTGCTAACAGATATCATGGGACTTGAAGATCACGATGGCGATATGGACTTTAAAGTAGCGGGCACAAGCGATGGTATCACAGCACTTCAGATGGATATTAAACTTGGTGGCATTAGCTTAGAAGTGCTAAAAGAGGCACTTTATCAAGCAAAACGTGGTAGAGAGCATATATTATCTTTGATGGCAGAAGCGGATAAAAATATAGAAATAAATGAAGATGTGCTTCCAAAGCTTGAATTATTTAGTGTTGATCCAAGCAAGATTGTAGACATCATCGGGCAAGCTGGCAAGACTATAAAAGAGATTATTGAGAAATTTGAAGTCTCAATCGATCTTGATAGAGAAAAAGGCGAGGTAAAAATCGCAGGTGGAGCAAAGAAAAATGTCGATGCCGCAAAAGATTACATCATCTCTATCACTTCAAAAGACAATGGACGTTCATTTGGCAAAAAGCCGTTTAAACACGACAAAGAGCGCTCAAAACCAAATTTTAATATCGGTGATGAGTTTTTGGGAACTGTAAAGAGTGTGGTTGATTTTGGTGTGTTTATCGAGCTAAAAGATGGCATTGATGGCTTGCTTCATATCTCAAAGATAAAAACTCCATTAAATGTAGGTGATCAGGTCAAAGTATGTGTGAGCGAGCAAAAAGGAAATAAAATTTCGCTCTCTTTAGTCGAATAAATTTTTAAAGGACAGATGATGAAATACAAAAAGTTGCTTTTTCCAATAGGAGCTGGAGACGATATCGAGCCAAGAATTTATGGTGCCCTAAAGGTTGCTCAGTGGTTTAACACACATATGGAAATTATGACTTGCCAGCTTGATCCAAGCGTAGTTTATAATATGAAAATGACGCTTCGTGGAGGAGTGCTTTTTGAAGAATTTCTAAAATCAGCTAAATCTGAACTAGCTGTCGAGCATGAAGAGAATGAGAAAATTTTCAATAAAATTTGTGCTGAGCTTGGCATAAAAGTAACTAGTAAAATCATTGAAGATGTTTGCACTGCAAATTTTACGATTCATAGCGGCAAAAGAAGCGCGATAGTGGAGCAAGAGAGTAAATTTTGCGATCTAGTAGTGGCTGCTGTGCCACTTGATGGAAAGATCACTGGCACATTTGAGTCAGCTGTTTTAAAAAGTGGTAAAAATGCGATTGTAATCCCTAGAAAAATGCGTGAGTTTAAAGCTGATAATATCCTTGTAAGCTGGACTGGTACGACGCAAAGCTCAAGGGCATTAACAGGCTCGATAGATCTTTTAAAAAAGGCGAAAAAGGTTCAGTGCATTACCTCAAAAGCAAGCCTTGGCGATAATGCTGAACTAAATCTTAAGAAGCTTGAAGAGTACTTCAAAATTCATGGCATATCAGCCACTTTTGAAGTGATCGCTACTACGATGATACCTGGTGAAGCGCTTTTAAAAGCAGCTATTGATAGAAATGCTGATCTAATCGTTGCTAGCAGATATGGTGAAAATGGTCTTATGGAAATGGTGCTTGGTGGCACTTCAAGATTTTTCTTAGAACACACAAATATCCCAGTTTATCTATAATGGATTGCGGCTTAGTCCGCGATCTAATTCTTTTTCACTTTATAGATTTTAAAATTCCATTCACTCATAAGAATTGACTACTAAATTTTGGCTTCACTGACCGCTTAGTTCAAATTTTAGAGCCGAAATTACTCGTTTACGAAATTTTAAAATTCGAGGGAGGCTTTTTTGAATAGAACGCATGCAGTGCGCCAGCACCATTGCATGCACCTTGAACGTGCGAGGGGTTTGGGGGATTTAAAAAGGGGGATAAGGGGACGGCCTCGTAATTCGAGTCCCCTTGTCTCCCTTTTGAATAAAAGAATTTATAAATTTAAAATCTGGATTTCAAAAATAGAATTTTACTATTTTTGCAAATTTTAAAATTCCATTCACTTGCAAGAATTGACTACTAAATTTTGGCTTCACTGACCGCTTAGCTCAAATTTTAGAGCCGAAATTACTCGTTTAAAATTTACAAGACCTTAATAGCATAGTGCGTCAGATGGCAGCGCGCTTCGTTCTTAGCCACAAACTACAAATTATATAAATTTTAAAGCTCCCATTAAGATTTCATCAAGCACCTTATTAGCCAAAATTTTGTAAAATCCACTCATTAAAAAGGATAAAAAATGAGTGAAAATTCTAGCTTTACACACCTACATTTACACACCGAATACTCCCTGCTTGACGGAGCGAACAAGATAAAAGAGCTAGCTCACGTGCTTCATGATAGAGGCGACACAGCAGCGGCTATCACAGATCACGGCAATATGTTTGGAGCGATAGATTTTTACAAAGCGATGAAAAAAGAGGGGATAAAACCGCTAATTGGCATCGAAGCTTATGTGCATAACGGTGAGCAGCTTGATGATAAGAGCACCAAGCAGCGCTTTCACCTTATACTAATCGCCAAAAACGAGACTGGCTATAAAAATTTAATGTATCTTAGCTCCATGAGCTACATCGAGGGCTTTTACTATTATCCTCGTATAAATAAGAAAATCTTAAAAGAGCACAGCGAGGGCTTGGTTTGTAGCTCAGCGTGCTTGCAAGGCGAGGTAAGTTGGCATCTAAATTTAAGCGATCGTAACGTCAAATTTGGTGCAAAGGGCTACGAGAGAGCAAAAGAGGTCGCACTTGAATATAAAGAAATTTTTGGAGATGACTTTTATCTTGAGATCATGCGTCACGGCATCGGCGATCAAAAACGCATTGATGATGACATTTTACGCATCGCCAAAGAGACTGGCATAAAGGTCATCGCCACAAACGATACTCACTACACTTTTAAAGAGCGAGCTGACGCGCATGAGGTTTTTATGTGTATCGCGATGAACAAAACTTTAGATGATCCAAACCGACTTCGCCACAGCGTCCATGAGTTTTTTGTTAAGAGCAAAGAGCAGATGAGTGAGCTATTTTTAGATATCCCCGAAGTGATAGAAAATACCCAAGAGATCGTAAATAAGTGCAACCTTGAGATCAAGCTTGGCAACCCAACTCCGCCAAATTTTAAATTTACTCTTGAATATGCCAAAGAGAGAAATTTAACACTTCCAGAGCCTGAAAATAGATATAGCTTTAAAAATGACGCTATATTTTTTGAATATGAATGTAGAAAAGGTCTTGAAGAGAGGCTAAAATTTGTCCCTGAAAATTTACATGACGAATACAAAAAGCGCCTTGAGATAGAGATTGGTATCATAAATAAAATGAATTTCCCAGGCTATATGATGATCGTTTGGGACTTCATAAATGAGGCTAAAAGTAGAGGCGTACCAGTTGGTCCAGGGCGTGGTTCTGCGGCTGGTAGCTTGGTCGCTTATTCACTAAAGATCACCGACCTTGATCCGATCCCATACAACCTACTTTTTGAGAGATTTCTAAACCCAGAGCGTGTTAGTATGCCAGATATCGACGTGGATTTTTGTCAAAGTAGGCGTGGCGAGATAATTGACTATGTTACGCAAAAATATGGAAAATTTAACGTTGCTGGCGTTATTACATTTGGTAAATTGCTTGCAAAAGGTGTCATTAGAGATGTTGCTAGAGTCTGCGATATGCCTTACGCCGAAGCTGATGCGATGGCAAAGTTAATACCTGATGAACTTGGTATTACGCTAAAAGATGCTTATGAAAAAGAGCCGAAGATAGCTGAGTTAATAAGTCAAAATCCAAAGGCAGCTAAAATTTGGAAATTTGCACTTGATCTTGAGGGGCTAAATAGAAACGCCGGTCAGCATGCAGCAGGTGTCGTTATCTCAAATGAGGAGCTTTGGAATAAAACTCCGCTTTTTCGTCAGCCAAACAGCCCAGAAGATCGCTATGTTACGCAGTATAGTCTTAAATATCTTGAGGATGTTGATTTAATTAAATTTGACTTTCTTGGACTAAAAACACTAACGGTTATCGATAATGCCATAAAGCTGGTAAAACAACGAACTGGCAAGGATATTATTTGGGAGCAGATCGATAAAAACGATTCTAATGTTTATAAAATGATACAAAGTGGCCAAGCGATAGGAATTTTCCAAATCGAGGGTGAGGGCATGAGAAAGCTAGGAACTAGCTTGCGTCCAGACTGCTTTGAGGACATCGTCGCGATGCTAGCGCTCTACCGCCCAGGACCGATGGAAAGTGGCATGCTTGATGACTTTGTCAAAAGAAAACATGGCGAGGCCGAGATAACCTACTCGTTTAAAGAGCTTGAGCCAATCCTTGCGCCAACATACGGCGTCATCGTCTATCAAGAGCAAGTTATGCAAATCGTTCAAGCTATAGGCGGCTTTAGCCTTGGCGGGGCGGACCTTGTGCGCCGTGCGATGGGTAAAAAGATCAAAGAAGAGATGGATAGGCTAAAGGGCGAGTTTGTAAAAGGTGCTGAGGCAAAAGGGCTAAATGGACAAAAAGCAGATGATCTTTTTGAGTTAATTGTAAAATTTGCAGGATATGGCTTTAATAAATCTCACTCCGCAGCTTACGCTTATGTTACCTTTCAAACAGCTTATCTTAAGGCCTATTATCCGGCTGAATTTATGGCCGCACTTCTTACAAGCGAAGAGAGCAACGTCGATAAGATCGTTCGCTATATCGATGAGATAAAACGCATAAATATAGACACTTTGCCACCATCTATCAACAAATCAACTAAAGAATTTAGCGTCGTTAAAAATGGTGATCATGATGGCATTATCTTTGGGCTTGGTGCGATTAAAGGCGTTGGCGGAGCGGCTATTGAAAACATTATCACTGAGCGTGAAGCAAATGGCGAGTTTAAGAGTATGGACGACTTTGTTTCAAGGATCGATCCATTTAAAGTAAATAAAAAGGTCTTTGAAAGTCTCATAAAAGCTGGTTGCTTTGATGAGTTTGGCTTTAGTCGTAAGATGCTTATGCAAAATGTAGAAAATATCATAGAAGCTTGCAAGAGTGCTGCTCAGATCCGTAAAAATGCAGTTGAGAGTTTATTTGGCGAAGATGAGAGCATGAACGATGTGAAGATAAATTTTGTTACGATAAATGACGAATTTGACATCAAGCAAATTTTAAAATTTGAGCAAGAGAGCGTTGGTATCTACCTCTCAGGCCACCCGCTTGATGATTATAAAGACGAGATCAACAAGATAAAATATACTCTAAGCTCAGAATTTGAGAGCTTGCCACAAAGTGCTGAAATTTTAGTCGTTGGTAAGATCGAAGACTTTAGCACAAGGATAACCAAAAGTGGCAAGAAAATGGGCACTATAAATGTGCTTGATTTTCACGGAAATATCGAGATCGCAGTCTTTGAAAGAGAGCTTGGCAACATCGAAGATATAGTAAAAGATGAAGCAAAACGCGACCTGCCCTATGCTTTTAGGATAAATATCACAAAAGATGATCAATTTGTAAGGACAAATTTAAACGAGGTTTATAGCCTAGAAGATGCGCAAAATTTAGACTTTAAGACAAGAAAGCTAAAACAAAATTCTAAATTTTCTAAAAATGAAGAAGCTAGCATGCCTCAAAGAGCAAGAGAATATGCTGAGCTAGAGGTGCTTTTATGCCTTAGTGAGCTTAGCAAAGATAAGATCACTAATCTTTATAATCTTGGCTATAACGAACATATAAAAAGTGGCACAAACAACGATAAACGTCTTGTTATTAAGATAAAAAATGAAAATACGGCTCAAATTTTTGTCTATAAGACAAAATTTGTTGTAAATGACAGCTTTAAAGAAAAAGCACTTCAAGCAATAGCTTGCTAATACCCGGAGAAGCGATGTTTTTAGATAAGCTTGGCGTAGATAAAAGTAACTGGAGTGAGCTTTTTAGCGCATGTGTTGGCAAATCGACATTACTTCAAAAACGTGCATTTAAGCTAATGGTTGAAGGTAGCAACTGGCAGGTTGATTTTGATAGTGGCAAAATTTACTTTGATGAGCACGAGTTTGACATGCAGTTTATCGGCTCTGAAAGCTTCTCGTCAAATACGTGGCTTTGGGGTTATGAAAATATAAATGGCTTTGATGAGCGGTTGCTCGGGCTTGCAAATAAAGCACGTGAGTTTGGCGAAAAATTTGGACTTAGTGCATTTAGTACGCCACAATTTGAGCTAGATGAAAATTTTAATGGTCACACGATTAGTATGATCCTTTGCATCGCTTTTGATGAGCAAAATTATTACAGGATAGAGTACGATGGTGGTGCGGCATACGTAGCGTTTAGATCAGATGCTGTCTTTGAAGAGCCAGTGCTAGCAAATGAGCTTTTGAGCGTAGTAAATGAGTGTTTAAGCACTTACGAACTAGATCATAAAATCTTTGTCAAAGGACTTTTGCTAAGCTGTGATATGAAATTTAGCGAAAGTCCTAATGAAATCGTATCGGATAAATACGAGCTTAGCTTTAAATTTGACGAGCTAAATAGGCTCATAAATATTTCAAGTAAGCTTTAAAATTTAATACTCTTTACCACATCAGCACCAAGTGCTAGCTTCATATGAAGAGAAAACATCTCGTGGTAAAAGTCACCATTGTGTCCTGGTATATCGTACGTTTGCGTAAGATCAAACGGCACGATAACTCTTGATTTTTTATTGTATTCATTGGCTCGTAGCTTAAGATAACTAACGCACTGATAAACACACATGTCAGTGCAATCTCCAGTAACAATAAAAGTGTCAATTTGTGGGTTTTGCTCTAAAAATTTCTCAAATTCTTTATTAAACGCAATGCTTAAAGAGTTTTTATAAAATGTCTTGAACTCTTTAAAAAAGCTTAGATCCTCTATCTCTTTTACAGTTTTTATCTCATTTGTATTGAGCATAGCGTGAGGTAAAAAGGTCTCAAATTCTTTTGAATCACTGGTGTGTCTATCTTCTATAAGGATAAAATTTCTAAAGCCAAAATCTTTCCACGCTCTATCAAAAAGTGTTGCGATCCCTTTTGATAAGGCAGCTACTCTTTGACTAGAGAGTGCGCCGCTACCAGCAAAAGCTTCTATCATATCGATACAGATAAATGCAACGTTTTTTGCTCCATCGTTTGAAATTTCTCTTAAATCAAGCGTTTGAAGAGATTTTTTAAAAGCCTCAAGTTCGTTTTGTATGTTCATTCTTTCTCCTTTATTGGTAAATTTATGCAAAATGTTTTTGGATTTAGTGTGATCTCGATACTGCCTTTGTGAGCCTCTATGATCTGCAAGCAAAGGTGCAGTCCAAGGCCGTTTCCTTTTAGCTTGCTGCTTTTAAACGGCTCAAAGACTATGGCTTTATCTTTGATAGGCTCGCCACTATCATAAATGATAAATTTATGCTCACTCGGTGTTTTTTCGTAGCTTAAAATGATCTCTCCCTCATCATCATCGCTCTCTTCGATGGCATCAATAGCGTTAAATAAAATATTTTGAAAGACAATGGCTAGTAGATCAAGATCACCCGTATATTTGCCATCTGGAAATTCTAGACTAAATTTAATATCCTTTGAATAGTCGTAAAAATTTATAGCCTCTTCGCACTCTTTTTTAAGCTGCGAAAAGTCAAAAATTTGTGCATTTATATTAAGCCCTTTTGTGAAAAGTAGAGTGGCTTTGATTATACGTTCGACTCGCCATGTAGCTTTTTGTATTTGATTTACTATAGGCTTTGTGCGCTCATCAGCTCTTTTAAGTAGAGTTGAAGCTAAAAGCGAGATAGAGCCTACTGGATTTCTGATCTCGTGGGCTAGGTGAGCTGCTACTTGACCCATAGATGCAAGACGCTCGGTGCGTTTTTCTACTGTTATGTTTGTTGCAGAGATTATTAGTTTATTGTCTTTAGAGCTTGTTTTAAAAAGATAAATTTGCCCATCTACATTTATCTCGCCCTCTTTTTTTGGTATCTCTTTAAAAATTTTACCAAGTCTTACTGCTTCTGAGTTTTGTAAAAAGATCTCATCATTCTCATCTAGCACCCAGATAGCATTTGGCAAAATTTCCACAATATCTTTAATAAAATTTTGCAAGTTTGCGTAAGATGATGTTAAATTTTTATATTCGTTTTCTATCAGATAAGTCTGCTCTATCAGGCTTTTTAAGCCAGCTTGGATATCGTGTTCGTTCATTTTAAAAGTTCCTCAAAATCGCTAATTTCATAAAGCCTTAGCCTTTCATCCTTTAGATTTAAAAGCTCGCTACTAAATCCACTCTTTGAAAAAAGAGCAATAATATCTGGCCTAATGTTTAGTTTTTCACATTTTTTTAATAGTAAATTTAGCACGTTTTTACAAGCTTTCCTCTCTTTGTATTTTACCTCGCCGACTATTATTTTGCCACCTATATTTAATAGCATATCAAGCTCTATATTCCTGCTCCAAAAGCTACTTAAAAATATGCCATTAATCAGAAATTTTTTTGCCATGAGCTCACCGCATAAAATTTCAAATCCAAGGCTTGCATATTCGTCAAATTCCTTTTTTATAATGGCTAAAATTTCATCATTTTTACCAGCTTTTAGCAAGCTTAAATTTGGCTCTATAAATCTAAACCAAAACCTTGAAAAATGGCTATTAAAATGTATTTTATCCTCAACTTTATAGCCTCTTTCTTCTTTTTTTAACATTTGGTTTTTTGATCTTTTTGGAAGTACTTCTCTACTTTTTTCAAGCAGTAAAAAATTCTTTTCAAAAAGCTTTGCATAGACTTTGCTAGCTAGGCTTTGAGGTAAAATTTTATTTACGCTAAATTTTTTTCTATCACTTCGTGCAAGTTTTATGAGGGCAGATTTTATAGCATCGTTTGCATCGGATTCGAAGTAAAATTTTGGCATCAAGGCTATAAAGTTGTTTAAAATTTCAGCCTCGATCGCTTCAAAAACATCATAATATGAGTGCTTTAAATCAAACTCATCAAAGACGAGATGAAATTTAATAAGTTCATTTATATCAAGGTGTTTCATTCGCTCAAATGTTGATTTTAAAGCTTTTATATTGGCTCCTTTATTTGGGCATTGTAGTATATTTTAGCTAAAGTAATCTATAATGCTACGCAAAAAAAGGGTTGTGATTTGGTAAATTTAGAGCATATTAGAGAAAATATAATTTTAAAAAATGGTATTTATTATTTTGACTTTACAGCTTCGGGGCTAGCTTATAAACCTATCGAAGATGAGATGGCAAAAATACTCCAAACATACGCAAATACGCACTCTATCAGCTCATCAAACGCCTATAAAACTGCTCAAATTTATGAAGACTCAAGACGTGAATTAAAAAGCTTGCTAGGACTTGATGAGAGCTTTTATCTTTTTACTTGTGGCAATGGAGCTACCGGTGCGATAAAGAAATTTCAAGAAATTTTGGGAATTTATGCGCCGCCAGCATTAAAAAAAAGATATTCATTAAAGCCAGATGAAAATTCTCCGCTTGTGGTGCTTGGCCCTTATGAACATCATTCAAATGAGATAAGCTTTAGACAGGCACTTTGTGATATTGAGCGTATCAGGCTTGATAAAAATGGAGGGATCGACTTTAATCATTTGGAGCAAATTTTAAGGATAAATGTCGGTCGTGAGATCATCGCAACTTTTAGCGTGGCTTCAAATGTGACTGGGGTTTTGAGCGACTACCGCAAAATTTATACTCTTATAAAATCTTGTGGCGGCATTGTGGCATTTGATGCTGCAAGTTTTAGCGCTTATGGAAATATCGATTGTGACTATTTTGATGCTCTTTTTTTATCTCCTCATAAATTGCTTGGTGGAGTTGGAAGTTGTGGGCTTCTTGCTATAAAAAAGATACTTGCAAACTCAGATGAGCCGACATTTGCTGGTGGTGGAACGGTAAGTTATGTCAGCAAAAACTACGCTATATTTGTAAAAGATAGTGAGCAGCTAGAAGAGGCTGGTACTCCGCCTATTTTAGGACTTATAAGGGCAAATTTGGCTTATAGGCTAAGAAATGAGATAGGATTTGGGACAATATATGAAAATGAGAGCGAGCTTGGAGAGTATTTTGAGAAAAGACTAGCAGAAATTCCTGAGCTTACCTGCTATCATCCAAATAACATAAAGCGTTTGCCGATATTTTCTTTTAATGTGACTGGTGTTTCACCTTATGAATTAGCCAAAGTTTTAAGCAAAGAATATGGCATTCAAACGCGTGCAGGATGTTCTTGCGCTGGGCCATATGGACATGATTTGCTTCATTTAAAAGAAGATGCATTGTTTACCCATAAGCCAGGCTGGGTAAGGGCTGGACTCCACTATACGCATACGCTACAAGACGTAGATTATTTAGTAGATGCATTAAAAAATAGCATTAAAAAGTATTCAAGTAGTTGGAAAGTCGATGATCCTTTTAGTGTTGATAAAATTTCAGGTTGTATGGGAGATAGATGAAAAATATATTAATCATTGCAGGAAGTGATAGTGTTGGTGGTGCTGGCGTGCAAGCTGATATTAAGACATGCGAGGCATTTTCTTGCTACGCAGCGACAGCTATTACGGCTCTTACGGCACAAAATACAAATGGCGTTAGCAATATCTTTGCTACAAATGTTACAAATCTAAATGAACAGATCAAAATGGTAGATGAAGAGCTAAACATAGATGCCATAAAGGTTGGTATGCTTTTTAATAAAGAGCTTATATCTTGCGTTGGTTCTTGGCTTGAAAAATTTCATAAGCAAGGCATTAAAATAGTAATAGACCCAGTTTGCGTAGCAAAATCAGGCTCAAAGCTTCTTGAGGATGATGCGATAGCAAGCTTAAAAGAGCTTTTTAAATTCGCAGACATTATCACGCCAAATATCGATGAAGCCAAAGTTTTGAAACTTGATAGCAAAAATTTACCTTGCGATATGATCTTAAAGCGAAGCACGGTTGCAGAAATTTGTGAAGATACTCTTTTTAAAAAAAATGGTGACGTGCTTAAATTTAAAGAGCCACTAATAAAACCAGAGATCATGCACGGGGCTGGATGTAGCTTTGCGAGTGCGCTGGCCTGCTTGCTGGCAAATGGACACACAAAAGAAGAGGCCATAAAACTAGCCAAAAAATACGTTTTAAATGCTATTAAAAATGCAATTACGACAAAATTTGGCAAACGTCTACTAAATCATAAAGTTGACATAAGTGATTGAAATTTACGCGATTAGCGACGATGTGTTGATGCCTGAAAATTTAGCCTTGCAATACACTAAAGAAATTTTAGAGTGTGGGGTGAAATTTTTTCAATTTCGCTCTAAAAAAATACCCAAAGACGAGAGGCTAGCTGGTGAAATTTTCAACTTATGCGAAAAATTTGGAGCCAGATTTATCGTAAATGATGATATTTTATTTGCTGCTCATATAGGGGCAAAGTCCGTGCATTTGGGAAAAGATGATGCGAGCATAAAAGAGGCGTTTGAAATTTTAGGAGATGACGCTTACGTGGGAGTTAGCTGCTATGATAGCTTGGAGCTTGCTGTTAAGGCAAAACAAAATGGTGCTAGCTATGTGGCTTTTGGAGCGATGTTTAAAAGCCCAACAAAACCAAATGCGCCACTTTGCAAGGCCCAAACCATATCACAAGCAAAAGAAATGGGAATGAATGTGTGTGTCATAGGAGGCATAAACTCTAGCAATATTGCAAGTGTCGCTAGAGTAAAGCCAGACATGATCGCCTTAATATCCGCTATCTATAAAGATGGCACGATAAAGAAAAATATAGAAAATTTACAAAGAAATTTATTGCTTTAAAAGATACTTGTTTTGCAAGATTTTTTATGAAAATTTAATTATAATCCCTGCTTTAAATAAAAGGAAAACATTGCTAAATATCGATGAAGTAAGAAAAAATATCATTTTAAAAGAGGGTCTTTACTATTTTGACTACACGGCTTCAGGTCTTGCTTACAAGCCCATTGAAGATGAAATTTCAAAATTTTTAAAAACCTACGCAAACACTCACTCAGATAGTAGTTCAAGCGCGTTGCTAACGCAAAAATACTATGAAAATGCAAGGGCTGAGTTAAAAAGCTTATTAGGCCTTGACGATAGTTTTTATCTTATCGCGACTGGTCAAGGAGCAACGGCTGCGATAAAGAAATTTCAGGAGATAGTGGGAATTTATATCTCACCATCTACAAGAGCTTTGATCGGTGAAGCAAATTTAAGAAAATTAAACTTGCCATTAGCGATCATTGGCCCTTATGAGCATCACTCTGTTGAAGTTAGCTTAAGAGAAGGGCTTTGTGATATAAAACGTATAGAGCTTGATGAAAATAATGAGATAGATTATGCGATGCTTGAGAATACATTAAAGCAAAATGCAAAAAGAAAGATAATAGCTAGTTTTAGCGCTGCCTCAAACGTCACTGGCGTTAAAACTAATTATAAAAAAATTTACTCGCTGATTAAAAAATATGATGGCATTTTAGCACTTGATGTGGCTACTCTTAGTGCTTATGAAAATGTTGATTGCAGATATTTTGACGCACTGTTTCTCTCACCTCACAAACTACTTGGAGGAGTTGGGAGTTGTGGGCTTTTGGCTATCAAAAAAGAGCTTTGTAAAAATTTGCCTACATTTGCAGCTGGAGGCACAGTCAAGTACGTAAGCAGGACATCGCATATTTTTGCTAGTGAAGTTGAAAGTTTAGAAGAGGGCGGTACACCGCCGATAATGCAGCTAATACGTGCAAATTTAGCCTACAAGCTAAGAAATGAAATCGGACTTAATAATATAAAAGCAGCTGAATGTGAGCTAGGCGAGATGTTTTGTAAAGAACTAGAAAAGATAGATGAGGTGATAAATTATTGTCCTGAAAATTTAGACAGATTGCCTATTTTTGCATTTAATGTAAAAGGCATTTCGCCTTATGATTTTGCTGCTAGTTTAAGTAGTGATTTTGGTATACAAACGCGTGCAGGCTGTGATTGCGCTGGGCCGTATGGACATGATCTGCTTAATTTAAAAGATAATACCATTTTTGAAGCAAAACCTGGCTGGGTACGTGTTAGCATTCACTATACGCATACAAAAGAGGATATAAAATATCTTATAAATGCCATAAATTCTTGCATCAAAAAACACAAAGTAGGGTAGGATAAAACTATATATTTGATACTTGTGGAGAAAATTTTAGAAGTGAATTTTTATAAAGCTATAGGTTCTATCAAATCTAAAAGTTAGCAAATTTTGCAAAATTCCAAAAAGCACCATAAATGTAACAAAGCTGCTTCCGCCGTAGCTAAAAAACGGCAGCGGCACGCCCACAACTGGCGCAAAGCCGATCGTCATCGAGACATTTACACCCACATAAACGAAGATTAGTGCAGCAATCCCCGTGGTGGTAACTTGTGTAAAATAGTCATTTTTTAGGCCGTAATTTAAACTTAAAAGATGTGTTATAAGTGCTCCATAAAGCCCAAGCAGAAACAATCCACCATAAAAGCCAAAACGCTCGATATTGTAGGCAAAGATAAAGTCGCTAGTAGCGATTGGCAAAAATTTAAAGTGCGTCTGCGTCGCTTCGTCCTTTGGCTTACCCTTTAATCCGCCGCTACCTATGGCGATGATACTTTGTTTGACGTGATAGCTTGGCTCTTCAGCGATGAAATCGTGAATCCTCTTTTTTTGATAGTCATGTAAATTTTCATACAAAACCGGCGCCAAAAAGCCTATCGCAAGGATGATGGTGATCCAAATTTTCTTATTTACGCCGATTACAAAAAGGATGGTGTAGCCAACTATCAAAAGTATGAGTGCAGTGCCAAGATCAGGCTCTTTCATGATGAGTACAAATGGTAAAAGTATATAAAAACTAAGTCTTAAAAAATCTTTTACTCCGTATCCGTTAGCTTCTGGAGGACGCTGTTTAATGAGATAGGCTAACATCAGCAAAAATGCTGGCTTCATAAGCTCTGATGGCTGAAGTGTGAAGTGAACAAAGGGAATTTCTAGCCAGCGCTTAGCGCCTAGTTTGCTAACGCCAAAGAGATCGACGCTTAAAAGTAACACTATGCAGACCCAGTAAAACATCGGAATAATCCAGTCAATACGTCTAATAGGCAGTAAAAATGCTACACAAAATGATGCAAAACCTATGCCAAAATACACAAGCTGTTTGTTTGCTAAAATGTCGTTTGCCTCGGAAACCAGGATATATGAAATTATGATGATTGGGATTATTAAAAACGGCTGAATAAAATCAAAATGTGTTAAAATACGCCGATCTAGTTTTATCAAGAAGCAAACCTTAATTTTTGGGCTAGATTATATCACAAACAAGGCTTTGATTTTGGTTAAATTTAATGTTTTAAACGGCTCAAGACTCGACGTAGCAGTAGCCAAAGAGCTTCAAATTTCACGCAATCAAGCTTTAAATTTGATAAAAGATTCCCTTGTAAGCGTAAATTTAAAACCAGTCTCAAAACCAAGCTTTTTACTGAGCGAAAACGATGAAATTTGCGTAAATTTTGCCCCAAGAAAAGAGGTGCAAAACGAATACGAAGTAAATTTTGACATCCCGATCATCTATGAAGACGACGATCTCATAGTGCTAAACAAGCCCCCGCAAATCGTTGTTCATCAAGCTCCAAGTGTAAAAGAGGCGACACTTGTTGAATGGCTAAATAAAAAGGGCTTTATGCTCTCAAATTTAAATGGCGATGTAAGAGCTGGCATCGTCCACCGCCTAGATAAGGGTACAAGTGGCGCTATCGTAGTTGCTAAAAATAACTTCGCTCACGCAAAAATAAGCGAGCAGCTAAGCGATAAAAGCATGGGGAGAATTTATCTAGCGCTCACCGACTTACCGCTAAAAGAGGATGTCATCATCGATAAGCCAATCGGCAGAAATCCAAATAACCGCCTAAAAAAGGCGATCATCGCGGACGCTAAATTTGCAAAAAGTGCCTTTGTAAATTTGTTAAGTGAAAATGGCATAAATTTAATAGCAGCAAAACTTTTTACAGGCAGGACTCATCAGATAAGAGTGCACCTATCTAGCATAAACCGCCATATTTTAGGCGATGATTTATACGGATTTAAGAGCCAAGGCGATAAAATAAGCAGGGTTATGCTTCACGCTTATATGCTTTATTTTATCCATCCAAGAACTGGCAAAAGGGTAGAATTTACCGCAAAAACGTATGATGACTTTAACCAGATAATTTACAAAAAAATTCCCAAGGAGATCTTTGATGAAAAAATTTGCCCTACGCATATTGACACCATTTTTAGCAGCTTTCTTAGCGGGATGCGGCTCTAGCGTACCGACACAGCAAAGTATGTCACTGCCTACGATTACAAGTTTAAAAACTATTTCAGATATGACAGAAGTTGGCTTCGAGTGGAATCCAGTAACCGATGAGAGCGTCGTTGGCTACTATCTTTACCGCTCAAATCCAAATGATGCGAACTCAAAAATGCAACTAGTTGCAAACATAAAAGACCGCTTTGCAACGCACTATGTGGACCGCAATCTAGCTCCAGAGACAACTTACTCGTACCAAATGAGAACCTACTCAAGTAACGCCATCTCTCAACCGGGCACAATCGCAACAGCAACTACAAAGCCACTGCTTGACTCAGTACCGTTTTCGCAAGCTATTACAGGGCTTCCAGGACGTGTAAAAGTGATCTGGAGACCACATCCTGATAGCACCGTGGCAAGCTATATCATTCAAAGAAGTGATGCAGGAGCTAATAAATTTAGCCAAATCGCAGAGGTAAATGGCAGACTAAATGCCGAATATATCGACACTGAGGTAAAACCTGGCAAGTCTTATGAATATAGAATTTTAGTTAAAACTTCTTCAGGTGTTGTCTCAAAACCAAGCCAAAATATCAGTGCAACGACAAAGGAGTTACCCTAAATCAGTAACAAACCTTCAGGCAACAAAAAATGCACCAAAAAAGATAATTTTAACTTGGGATTACGCGCCGGCTGAGGATTTTGCTTATTTTAAGGTTTATAGGACAGTGAGTAAAATTTTACCTTACACATACCTAGCAAAAACGACTAGCAACACTTATGAGGATCTCATAAACACAAATGCAGCGACAAGATACTATAGAGTCACAGCAGTCGATAAAGACGGCCTTGAGAGCTTAAAACAAGAAGAGCCAATCGTGGGGATAACACTTGGTGCGCCAAAGACTCCAAATATTAGTGCTAGCTACGATGGTAGCGGAGTAAATGTAAATTGGAGTGTAGTTGATAGAGCCAGTTCGTACACAGTTTATAGAAGTGGTGCAAGTGAGAAAATTTTTAGTGGCATAGATGGTACTGGACTTAGAGATGATAGCGTGCAAAAAGGAGCTAGCTATTCTTACAGCGTCGTAGCTATCGATGAGTACGGCATCGCCTCTGATAAGTCATCAAAAGCAGAAGTTAGCATAAAATAATGCCAAATTTCATCGCTTCGTCTTTAAAAGAGCTCTCATTTCCATTTGGTAATGACAAAGTCAAATTTCTTTGGCAGGCAAATGGGCGAAACGAGAGGCTCATCTACACAAAAAATGAAGAAGAGAGCTTTTTTCTAGTTGTAAAGCCCGGTAAAAATGGCGTTGTTGTAAAGGGAGAGAAGCTTACAAAGCCAGCTAAAGTTGGTCTTTTGCAAGAGGCACTGGAGCTTTTTAAAGAGCAAAATTGCAATGACGTAATCAGTCAAGCATTTGCTGTAAAAAAGACAAATTTGACTAAAAAAGTGAGTGAAATTTTAAGCCTTGAAGAATTTGTGCCAGCATTTTGCGAGCTAAAAGATAAATTTAAAGAGATTTTTATCGAGATCGGCTTTGGTTCTGGCAGGCACTTGCTTTATCAAGCTAAAAACAATCCAAATGCCCTAGTTATCGGAATAGAAGTCTATAAGCCAAGCATCGAGCAAGTAGCAAAGCTAGCTAGGGCAAATGCCCTAGAAAACGTGCGTCTAATCAATACTGACGCCAGACTTTTACTCTCTCTCGTTGGCTCAAATTTAGTTGATAGGGTATTTTTGCATTTTCCAGTGCCATGGGATAAAGCAGAGCATAGACGTGTGGTCTCATCGGCGTTTGCACTTGAATGCGAGAGGATATTAAAAGTAGGCGGTAAATTTGAGCTACGGACTGATAGCAAGGAGTATTGTGACTTTAGCTTGAGTAAATTTTTAGAGCCTACAAACTCAAAAATAGAAGCTTTCAAAAATAGAAATTTAGAGGTAACTAGCAAGTACGAAGACCGCTGGAGACGCCAAGATAAGGATATTTATGATGTCATTTATACTTGTGAGGTCAAAAGTGGTGAGAGTATTTTAGTTGGGGATTTTAGCTTCAAAGAAAAGACAAGCGTAAAAAATATCATTAAAAATTTCAAAAATTTCATCATCAAAAAAGAGGATTATTTTTTACATTTTGAAGAAATTTACACCATAAATGAGGGTGAAATTTTGCTAAAAGTTGCTTTTGGAGCATTTAATAAACCCGAGCAATGTTTTATCAAAATAAGTGATGAAAAAAGCGAATATTTTATAAAAAAACCGATCTTAATTCGTGAGAATTTAGCTGCACACGAGCTTTTGAAGGAGTATTTGGCTGATGCAAGAGATAATTAGTGCAAGGAATTTGAGCCTAGCTTATGAACGCGATGAAATCGTAATTAATAGCGTCAATTTAGATATTTATGCAAATGATTTTGTCTTTATCACAGGTAAGAGTGGAAGTGGAAAAAGCACGCTTTTAAAATCATTTTACGGAGAAATTTCACCACTTGCTGGAGAGCTAAATGTCTGCATGACACAAATGGACGACATTGATGATAAAAGACTTTGTGAGCTTAGGCAGCGAGTTGGCATTATATTTCAAAATTATCGCTTGATAAATGAATGGAATGTGGAAAGAAATGTCATGCTGCCCCTCATCATCAAAGGCATCAATCAAAATGTGAGCAAAAAGCAAGTGGCTAAACTTTTAAAACATGTAAATATGCTTCACAAGGCAGATAAATATCCTCGTGAGCTAAGCGGCGGCGAGCAGCAAAGAGTAGCGATGGCAAGAGCTCTAGCGCACAATCCAAATTTGCTCTTATGCGACGAGCCAACTGGAAATTTAGACGAATACTCAAGCGATGTCATCTGGTCGCTTTTAAAATCAGCTAGGGAATTTCTAGGCACAAGCGTCGTCGTGGTGACTCATCACATTCCCTCAACGCTTCGTATCCCATACCGCCACTTCGTCATAGAAAATGGAGGCGTGCATGAGATCGCTTAAGAATCATCTTGGATTTATCTTGCCACTGATCGCGCTTTTGTTTTCAGTGCAGTTTAGCCTCACTGCTGATAAGGTTGTGAGAGATTATGAAAGACTCATGGGAAATGACTACAACATCGTCATAGTTTCAAGTAAAGAGCTTAGTGATGCTATTTTAAAGCCAGTGGTTAGCACTCTATCTAGCCTCGAGCCACTAAGTCCGCAAAAGATCATCGACCGCCTTTCAAATGACATCTCTGCTAAAAATTTATCCATACTACAAAATGCGCTACCTAAATTTTACTCACTAAAACTTAGTGAATTTCCGACACCGCAGTACATGGATGGGCTAAAGCAAAAACTTTTAAAATTTGATGGCATCACAAAGGTCGAGACATTTTCAAAGACTCACGATAAGGTCTTTAAAATACTAAATTTAGCAAAAAGTATATCGTATGCTTTTATGGCGATACTTTGTGTGGTTGGACTTATGCTTATGCTAAAGCAGGCTAAAATTTGGCTGTTTGAGCATAGGGAGCGTATCGAGATCATGACGCTTTTTGGAGCACCTTTTTGGCTAAAATCAGCCATGCTTTACAAATCAGCTATGGTTGATAGTCTAGTTGCTACTGTTGCAGTTGGTGCATTTTTCTTTTTCTTGCCTAGCATTGAAATTTTTAGAGAAAATGCCGCAAGCATCGATGTAGTATTGCCTAGCCTTGATCCCTCAAGGGATATTTTTATTTTATTTGGCGTGGCTATGTTTTTAAGCATTTTTGCTGTTAGTTTGGTGATGAGCAAGGCTAGAAAAAGCACGATATGAGAAAAGGAATTTTTATATTTTTGCTAGCTTTTAGCTTAGCTTTTGCGTCAAATACCAAAGAGAAGATCAAAGACTCCAAAAACTCATTAAGGTCGAGTCAGGCGATGAGTGAGCAGCTTAGTAAAAAGCTAGATGATTTGGCCGGTGATATCGTAAATGGTGAAAAAAAACTTCGTGGTATAAGTGGTGATATCACAAATTTAAAGGGTCAAATTTCAGTCCTTGAAACAAATGCTTCAAAGGCACTTATTGAACTTGATGATCTAACAAAACAAAACAAAGAGCTAGAACGCACACAAAAAGAGCTTGAGCAAAATATGATAAGGATCATAGCAGAAGATCTCTCGTTTGATCTTTTGATGTCTGCAACTGAGGGCAAGCAAAGCGAGGAAAGCATCATTTCGTCTCAAATTTTAACCAAGCTAAATGCTATTACAAAAGAGGATTTTAAAAGACTTAGCCAGAATTATGAAGATACGATTGAGAAGATAAAAAATAAATCAAACAAAATAAACGAGATAAACTCGAGCATCAAAAACTATAGACGTAAGCAAAGTGACTTGCAAAATTTAGAAAGTACGCAAAAAAATACTATAAACGGACTAAAGCGTGATAAAGAAATTTATAGCAAAAAGCTAGCCAAGCTTCAAGCCCAACAAGATGAGCTAAGAAAGACGCTAGAACAGCTTGCTATCATGCAAAAACAAGAAGATGAAGCCGCACGTGCTGCTAGAGAAAAACAAGAAAAAGCAGCTGCAAGCAAAGGTGGTAAAAAAGGCGAAAAAAGCCAACCAATGGGTGGAGGCTATCAAACAAGCTCAGTCAAAAAATATTCAGGTGCAAAGACAATCGCTCCTCTTGATAGCTACACCGTAAAGCAAAAATTTGGAAATTACGTCGATCCAATATATAACATCAAAATTTTTAATGAGTCAGTCACGCTTCGCTCAACCACGCCAGATGCCAAGGTTAAAAGCGTGCTAAATGGCAAAGTAGTCTTTGCAAAAGCAACTCCGATGCTTGAAAATGTAGTCATTATCGAAAACGAAAATGGCATCCACACGATCTACGCTCACCTAAGCCAGATCGCACCGACGGTTAAGGTAGGCTCAGTTGTGCAAAAAGGCTACGTTATAGGCCGAGTTAGAAACGATCTAACCTTTGAAGTAACGCAAAGAAACTACCACATTGATCCACTTGAGATGATCTCAAAATAGCCACTTTGCAAGTGCTATTAACTAAATTTAAAGCCTTTTTGGCTAGAATGCGTGAATTTTAAGGAGCAATACAATGAGTAAAAGAAAACGCGTATTAGTTAAATTTTCAGGCGAAGCTTTAGCGGGAGAAAATGGTTTTGGCATAGATACGGCGGTGCTTAAATTTATAGCAAATGAGATAAAAGAGCTTGTCGAAAATGGTATCGAAGTTGGCATCGTGATAGGTGGTGGCAATATTATACGTGGTGTGAGCGCTGCAAAAGATGGCATCATCAAACGAACGAGCGGCGATCACATGGGCATGCTAGCAACTGTTATAAATTCGATCGCAATGCGTGAAGCTTTAGAACGAAGTGGGCTAGAGGTAAGAGTGCAAAGTGCAATCAAAATGGAAGCGATCTGTGAGACTTTCATCGTTGGACGTGCGCAGCGCCATTTGGAAAAAGGCAGAGTTGTTATATTTGCTGCAGGTACTGGCAATCCTTTCTTTACAACTGATACAGCAGCAACTTTAAGAGCTATTGAAATCGGCTCAGATATGATCATAAAAGCTACAAAGGTTGATGGCGTTTATGATAAAGACCCGAAAAAATTCAAAGATGCAAAACTTTTAAAATCACTAAACTATGAAAAGGCAATGAGCGATGATATAAAGGTTATGGACGATACTGCTATAGCTTTAGCAAAAGATAACTCACTGCCGATTTTGGTTTGTAATATGTTTAAGGCTGGAAATTTATTAAAAATAATAAATGAAGAAGAAGCGGCCCTATACTCAGTAGTAAAATAAATTTTAAAAAGGATAAATATGAGAACAGAACAAATAACAGCAAGAGCATTAAAGCAAGTTGGTGATGATAGATATAAACTTTCACTTATCGTAGCAAAGCGTGCAGAAGCACTAGCAAATGGAGCAGTGGTGCTCGTAGAAGCCGATACTTCAAAGATGAAATTTGCCGACATTGCGCTACTTGAAGTAGCTGAGGGCAAAATAGGCTTAGAGGCAATAGTTGAAGGAAAATAGTCTTTTTTTAGAGCAGCTAATAGAACAAATTTTACCTTGTAAAAATGTTTCAGAAGCTATAACACTGCTCTTTTCTCTTTGCGAACGAAGCGAGAAATTAGACAAAGCTATAGATAGCTGTGTCACATCTCATGCTGGTCAATATCGCAAAAGTGGCGAGCCATACGCAATCCATCCTATCTTGGTAGCATCAATAGTAGCAAATATGGGTGGAGATGAGAGTATGGTTATAGCTGCACTACTTCACGATGTAGTTGAAGATACTGAAGTTACGCTTAGTGAAGTCCAGGCTGAATTTGGCGATGAAGTGGCAAAGCTGGTTGAAGGGCTTACGAAGATAGTTGCTATAAGAGAAAACAAACTTGCAAGCTCAAGTAGTAATGAAAAACTAGCAAGCTCGGCACTAACCTTTAGAAAAATGCTTTTAATCTCCATTGAGGATGTTAGAGTTCTTGTGGTTAAGCTTTGTGACAGACTTCATAATATGCTAACCCTTGATGCGTTAAAGGTAGAAAAACAAAAACGAATTGCTGAAGAGACGCTTATGGTCTATGCTCCGATTGCTCATAGACTTGGAATTTCATCGATTAAAAATATACTTGAAGATCTAAGTTTTAAATATGCGATGCCAGAAGAATACGCCAAGATCGATAGCTTTTTAAATAAAAATAAGCAGCAGCTTAGCCTTAAACTAAATGCTTTTTACGAGAAAGTAAATCAAATTTTGCTTGAAAATGGCTTTATTGAGGGCACTTTTGAGATACAAAAACGCATAAAGCATTACTATTCGATTTATTTAAAAATGCAAAGAAAAGGCATTTCGATTGAAGAGGTGCTTGATTTGCTAGCTATTAGAATTCTTGTGCAAAAGCCACTTGATTGCTATCTTGCGCTTGGAAATTTGCATATAAATTTTAATCCTCTTATTTCGAGATTTAAGGATTATATTGCGCTTCCAAAGCAAAATGGTTATCAAACGATACATACAACTATTTTTGATAATAAGAGTATTTTTGAGGCACAAGTTCGTACTTACGATATGCACAAAACCGCTGAATACGGTGTTGCAGCTCACTGGAAATACAAAAATGGTGAGGGCAGTTTACTAAATCCAAAACTTGACTGGCTAAACGACATTGGTATGCAAAACAATGAAGCTGAAAGTAACGTCGAAGAGCTTTATGAATATGCAAAAGATAGTCTTTATATAGAAGATATTGCGGTCTATTCGCCAAAAGGCGAGGTTTTTACGCTTCCACGCGGGGCTACTGCACTTGATTATGCTTATGAGATTCACACAGAGATCGGACTTTACGCAAAAGAAGCTTATATAAATCGCGTCAGAATGCCACTTTTAACAGAGCTAAAAAACGGCGATATTGTAAGGATCGTAACTGGTGAGGAAGCAAAATTTCGCTGTTCGTGGATAAATAGCGTTCGAACTGGTAAAGCAAGGGCTACGATAAGAACATATTGCAAACAAAAGATAAAAGATATAAATTATAAAATCGCAGTTGATATTTTAAAGTCGGTTTTTGGCGTTTCAAAAGATAGAATTTTAGACTGGATAGAGCATGAAAATTTAGGCAAAAAAGTTTTTCGTGCTGCAACTGAAAGCGATTTTTTGCAAGAGGTCGTAAATATGCTTAAAAAGTATATAAAAAAAGAGCGTCCTTTTATGATCTCTTTGGGAGACAAATATCAGGTTAAAAAGCAAAAATTTGAAAATATCGTAATCTATTCAAATCACAAAATTTCAAATGTCGAGTTTGACTATTGTTGTAACCCAAAAAGAGGCGATAGTATAGTTGGCTTTAAAAATGGGCACAATGTGACAGTGCACCACAAACTTTGTGAGCGTGCTGGAAAGCTTATGGATAAGGGCAATGAAATCATCTTTGTCAAATGGACTAGAAATGCCCCACATAGATATAAAATTTTATTAAATCTTGAGAACCGAAAAGGTGCGTTGGCTGAATTTTTAACATATCTTGCTAGACTAGATGTAAATTTGGCTACAATCTCGCTAAACGAAGCAAATGACCTTAGCGGCGATACATTTGAGATAAGTGTTGAGATAGCTGAAAACATCGATGCAAACGAGCTAAGAGAGAAGATCAAAGATAGATATAAGATTATAGATTTCGTTTCGCAAAGCGATCCATACCATAACTAGGAGAAAGATAATGCAAGATATAGCTGAAATTTTACAAGAGATAAAACGCGGTGTCGCCGAGATTATTGACTTTGAAAGAGTTGAGAATTTAATAAAAAACTATTATGAAAAAGGTGAAAATTTCTATGTAAAGGCTGGCTTTGATCCAACTGCTCCAGACCTTCACTTAGGACACACAGTCGTTTTAAACAAGATGGCACTTCTTCAAAAACATGGTGCAATCGTGCAGTTTTTAATAGGCGACTTCACTGCTCAAATAGGCGATCCAACCGGTAAATCAGTAACTAGAAAAAAGCTAGATCAAGAGATAGTTTTAAAAAATGCCAAAACTTATGAAGAGCAAGTTTTTAAAATTTTAGATCCAAAAAAAACCGTGATAATGTTTAACTCAAAATGGTCAAATGAGCTTGGAGCTGCTGGAATGATAGAGCTAACTAGCACATTTTCAGTCGCTAGAATGCTAGAGCGCGATGATTTTGAAAAAAGGATAAAATCTGGCAGTCCAATTTCAATTTGTGAATTTATGTATCCGCTTCTTCAAGGTTATGATAGTGTTGCGATGAAGTGCGATATTGAGATGGGCGGTACGGATCAGAAATTTAACCTTTTAATGGGTAGAACCTTACAGCGAACATATAATGTTGGCAAAGAGCAAGCTGTCATCATGATGCCACTTCTTGAGGGGCTTGATGGTGTAAATAAGATGAGCAAAAGCCTTGGAAACTACATCGGCGTAACCGAAAATGCAAATGATATGTTTGCAAAAACGCTTAGTATAAGCGATGAGCTAATGTGGCGTTGGTACGAACTTTTAAGCACAAAAAGCCTTGGCGAGATAGAAAATTTAATGAACGACGTAAAAAACGGCAAGTATCATCCAAAAAAGGCAAAAGAGGACCTTGCTTACGAGATAACAGCAAGGTATCACGGCGAGGAGGCTGCAAAGGCTGCGATGGCTGAGTTTAATAGCGTGCACTCTCAAAATCAGCTTCCAACTGATATAAAAGAATTTAGCTTAAAAGCACCAGTTTGGATTGTAGAAGCTCTATCACAGTGTGAGCTAAGTGAGTCAAATTCTCAAGCAAGACGCGACATAAAGGCAAATGCAGTTAGCATTAATCAAGAAAAGATTAGTGATGAGCAGTTAAAATTAGAGGCAGGTGAATATATCTTGCAAGTCGGAAAGCGTAAATTTGCAAAAGTAAAGGTTGAATAGATGGAGTTAAAGCCATTAAAAATAGGAAAATATGAGATAAAGTATCCGATATTTCAAGGCGGTATGGGACTTGGTATCAGCTGGGACAAACTAGCTGGCAACGTCAGCCTAGAAGGAGGTCTTGGAATAATCAGCTCAGTTGGCACAGGATATTATGAAAATCGTAAATTTATAAACAAAGAGCTAAATGCAAAGCCATTTGGAAGTGAAAATTTCTACTCAACAAGAGGTCTTAGAGCAATTATTGAGAATGCCCGAAAAATTTGTGGAGATTTGCCACTTGGTGTAAATATAATGTACGCTGCAAATGACTACGCAAGAGTGGTAAAAGATGCTTGTGAAGCCGGTATAAACATCATCGTATCAGGTGCTGGGCTACCTACGAATTTGCCAGAATTTACACAAAATTTTAAAGAAGTCGCGCTAGTTCCTATTATCTCAAGCGCAAAAGCACTAAAGATCATCTGCAAACGCTGGTTACAAAGATATGACCGTTTACCAGATGCTGTCGTACTTGAAGGGCCACTAAGCGGCGGACACCAGGGCTTTACTTACGAGCAGTGCCTTGATCCTGAGTTTTCGCTATTTAATCTAATCCCGCAAGTAAAGGCCGAGATAAAAGAGTGGGGTGACTTTCCGCTCATCGCAGCTGGTGGAATTTGGGATAAAAATGATATCGAAAAAGCAATATCTCTTGGAGCAGACGGCGTTCAAATGGGCACACGCTTTATCGGCACTCATGAGTGTGACGCAGATATTGGCTTTAAAGAAGTGATACTAGCAGCCGAGGAAAAGGACATAGAACTTATAAAAAGTCCAGTTGGCTATCCGGCTCGTGGGATTAGAACAAATTTGATAAATTTGGTAGAAAAAAGGATGGGCCCAAAGATTCAGTGTATAAGCAATTGCGTGAGCCCTTGTCAAAGGGGCAAAGGAGCTAAAGAGGTTGGATATTGCATCGCTGATAGGCTGTTTGACTCATTTAGTGGCAAAAAAGAGACTGGGTTATTTTTCACGGGAGCAAACGGGTATAAACTAAAAGAGCTAATAAGCGTAAAAGAGCTAATGCACAAGCTGGTACATGGTGAATGAAACGAGCGATAATCCTCTTTTTTATTGTTTGTAATTTTCTTTTTGCTGTGACAAATTCTGAGATATTTGCAAAATTTGATAAAAATTTTGCCAGCTCAAGCAGAAGTGCAAAGATAAAATTTCACAACGATATAAAAGATATCTATGTCGACGCGATCATAAAGAATGATAAAAATATAAAAAAACAAGCACTCACAAGACTCATAACCAGCTCAAAATCGCTTGGTTTTGACTCAAGTGGGTATATAAAAGATCTAAATGCACTAAATGGCGTAAAGAGCGCTAATACGCCTAGTACTACTTTGACACTGCTTAGTGCAACCAAGGTAAATGACACTTTAGTGCTTAAGTTTAATACAAAAATTGATACTGCAAAACTAAAAACATCCTTTTTAAAGCAGCAAAATACATATAAAAACATTATGGATATCGATGGTAGATTAAATGGTAATCCGCTAACTTATAAAAATTTCATATCTGATTATATTCATATCTCGCAGTATGATAAAAACACTGTTAGAGTTATTTTTTCTGATAAGATCCAAAAGACTATAAAAGCAAATGCAACAGGCGATCTGCTTGTAATCAGCGCTCAAAATTTTATCTCAAACGAAAATGTAAAAACACCACTTCATAAAACTAAAAACAAAAATGAAGAAGTGCCACACAAAGAGCCTGAGCCAAATTTAAAGCCGCAGTCTGCACAAAGTGAGCCAGTGGCAGCACCTTTGCCACCAGTTGCGACTGGTAAATTTTCACGCAACAAAACGATCGTCATCGATCCGGGTCATGGTGGCACTGATCCAGGTGCAGTAAATGGCAAACTGCAAGAAAAAACAGCCGTTTTAGGCGTAGCCAAAAAGCTTGGCGACATACTAAAAGCGCGTGGCTACAAGGTCTTTTTTACCAGGTCAACCGATGTCTTTATAAATTTAAGAACAAGAACAAAATTTGCAAATGATAAGATGGCTGATCTATTTGTTTCCATTCACGCAAATGCCGCTCCAAATGCCACAAAGGCAAAGAGCATGCATGGCATCGAGACATTTTTCTTATCGCCTGCAAGAAGCGAACGTAGTAAAAATGCAGCCGCGCTTGAGAACAAATCAGATATCGAAGAGATGAATTACTTTTCGCAGCAGACATTTCTAAACGTGCTAAACCGTGAGAAGATCATCGCCTCAAACAAGCTTGGTATCGATATCCAAAAAGAAATTTTAGCAAGTGCTAGAAAGGTCTATGCTGCAAGTGATGGCAGTGTGAGAGAGGCGCCATTTTGGGTGCTTGTAGGTGCTCTTATGCCAGCAGTTCTTGTTGAGATCGGCTATATCACGCATCCAGTCGAGGGTGAAAAGCTCTTTAATGATGCCTATCAAAACGCTCTTGCAAATGGTATTGCAAACGGCATTGACGGATATTTTGCAAAAAATAGATGAAAAATGCAAATTTAAGCTTTAAAGGACGAATTCCATTTAACGAGGAGTTTGGTGACATCTACTTTAATACCGACAAACCTTGGCTTGAGAGTGAATTTGTCTTTGCAAGCGCGCTTGATGAAATTTGGCAGAGCAAAGATAGCTTCATAGTTGCTGAGACCGGCTTTGGTGCTGGGTTAAATTTTTTCACGCTTTGTAAGAAATTTAAAGCTAGCTCTAAAAAACTTCACTTCGTTAGCATCGAAAAAAGCCCTATTAAAAAAGAAGATCTTTTAAAAATTTATGAAAATTTAGGCATTTTTAAAGCTTATGCCAAAAAGCTGGTTTCGCTCTACCCGCCGCTTATTGAGGGCATACACCGCATAAATTTTACTCCAAATATCACACTTGATCTTTGCTACGGCGAGGCTAAAGAAATTTTACCTGAGCTTGATTTTAGCGCTGAAATCTGGTTTCTAGACGGCTTTGCTCCAAGTAAAAATGGCTCGATCTGGAGCGAAGAAATTTTTGGGCAGATCGCAAGACTAAGCAGAGTTGGCACGATTGCTAGAACCTACTCGTGTGCAAAAATAGTAAAAGACGGGCTAAAGGGTGTTGGCTTTTTGCTAAGCCTAAAAGAGGGTTACGCTAGAAAACGACAGATGAGTAGCGCCGTGCTAGAGAAAAAAGATGAAAATTTAAAGGATGCTTGGTTTGCGAGATGCGAGCCAGTTACTAAACCAAAAGGCAAAACAGCGCTTATCATAGGAGCTGGCGTGGCTGGACTTGCAACAGCTGGCGAGCTAGCCAAAAATGACTTTAAAGTGGTGATCGCCGAGGCAAAGGGCGAAGTGGCTACAAATGGCTCAGGTAATCACTGTGGCGCTTTGATGCCTTTAGTGACAAAGCCTGGTGTAAATTTAGGCCGCATGCATTTAAACGCATTTTTGCAAGCAGTGAGATTTTACAAGGCAACTTTGCCAAAAAGCCTTATCAAATTTAGTGGCTGCATTGACTACGCATTTGATGACGAGCTCATTAAAAGATATGGCTCGTGGCAAACTCAAAGCGTAGAGGATATTTTTAAATTTGATGAGAACTTAAAGCCATATCCTGGGATATTTATAAAAGACGGTGCATACGCTAGGCCAAGAGAAATTTGTAAATTTCTCTCAAGCAACTTTGAAATTTTATTTAATCACGAGTATGAGAGTAGGGCGCATCTACAAAACGGCAAGATAAGCGTTAAATTTAAAAATGGTAAAAATTTAGAGACCGATATTTTGGTCTTTTGCACTGGCAGTAAGAGCAGTGAAATTTTTAAGGGCTACGACATGCAAATAAGCAGTGTCCGAGGCCAAGTGACCCACTTAAAACCAATATTTAAAAATACTTTACCGCTAAGCGCAAAAGGCTACATCTGCCCAGTCATTAAAGGCGTGCAAGTTATAGGAGCAACCTACGCAAGAAATGAAATTTGTGACACGCCTAAAGTTGAAGATAATACTAAAAATTTAAACGATATAAGTGAGTTTTTTGATATCAAAAAAGCAACTATTATCGGTGCAAAAGTAGGCTACCGAAGTTATAGTGGAGACAGGTTTCCGATAATTGGCGCCTTGCACGACGAAGAATTTTACAAGCAAAACTACAAAGGGCTATTTTGGAGTAAAAATAAAGATAACAATCCAAAAGCAAGCTATGAAAAAAATGTCTTTGTAAATTTTGCCCACGGCTCGCGAGGTCTTGGCACAGCGATACTTGGAGCAAATTTGATAGTTGATCTTGTGCTTGATCGCCCACTTTGCATAGAAAGATCGCTATTTCACGAGCTTCATCCAGCTAGATTTTTGATAAGAAAACTAAAAAAGGGATTAAAATTTTAAGAAGGAATTAGCAGAAATTCCTAGCACAAGATACTAGGAATTTCTTATAAGATAAGGCTTAAAGCCTTGTTTTCATCTTTTCAAATTCATCTTTTATGACTTGCTCGTGAGGTTCGCTCGTCATTTTATTTATCGCATCGCCCCAGATACTTACGCTAATGATCGCTATGCAAGACGCTATGATGCCAGGTAAAATTTCATAAACATAAACGTTTAGCCCTGAAGTGATCCAAAATATTACTGTTGCACCTCCAGCTATCATACCAGCGAGTGCTCCAAGTGCACTCATGCGCTTCCAGTAAAGGCTAAAAAGTAGCACTGGTCCAAAGCTCGCTCCAAATCCAGCCCAAGCGTTTCCAACGACGTTTAGGACATTGTCTGTTGAGATAAAGGCAAGTATAGTAGCAACTATGGCTACTACTACGACAGCATAGCGACTGATCGCTGTTTGTGTATTTTGACTAATCTCTTTTTTATAGAATGCAAAGATAAAGTCCTTTGTTACCGAGCTAGATGTAACTAAAAGCTGACTTGAGATGGTACTCATTATCGCTGAAAGCACAGCTGAGATGATAATGCCTATAAAAAATGGTGGGAAAAGTAGCTCACCAAGCTTTAAAAACACCGTTTCAGGATCACTAAGACCGCCTCTTTGACTAAAGTAGACAAAACCGATAAGTCCGCTCATAATCGCACCAAGCAACCCAATGCTCATCCAGCCAATGCCGATTCTTCTTGCTTTAGCAAGCTCTTTTGAATCGCGTATCGCCATAAATCTAACAATGATATGTGGCTGACCAAAATAGCCAAATCCCCAAGCCATAAGTCCTAAAATTCCCCAAAAAGTTTGATCTCTAAATGGATTTAGGTGATTTGCATCAAGCTTGCTTATCTCTTTTATCAAATTTGTATCGCTTGGCAAGTCTAAATTTAGATATGCCACGACTGGGATCGAGACTAGGACACAAAACATCAAAAGCCCCTGAAATGCGTCAGTTATACTAACTGCTTTAAATCCACCAAAAAATGTGTAAAAGACCACAATAACAAGTGTAAAGACCGCTCCATAGGCAAATTTTAAACCAAAAAAGCTCTCAAACGTCTTGCCACCAGCGATGATACCACTACTTACATAAAGTGTGAAAAAGATCAAAATGATAAGACCAGAGATGATTCTTAAAATTTTAGTCCTATCTTTAAAGCGATTTTCTAAAAAGTCTGGTATCGTGATGCTATCACTCGCAACTTCAGTATAAATTCTAAGCCTCTTTGCTAAAAATAGATAGTTGCAGTAAGCTCCAATGATAAGACCGATTATCATCCACACATTTGCTATGCCAGTTGCGTATAATGCTCCGGGCACGCCAAGTAGCATCCAACCACTCATATCAGAAGCACCAGCACTAAGTGCAGTAACCACTGGACCCATTCGACGGTTATCTAGCAGATACTCGTTCATACTTGCATTTTTATCGTAGAAATATCGTCCGATAAAGAGCAAAAAGCCAAAATAGATGGCGATGGCTAAATAAGACCCAAAGCTCATAAATTTCCTTTCAAATTAAGATAAATGGCTTATGTTAATATAAATTTTTTTAAATTACAACATTCAGTGCCGATCCTTAAACGCTTTTAAGCAAAATGATATAAATTTTTTCGTATTATTTAAAGCCATATTTTAAAGAGAAGGACGAAGTTGAAGGCTCAAAATTTAGCTAAATTTCTATTTTTTATAATAATCGTCTCACTTGGAGCATATTTTTTCTATCCAAGAGATCTTAGTGAGGCTCAAGAGATCGCTTATATCAAAAGTTACGGAGTGACTTTAGGACTAACGATAGGCGGTATTGCCATAGGCATAACGCTTGGATTTACCTTGGCATTTATTAAATTTTTAAATATTAAAGTCTTAAATTTTATAATCGATGAATATATCGATATCTTACGTGGAACACCTGTAATACTTCAACTTTTAATATTTTCAGTTGTCATTTTTGCAACATGGAGTGATAATTTTTATGTAGCTCTCATCGCACTTGGACTAAATAGCTCTGCTTATGTGGCCGAGATCGTGCGAAGTGGCATAAACAGCGTGGATAAAGGACAAATGGAAGCGGCTCGTGCGATGGGACTAAACTACTATGTTTCGATGCGCGAGATAGTTTTTCCACAAGCTACAAAAAATATCTTGCCAGCTCTTGCAAATGAGTTTATATCACTATTTAAAGAGACATCAGTTGTGGGTTATATAAGCGTCGTTGATATCACGATGCAAAGTAAGAGCTTGCAAGCGGTCTTTTACAGCCCAGAGCCAGTCATTTTTACAGGCATTGTCTATTATGTGAGTGTTAAATTTTTTACACTTTTGACAAAACTACTTGAGAGGAGATTAAACCGCCATGATTGAGATTAAAAATTTAAACAAAAGTTATGGCGATTTGCGTGTTTTAAATGATATTAGCGTAGATATAAAAAAGGGTGAAGTTATAGCGATAATTGGTCCAAGTGGTGGTGGAAAAAGTACGTTTTTACGTTGTATAAACCGCCTTGAGGAGCCAGATAGCGGGCACATCAAGATAAATGGTGAAGATATTTTAGATAAAAAATCAGATATAAATAAAATTCGCCAAAAAGTGAGCATGGTTTTTCAGCACTTTAATCTTTTTGCAAATAAAAACGTCTTGCAAAATTTAACCCTAGCTCCAATAAAAGCTGGGATTTTGGATAAAGAAAGTGCAGAAAAAAGAGCTGATGAGTTGCTAAGAAGTGTTGGACTAAGCGATAAGAAATTCGCCTATCCACACAAGCTTTCAGGCGGACAGAAACAACGTATTGCGATCGCTAGAAGCCTAGCGATGGAGCCAGAAGTGATACTTTTTGACGAGCCGACAAGTGCGCTTGATCCTGAGATGATCGGAGAGGTGCTTGATATTATGAAAGATGTTGCTGCAAGGGGCATAACAATGCTTGTGGTGACCCATGAGATGGGCTTTGCGAGAAATGTGGCAAATAGAATTTTCTTTATGGATAAAGGCAAAATCGCAGTTGATGATACACCGAAAAATGTCTTTACAAATCCACAACATGAGCGTTTAAAAGAGTTTTTAGGCAAAATTTTAAATCATTAAAGGAGTAGAAAATGAGTAAAATTTTAAAATTTTTGATGGCAAGCTTGGTTTTATTTTTACTAGGTTGTAGCGATGACGCTAATAAAAAAAATACAGCAAATAATGCCGAAGAAGTTACTAAAAATGTAGTTTATAAAGTTGGCTCGAGCGCTGATTATCCACCTTTTGAATATCTTGATGAAAACAATAAAATTATTGGCTTTGAGATAGATTTATTAGACGAGATCACCAAAAAAACTGGGATAAAATTTGATGTTGCAAATATGAGCTTTGATGGACTGATATCAGCATTAAAAACCGGTAAAATTGATATTGCCATAAGCGGAATGAGTGCAACTGATGAGAGAAGAAAATCAGTTGATTTTACTAAGCCATATTATTTTTCAGAGAATTTATTTATCCGCAAAAAAGGCTCAGATGTAAATAAAGACAACCTTAAGGATAAGAAAATTTCAGCTCAAGTTGGCACACTTCAAGAAGAAGCAGCCAAAAGCATAACCACCAAGTCGATACCTGCTGAAAATGTAGCAGCTGCCATCATGTCACTAAACGCTGGTAAAATCGACGTTGTACTAACTGATAGTCCGATAGGGGTTGAATATTTAAAACAAAATCCAGATTTAGAAGAATTTTTAAGAGTTCCTGATGGCACGGAAGGGTTTGCAATGGCGTTTGATAAAGGCAAACACACTGAGCTTATCAAGAAGATAGACGCAGCGATCGATGAGCTGCAAAAATCTGGCGAATTTGACAAAATGCTAGATAAATATGGATTAAAGAAATAAATCTAAATACAAAATTTGCAGAGAAGCAGGAATTCTCTGCAAAAACTCACTTTTTTCTAATTTTTAAAATTTAACATCTTTTAAAAGTAAAATTAATAAAATGACTTAATTATTTTCAAGGAGAAAAAATGAAGCTTCTCAGGATGAGAACGGCATTTATTTTAAATGTGCTATTTTCTATTTGCATGTATCACAATTTTGTTAAAAAATTCCTACTATTTAATAGAGCTAAATATAAATTAAAATTTTACATAAATAGACTAATTAATATTTTTTATAAAAACAACCAAAAGTATTTTTTGTTGGTAAATTTTTAAGTATTAAAGTCGTATGACTTTATTTTTGAAGCAGATATTAAGAAAAACTAAAAGGAGAGAAAATGAATAATCTAGGTATTAAATCTAAGATTATGGCGATAGTTATCGTCAGTCTTATTGGCCTTGGTATCATGAGTGCATATATGCTAAATGGTATCTTAAAGACTCGCTCAAAAGCAGAGTTTAGTGAGAAAATCGTGGATACAATAATAAATCAAAATAATTTTATCCATGAGATGCAAAAAGAACGTGGATTTAGCTCAGGTGTGTTAGCAGGAGGGGATAATAAAAATTTATTAGAGCAGCGTAAAAAAGTAGACGCTATGCTTGATAAACTTGAGGAGAAAAATGAAATAGCTCCAGAGATAAATAGTATCCGCTCAAATGTAGATCAAAAAAGTGGCAATGATCTAATTAGTCGTATAACAAAAATTTTAAGAAAAGAGGTTATCGCTATAAATGGATATAGTGATAAGCTCGAGCCTAGCTTGGTAGATGATCTAAAGCGTATCATTATTGTCGGTGAGATAAAAGAGTCTTTTGGTATTTTGCGTGCTACTTTAAATGGGGTTTTTACTAAAAAGAGCATAAGCAAAGAGGACTACAATAAAGTAGTTGCACTAAATAGCGTTATAAATAAATTTATGCAGGATTTTGACGATTACAACCCAAAAGAATTTAGCGATGAATTTGACGCTATCGCTAGAAAAAAGGCTGATTTTATAGATGCGATGAATATTATTAAAAATGTAGTTGCTACCGAAGATGTATCTTATGATGCAGCAAGTTGGTTTTCAAAGATAAGCATTTCAATAGATGCGATGAGAGAGCTTGAACTTAAACTACTTGATAATATGCAAAAAGATGCAAGACGTATTAAGGGCGATGCAAATACCGAACTTATTATAAGTTCTATTGTGATTGCGATTTGTATTTTGCTTATGTTGCTAGTATCTACATTGATAGGTAAAAATTTGATATCTGGCATAGATCAGACTAAAAATGGCTTAGTTAGATTTTTTGACTTCTTAAATTATAAATCTAATAAGGCTGAATTTTTAGATCGTAGTGGTAGCGACGAGATCGGACAGATGAGTGCACTGATAAATGAGAATATCAAACAAATCGAGGCAAATTTATCTGAGCAAAATAATTTCATTAAAGAAGCAAATACTTTTGTAAATCAAATCGGCAAAGGTAACTACGTAGCTCAGCTTAACGCAGATACTTCAAATCCTGCACTTAGCCAGCTAAAACAAACTTTCAAAGACTTACAAATCGCACTAAAACATGCTATTGCGGAAAATGGCGATGATGTGTTAAATCTACTAGAAAGCTTTAAAAAACAAGACTTTACTAAAAGGCTTGAAGATGATGGCAAAATGGCGGTTGGTATAAATGCCCTTGGTGAAGAGATAGCCAAGATGTTAAGAGCAAATTTAGATCAAGCCCATGTGCTAGAAGAAAAGGCTGAGTCTTTAAGTCAGTCAATGAAAGAACTAACTCAAGGCGCAAATGTACAAGCAAGCTCACTTCAAGAGTCTGCTGCCGCAGTAGAGCAAATGTCAAGCTCAATGAATGCAATATCTCAAAAAACATCTGATGTTATTAGACAAAGTGATGAGATTAAAAACATCATAACTATTATTAGAGATATAGCTGATCAAACAAATTTACTAGCTCTTAATGCCGCAATAGAAGCAGCACGTGCAGGAGAGCACGGCAGAGGCTTTGCGGTTGTTGCAGATGAGGTTAGAAAACTAGCTGAAAGAACTCAAAAATCTCTAACAGAGATCGAAGCAAATACAAATGTACTAGCTCAATCAATCAATGAAATGAGTGAATCTATAAAAGAGCAAAGTGAAGGAATCAATATGATAAATCAATCAGTTGCTCAAATAGACACACTTACAAAAGAAAATGTAGTAATTGTCAATAAAGCAAATGAAGTAACATCTGATGTTGACGACATGGCTAAGGCAATAGTAAACGAAGTTAGAAAAAGTAAATTTTAATCTTTGACTTACTCTTAGAGCTCCTATTATTCTATCCCTTAAAGTAATTAAGGGATAGAACTTATCTATAAAAATTTATATGCTACTTTGCTATACGATTATTTGTAGCATTTTTCTTTTATTACGGATTTAAACAATTTTTAATAGAGAAATACTGATAATTAAGCCACTAAATCACCTTAAAGGACACTATTATGAAAAAGATCTTTGCTCTTTTACTCACAGCTTTTGTTGCTCTTTGTGCAAACGAGCTAAAATTTGGCACAGCGGCGAACTATCCGCCATTTGAATATATCGATGAAAATAACAAAATAACAGGCTTTGATATCGAGTTAATTGATGAAATTTCAAAGCGTGCAGGTTTTTCATATAAGATCATAAATATGAGTTTTGACGGCCTTATTCCAGCACTTAAAGCCGGCAAAATAAATGGCATTATAAGCGCGATGAGTGCGACTTCAGATAGATTAAAATCGATTGATTTTACAAAGCCATACTATCTAACTGAAAATCTCTACCTAAAGAAAAAAGGCAATGACGCACTAAAAGCTAAAGAAGAGCTAGCTGGCAAAAGAGTTGGCGTGCAACAAGGCACCGTCCAAGAGCTAGCAGCAAATGCTATAAATGGCGTAAAAGTAGTGCCTTCAGAAGATACTGTGCCACTTATCATGGGATTAAAAGTTGGCAAATTTGACGCAGTCATCCTTGATAGCTCTATCGGATATGGTTTTATCAAGAAAAATCAAGAACTTGAAGCATTTTTCAAAGAAGTTGATGGTAGCGAGGGCTTTTCAATAGCTTTTGATAAAGGAAAAGAGAGCGCGTTAATAGAGAAAATAAATCAAATTTTAGATGATATGAAAAAAGACGGAAGCTACGAATCTTTACTTAAAAAATACGATCTAAAATAATCTTCTAGCCTGCAAATTTGCAGGCTTATGCTAAATTCTGCTTTGTCTATCGATTAAAATTTAAAAGGAAAATAATGAGAAAAATTTTGTTGCTTTTTTGTCTAGCAATGGGTCTTTTTGCGCTTCAAAACGATAAAGATATGTTAAATGGAGAGCTAAAAAACGGGCTAAAATACTATATTAAAGAGAATAAATTTCCACAAAAAACAGCTATTTTTTATCTTGTTATAAATTCTGGTTCAACTGATGAAAAAGACGGTGAGCAAGGTCTTGCTCACTTTTTGGAGCACATGGCGTTTAATGGCAGCCGTGACTTTAGTAAAAATGAGCTCATTAAACAGCTTGAGAGCCTTGGTGTAAAATTTGGAGCTGATCTAAACGCACAGACGAGCTACGATCAGACGAGTTATGTCTTAACGATTAATGTAAATGAGAAAAATTTACAAGATACATTCAAGGTCTTTTCGAATTGGATAGATGGCGTTAAAATCGATCCTAAGGAGCTTAATAAGGAGCGTGGCGTCATCATGGAGGAAGAGCGTCAGAGAAATACGCCAGGATATAGGCTTTATTTGGCTCAAACAAAGGATATTTTTGAGGGCAGCATCTATCTAAAAAGAGTGCCAATAGGCGATATGAACGTCATCAAAAGCGTAGATGCTAAGCACATGCAAGAATTTTACGAGAGGCTTTATCAGCCAAGATTTATGAGCTTTGTCGCTGTTGGCGACTTTGATAAAAATGAGATAAAAAGCTTAATCGAAAAAAGCTTTAGCCAAGCAAAAAATACAAATTCTTACATTCATCCAGAAAAAAATATCAGCTTTAAAAGTGGTTTAAATATTTTTAACTACGACTCAAATGAAACTGGAATGGAGCTAGTTAGACTTAGCTATTTTGATAAATTTAGCCCGGTTGTAAATGAAGCTGATGCAAAGAGGAATCTAGAAGACGCACTTATCGCAAGCCTAATAAATATGCTTTATGAGCAAAAAAATGCAAATAATTCATCAAATTTAAGCACTGATTTTATAGCTCAAACACTTCAAGCAAAGCAGAAAATTTATAGTTTCGAAACAAATGTACTTGGAGGCGATTTTAACGCAAGCCTTAAAGATATGCTTGGCGTTATAAAAGGCGTTAAAGAGTTTGGCTTTAATAAAGATGATTTTACTGATGTGAAAAAGGCGTTTGTGGCAAATGTGGATGCAAAATTTAAACGCTCAAAGACTAAAAAATCAAGCGCTTACGCTGGACAAATTTTAAACATGATAGAAAACGGTGGCTTTGTGTTAAGTGATGAAGATGAAAAAGAGCTTAGTTTAAAGCTATTAAACGAGATTACATTAGCTGACGTGAATGCTAGATTTAGGCAAATTTTGGCCATTTCTGATGAGCGTGTAAGAATTTTTAGCAAAGATGGTTTTAAGCTTAGCAAAGATGAGTTTTTAAAGCTTTTTGCCAAGGCGCCTGCTTATAACACAAATCTATCCACTAATAACAACGATAAGAGTCTAGGCAATGAAAATTTAGAGCCAAAAGAGATAAGCTCAAGAAGCTTTGATGAAAAAAATGGAATTTATACCTACAAAATGCAAAATGGCTCGCAAGTTATCTTTAAGCCACTAGCTACTAAAAAAGATAGCGTTTTGTTTGCAGCCGTCAGCAAAGGAGGCACATCAAATTTGGCTGATCCAAAGCTTGGTAGCTTCGCAGTAGCGCTCACAAATGAAAGCGGCGTTGGTAAATTTAACAACTACGAGCTCTCAAAGGCACTAAATGGAAAGATCGTAAGCTATGAAAAGGGCATAGAAGCGCTTACGCAAGGCATTTATGGCTCATCAAGCACAGGCGATCTTAGCTCGTTGCTAGCTGTTATAAATTTAGAATTTAACGCTCCAAGAGCCGATGCAAACGTGCTTGAGAGGATAAAGCAAAGAGCAAAAGATGAGCTAGCTAAAGAGCAAAATTTGCCTGAATATAAATTTAGCACCGAATTTAGCAAGTTTTTTTATGAAAACAATAAACGTGTCGCGCCGCTTGAGATGGCTGATATCGATGCGTTAAAGCTAAATGAGCTAAAAGAGATCATAAAAGATAAATTTGCAAACGCAGCCTCATATACTTTTGTAATCATCGGCGATACCGACGAGCAGAGGCTTTTGCCACTTGTTAAAAAGTATATCGCCACCTTGCCAAAGCTTGGCGAGGCTGAAGAATTTAAAGACGATGGCGTGCGAAGTATCAAGGGTCAGCACACCTTTAAAAGGGAGTATCAAAGCACAAAAAGAAGCGATGTTGGCATAAATATCATAAATTCTGACGCAAAATATAGCTTTGAAGGAGCGATTAGGCTAAGGGCGTTAAGTGAAATTTTAAAAACGGCGCTCCGAGAAAAGATCAGAGAAGATAAGGGCCAAACATACGGCTTTAGCCTAAATGCCAAGCTTTCACGCTATCCTTTTGAGCATTCAGATATGCTAATTAGCTTTACTTGCGATCCTTCAAATACAGACAAGATTATCGCTGAGATAAAGCAGATAATAGCTAGCATAAAGCGTAGTGGTGCGATCTTGCCAAAGCATTTGGAGGATTTTAAAGCGCAGAGTGAAATTTCTATAAAAAAAGATTACGAAAAGCCTGAGTTTTGGCAAAAGCTCATCATCTCAAATAAAATTTTTAACACGCTACTTTATACGGCTGATGAGTATATAAGCGCGATAAAAGCCATCACAAATGACGACATCAAAGAGGCTGCTAAACTATATCTTGATGATAAAAATATGGTGATAAGTATAAATAATCCAAAGTAGAAATTTTAAGAGTCAAGCTGGCTAGCTCTTAAAATTTAAACGCGAGTAAAAATTTATTAAGATAAGCTAGCTTTTTAAATTAGTTGGCTAAATTGGCTCTTTAAATTCAAATCTAAGTAGAAATTTAAAGAGCTAAGCAGCCCCTAAAATTTCAGCCTAAAGCCAAAGCTAAGCGAGGATATCCTTTGGCTTTAGCTTGTTTAGCTTTTGCACTAGATCATCAAAGCTCGCTCCATTTTCGACCTCGCGCCTGATAAATTCCTCAAAAAACTCACGTTTTATATCTTTATCAGTGTAGGTCACGCTCTTTTTGGTAACTTGCATAGGCTTAAATTTCTCTTCTTCTATCTCTTCATCGCCATTTTCTCTAACTGGCGTAAGAGCGATATTTTGAAGCACATCAGCGATGCTCTCGCCCTTTTCATAACTTGTTTTTAGAAATTTTAAAAACTCATCTTTGCTGTTTTTATCAGTGTAGCTTACACGGTGCAACATGGGCTGACCTAAGAATTCTATACGTTTTTTATCCGAGTTTTGCTCGTAATGTAAAGCCCCGTCTTTAAAAGAAATTTTCACATTTGCATGCTCGCCAAGTATCCTTTCGGCGGTAAATTCAAGCCATTTGTCTTTAAACTCATCGATACTTATATCGGAGTCTAGCAAATTTGTAGCCTCACGGCTTAGATAAAGAGCACCAAAAGCATTATTGATTATTTTATTGTTTATGCTCATTTTGTGATCTTTGATGAACTCATCTACGCTAAAGCCGTTTTTCTCGCTAGTGATTATGGAGTTTAGTCGCCAAAGCTTCGTGCTATCAATGAAATTTTTAAGGCTAGAGATTTCATCTTTGCTCGTCTCACTATCAAGGCCATTTATCTTGCCCCAGATAGAAATTTTATCATTTGATGAGTAGCCAGAGAGCGGTAGATGCTTGATATCCGCAGTTTTGGTGGGAATTTCTACTTTATTTAAATTTGCGTTTGTGGCTTGGCGCTTACTAAAAGCGTCTTGGTAGTTAAAGCTTTGATTAAATCCATTTAGTGCGTTTATCATGTCAAATCCTTTAACACAATATCGGCAAACATATTTAAATTTTAAGTGGATTATTTTTTATTGCGGTATTTTTCAAAAATGGCGATCATTTGGTATGAGTTTTGGGCGATTTTAAATTTATTTGGATTTTTGCCAAGTAGCTCTTCTCTTAAAGAGTCGATAAATTCTCTATCTTTTTTGCAAGCCTCAAAGCTCACTCGCCCCCTAAGTACGGCCATAAATATAATATCAGCAGTCGCATTTATCATCTCAAGCATTTTTTCTTCGCTCATTTTTGTGGATTTTGCCCTTTTTAAAGCAAATATTATTCCTTTACGCTCACAAAATTTACTATTTTCACCTCTTGGCTCTCTTTGCAAGTCTCCAGCGCAGCTGCGTTTTTCACCATATGAGCGCTTTTTATATGCTCTTTTTGGCTTGCAAGATCTTCCCAAATTTCCATAAAACAGTATTCGTTTTTACCGCCCACAACCATGCCGCACTCGTAGCTTATGCAGCCTTTATCTTTTCTTGAAGCTGGCACTATCTCTTTTAAAATTTCTTCAAATTTCGCCTCACATCCAGCTTTTAACTTTACATTTACATAAAATCCAATCATCTGCCCATCCTTTAAAAATTTTTGGCTAAAATAGCGCAATTTAGACGCAAGTTTGCGTATTACATTACAAGGCCTTTAAACGATGAAATGATACAAAACCCTAAATTTATAATTTCTAAAACCAACCAAAAACAATAAATTTAACCAAAATCGGAGAGAAAATGAAAAGACGAAATTTTTTAAGATTGAGCGCATTAGGCGCGGCTAGCCTTCAAGCAAAAGAGCTTGGAAGCGCAGAGCAAGCGTTATTTGACAAGAAAAGCGGACTAAGCGCAAATAAATTTGGCCCATTTTACGTAAGAACTATCGCAGGGCGCGTGGTTGAGACCGTGCCATTTGAGGGCGATGCTTATCCAAACGAGCTAAATAACGCAGTCATTGACTACATCCAAAACGAGAGCAGAGTAAAATATCCATTTGTTAGAAAGAGCTTTTTAGCCAATCCAAACAACCCAAAGCCAGAGCTTCGTGGTAAAGAGGAATTTGTGCGTGTGAGCTGGGACGAGGCTATAAAGCTAAGTGCAAAAATTTTAAAAGAAAATTTTGATAAATACGGCGCTGAAGCGATCTATGGGCAGGTTTATCAGTGGGGTAGCCTTGGCAAAGTTGGTCACAGCCAAAAGACCGCAAAAAGGCTACTTAACGTGCTTGGCGGCTACGTAAATGAGCTAGGTGGCTACTCCTACGGCGCAGCGACTGTCATCATGCCTCACGTCACTGGCTTTGTCGATCCTGCGCTAGCGCCAACAAAGTGGGAGGCGATCTTAAAAAATGCCAAAACGATCGTATTTTGGGGCACAAACCCAGTAGTTTCAAACAAGATCGCCATTGGCGTGCCGCTTCACAACTCATATAAATACTATGATGAGATCAGAAAAAAAGGCGCGAGTGGCGAGATGAAAATTTATAGCGTCGATGTTTATCACAACGATAGCGCAAAGTACTTTGACTCAAAATACCTTGAAGTCGTGCCTTGCACCGATACGGCGATGATGATAGGTATGTGTAACTACCTTTATGAAAAAGGGCTTTACAGCAAAGAATTTATAGAAAAATACACAGTTGGCTTTGATAAATTTAAAGAGTATATGCTTGGCAAAACTGATGGGGTAAATAAAAATTTAGCTTGGGCAAGCAAAATTTGTGGTGTGAGCGAGCAGGATCTTGCTAAATTTAGCGAAGATCTAGCTAAAAATGATTCAGTGATAATTAGTGGCTACGCCATACAAAGACAAGATCACGGCGAGATGGCCTACTGGGCGCTAGTGACGCTAAATGCGATGCTTGGCCACATCGGCAAAGAGGGTTGTGGCTTTGTCACAAATGATGGCATGCACAAAAACGCTGATGAGAGCTTCATAGCACCTAAACTAGCAGCTTTTGAGACGAAGGTACCTCAAAAATTTATTGATAGCGGGCTGGTGCCAAAGACAAAGGGCTACGAAATGCCAAACTCAAGGCTAATAGATGCACTTCTTAAGCCAGGCAAAGAGATAACAAGAAATGGCAAGAGCTATAAACTGCCAAAGATCAGAGTGATGTTTAACGCAAATGGCTCGACTTTCACAAGGCATCCTGACGCAAATAGAGCGATAAAAGCTATGCGAAACGTTAATGCTATCATCACTTGCGAGCCGTTTTGGACAAGTACAGCTAAATTTAGCGACATCGTCTTGCCAGCTGCGCTTGAATACGAGCGAACAGACATCGAAATGGCAAACTCAACGAGCGAGTATCTATTTGCGATGAAGCCACTTGTTAAACCATTTGGCGAGAGCAAAAGTGACTTCGAGATCGCAAGGCTGATCACCAAAGAGTGGGGCAGAGAAGAGGCATTTAGTGAGGGTAAAAGCGAACTAGAGTGGGTCAAAGAAATTTACGAAGATGCCGTTAAAAAGGCTGCTGAGCTTGGGTATGAGAGCATGCCTAGCTTTGAGGAATTTTGGGAGAAGGGATACTTTAGATTTGACAAGATCGATGAGAAAAAACGCTACTTTACAAACTATAAGAAATTCCGCGACGATCCAGTGGCAAATCCGCTAAAAACGCCATCTGGCAAGATAGAAATTTACTCTGAGACGGTCGCTGGCTTTGGCTACGACGACTGCCCACCGCATGCAGCTTGGCTTGAGCCGTTTGAGTGGCTGGGTGCAAAAAATAAAAAATATCCTATCGCAATTAGCGGCGCGCACTCTAAATTTAGGCTTCACTCACAGCTAAACAACTCTGTGCTTCGCAACTTTAACGAGATCGCAGAGCGTGAGCCAGTACTTATAAATCCAAAAACAGCCGAGGCTAGAGGAATAAAGATGGGCGACGTGGTACGTGTGTTTAACGACAGGGGCGAAATTTTGTGCGGTGCCTTTGTGACCGAGGATGTACCACAAAATGTCGTAATAGTAAGCGAAGGTGCTTGGTACGACCCTGAAAAACCGGGCGAAAAGAGCCTTTGCTTGCACGGAAATTTAAATGTGCTCACAAAAGACGTGCCATCAAGCAAGATGAGCCAGAGCAACACCGCTCACACAAGCCTTGTGAATGTCGAGAAATTTAAAGGCGTGCCAAAGCGTGTAACTGCATTTGACGCACCAAAGATCGGCGTAATGCACACATAAAATAAAAGCTATCCTTAAATGGATAGCTTCTAAGCTTTAAAAATTTTATTTATCTTAATAGCAATGAATTTTCACAAAGCTCTTCGATCTTTGAAATTTGCTCTTTAACTCTTGCTTTTAAGCCATCAAGCATTGCTATTTTTAAAGTATAAATTTCATTAAAATCACTCTTTATATCAAGCAAAATTTTATTTAAAAACGAGCTATTTGAGCACATTAAAGCTTCAAACTCATAAAGGCTAAACGCATCAAGCATACGCTCATAGACGTCTTTTGCACTTGGAATATAAAGTGGTGTATTCATCTGCAGATGCGACTCTAGCGTCTTTTCTATCTTTTGTTTTATAAAATAAACCGCAAGTTTGAGTGCGTTTTCATAGTTTGAGGCTAGCTTTATATCAAGCTTTTCAAAAAACAAAGAGACCTTTTGTATGGCCTTAAATTTAGCCGTTTCATACTCTCTTAAAAAATTTTCATATGTCCGTCCGGCATAGGTATTTATGGATTTTGTTTCGTAAGCCAAGACTTGATCATCAAAGCTAGCGTAATTTTCATAGCGAGATTTGTATATTAAAAATTTATCCTCTAAATTTTTATAAAGCTCATTAAACGCTGAGGTTATTGCATTTTCTAGCTCTTTTAGATCTTTTTTGTAGCGTTTAAAAAATTTATTAAAAACCACATCTTCGTAGATAAGTTTTGAAAAGACTTCGTCGCTATCAAGACTTATTACCTCAAAATTTTCACGCTTGTAAATTTCTTTGTTTAAAAGCGTCTTTGAAGCGTTAAATTTTGTCTTTGAAAAAGGCTTAAGTAGCTTAAATACTTCATCGGCGGCAAGTTTTATAACTTCGCTCATTTGACTATATCTTAAAGCGATCTTTGGTTTAAACTCCTCTTTTATCGCCTCTAGCCTCTCATCTAATGAGCCACTAAATTCATCTAAAATAAACCGCGCATTGTCATAAATTTCTAGATGTTTTTCTTGCTCGTTAGTTAGGAGTTTTACGATCTTTTTTGCCCTTGCTTTTATGAAATTTTCTTTAAAGCTCTTGTCTAAAAAGCACTCTTTAATAGCCTTTAGAGCTTCGTTAAAATTTGAAGCTTCAAGTAGGCTTTTGTCATTATTTGTGATGCCAAGGAGTGCTTGCTTTGATGAGATAGCGATGATATCCTCAAAAAGCTCGCCATAAGTTTGCCTAGCGTGCTTTAGCAAACTTTCAAGCTCCTCCTCGCTTAGCTTATCTTTTTGGTTGATTAGGCAGATCGCTTTTAGATCATTGACTTTTAAAATTTCTTTGATACTTTCAAGCTCACTTGCCTTTGCGGCGTTGTTTGCAAGGCTTAGCCATATCGCACCACTAACCTTTTTTAGCGTATTTTTTGTCTCTTTTGTGTCAGCATCTCTTAGCGAGTTTAAACCAGGAGTGTCGATGAAATTTATCTCTTTTAAAATCTCACTTGGCGCATAAAGCGTCATGCCAGAAACTTGCTCGCCTAGCTTATTTAGCTCGGCTAGATCGCTACTTGCTAGTAGGCTTTCGCTGCCGTTTATAAATTTCACGCTTAGAAGTGGCATCTTTGCAAATTTTAGTCTCACAGCCTTTGCGGTGACTGGAGTTAGTCCTGATGGCAAGATATCTTGACCAAGCAGTGCGTTTAAAAACGTTGATTTCCCACTTGAAAATTGACCGATAACAGCTATTAGCGGCGGTTCATTTAGAGTGTCTATTAGTAAATTTAAGCTCTCTTTTATTTGTTCGCTTATATGCAAGCTAGGATCGTTTAGATCATTTACAAACCTAGCTAGCTCACCCTTAAAATCATTTGTAAAGACCTTAAAATATCTCGCTTTGTAGGCATTTATAAACTCATTAAACATTTTTAATATCCTCTAAAAGTGAGCAAATTTCATCTTGCAAGGAGGTCTTTTGTTTAAGCTTTGAAATTGAGCTTTGATTTTGTAAATTTAGCTCATTAAGTTTTTTATTGAGCACCAAAAGTCTTTGGCTTAAAGCCTCTTTTTGGCTCATTTCATAAGCCTTTACTCGCTCTTTTAGCAGCTTTTTTTCGTGTTCTGCTAGCATCTCACAAAACTGCGATATGCTTTTATTGTTAAGTAAATTCTCTCTTAAACCCAAAAGCGCCTCATCTGGCTCATTTTTGCTTAAAATTTTAGCTTTAAGCTCATCTAAAAGCTCGCTAAAATCAAGCTCTACGCCCATTTGCTTTAAAAAGTCATTTATACTAAAAATTTTATTTTCACTCACCTTAAAGCCATCAAAGCTTAAAGCAATATTTTGCTCGCATGACTTTGTTTGCACTAAAGTTTCATTTCTAGCCTCTCTCATAAGTGCCGCAATTCCGTCGCAAAGTGTAGTTTTTGCTATTTGTGTAAGACGTTTTAGATTTAAATTTTCTCTTTTGCTTTTACAGTAAGCGATCTCGCTTTTAAGCTTTTCATTTAAATTTTGTAGTAGTGCTTCAAGCCCCATTTTATAGATATCTTTTGCATTTTTATCATCGAGTTTTTTTAGCTCGCCTTCTAAAAGCTTTTCAAGTTTTGTGAAATTTTCATTAAGAGAATTTTTGATATTTGCTTGCTCGTTTTGCAAAGCTTCTAGCTCTAAACCAAATGCCTTAAGCTCCAAAATTTCAGCCTTTGTGGCTTCGAGTTTTGTTTTTAAAATATTTTGTAATTCTTTTTGATATGAGCTTAAAATGAGAGCTGATTTTTTAGAGTCTTTGCCAAAAAGCACATCGTAAAGATACTCTTTAAACTCCTGCACGCCACTATTTAAAGCGCCATCAAGATAAGCTTTTGCACTAAGGGCAAAATAATCTATCTTGATGTCATTTATCTGCTCACCGATCGCCTTTTTTACGTAGTTAAGCGTTTCATTAATATCCTTTGCGTCTAACTCGTCAGCGTGAGTTAGCACGATAGCAACTCTTACGATGTGTGAGTTTTCAAGGCATTTTTTCAAAAATAGTGCGTCTTTTTGCGTTGCACTTTGTGAGGCATTCATGAGATGAGCCAAAAGGTCGCACTCTTTCATAAAATTTGTAGTTATTTGCTCTCTTAAAACGATCGCATCGTCTATGCCCGGAGTGTCTATAATGCAGACATTATCTCTTAAAAGCTCCAAGTCATCATAAAGCTCAACGCTTTTTACGAGATTTGCCGTTTTTGAGCTCGAAGATGTATAGTTTTTGATCTCATCTAGGCTGATCTCTACGCTACTGGCTGGTAAATTTTCGCTTGAAAGTCCAAGCTTTTCTAGCTCGTCTGGGCTATAAAAATTTACCTTTGCATGGCTATTTGATGCGTGCTTTAAGATGGTTAAATTTATGGTCTCAGGCACATTTGAAGTGCCAAGGATGGATTTGTTTAAAAGTGCATTTAAAAGGGTTGATTTGCCAGAGTTTATGACGCCACTTACTGCGATGTTAAAAAGCGTTTCGTTTGATCTTTTCTTGGCATTTTTCAAAGCTAGTAAAAATTCTTTATCTTCACCAAGCATGCTTGCTTTTTCATTTATCTCATTTAGAAAATCCAAGCTCTTGTGAAAGTGATCTTTTGGCTTTACATTAGAATTTTCAGCTTTATTTTGATTTGAGTTTTTGTTTATAAATTTTATTAAAAAATCAAATTTTTCATGGCCAATTATCTTTTCATCACGTAGCTTTTGTAAGTAGGTTACGAATTCATCGCTTGAAATTTTTGCTTCATTTAGTGCTTTTAGTGTGGCTAGCTGAGCACTTTGTATGCTAAAGATATCAAGTCCAACACCTAGCTTTTTTAAGATAGTTCTAAACTCAGCAAGAGCCATAAACTCATCTAAATTTTTCTCATCACAAGATAAAAGAAGCGCCAGTAGATCTGGGTAAAAAGGTACGCTTGCATCAGTGTTGGCATAAATTTTATTTAAATGCCAAGCGTGATTTAAAAACTCGTCCATTAAAGATTCTTTTTTTGAAATTTTTTAGATTTTATTACGTTTTTACTTACGAAGCTATCAAGATTTAGGCGCAAAATTTTATGTTTTTTAAAAAGTTTAATTTAACTCAAGATTTTTAAAGCTAACTCTTGGATTTATATTTAGCTCGCTATGGCTTACAAACTCGCCTTTTAGGTACTTCTCACGTCCCGCTCTTGCTATCATTAAGGCGTTATCAGAGCAAAACTCAAGTGGAGCTAGCAAAAGCTCGCACTCATTTTTTTGGCAAAGCGTTTCAAGTCTTTTTCGTAAATTTAGATTTGCGCTTGCGCCGCCAACTACACCAAAACGCTTAAAATTTCTTAAACAAAAGACCTTTTCAAGCTTATTTAAAATGTGTTCACAGGCTGTATTTTCAAATGCGTAGCAGATTTCAGCGATATCCTTTTGTGTGATATTTTCTAGCTTTGAAATTTCGACTCTGACTTGGTTTTTAAGCCCTGAAAAACTATATTCAAGGCGTTTATCGTGAAGAAGTGGAATGGTAAAATGAAACCTCTCTTTGTCTTTGCAAAGTAGGGCATTTTGCTGAACTACGGCACCGCCTGGATAGCCAAGATCAAGCATTTTAGCAACCTTGTCAAAGCTCTCACCAAAGCTATCATCGCTAGTGCTTGCTAGCTCAGTGATTTCACCATTTTCGTCAATCTCTAAGATCATCGTATGCCCGCCACTTACTAGCAGTACGCCAAGTGGAAAGGTAGCTTCGCGATCTAAAAATAGTGAGTAGATGTGCCCAACTAGGTGATTTACGGCAATTAGCGGGATATTAAGAGCCACGCTTAATGCTTTTGCCATGCTGACGCCGCCTATTAGGCTCACGCTTAACCCTGGCTCGTTTGTCACGGCAATCGCTTTTATTTCTTTAAAATTTGGCAAGATATCCTCTAAAAGTGCTGGCAGTGCCTTTGTATGAAGCCTAGCTGCAAGCTCAGGAACCACGCCACCAAAGATAGCGTGCTCCTCCTCTTGAGAAATTTTTTTATAATAAATTTTCTCTAAAGTGCGTTCATCTATTAGTGCGACCGAGCTATCATCGCAGCTACTTTCGATGCCAAGTATCATTTAAACTCCGCTAAGATCATGCCAGCAAATTTCTCTTTGCCATCTTCGTTTTTATAAAACTCGACTCGGTAAATTTTGCTGTCTTTATCGATGCTGTAGCTTTTATTTAGGCTATTTTTAGTCACTTCTTGCTCGCTCTCATCTATACTTTTTGTGCCATATCCTATGACATTTACGCGCACGTTTTTGAGTGATTTTATTTTAAAGCTCTTTTTCACGCTAAATTTATCGCCACTTTTTAATGTAAGCTCGCTACCGTCACTTATTAGTGAAATTTCATCAAGTGGTTTTGCAAACTCAAAATATTGTGGCTTTAGCCTAGTAACAAAGCGGTTGCCGTACTGCACTTTGAAGCTACCATTTTCTTTTATGACGGCTATTAGCGGATTTGGTGAGCTATAGTTTAACTCACCTTTTTTAAGTGGGACAAAATTTATTAAAGGTTTTAGATTTTTAAGACTTATCGCGTATGAATTTTCAAGCTCGAGTCTGATCTCTTTTTCGATCGCCTTTTTTACGCTTTTAACATCAAGATTAAACGGCCTAGTAAAGCTAATGCCAGCCTTTTTCATATATTCTTCAATAGCGATTAGATGGTAATAAGTCCTTTGCTCAGCGTTTAAATTTTTACTAGCTTCGTTTGCAAAGGCTGATTTATTTTGCGTGATGGCATAGTAAGTTAAGCTTTTTAGCATCTCTTTATCGCCCATTGCGGTGTGTGTGTTTTTGATGTGATACTGGTGTTTTTGATCTATTAGATGCTTGTTTAGCACGTCTTTTACGCTTGAAGCAATGTTTTCAAGCTCTGGGTATTTTGAACCAGGAAGGGTGCTTTGATCAATGATGCAAGTATTGCCCCATTTATCTGGATTTTCGTCTTTGTTTATAAATTTATCTCTGTAATATCCGCTTCCATCGTGCAAATTTAATATGAGCGTAACGTTTTTATCAGTGATGACGTCTTTTATCTTCATCACTGAGTTATAGTCTGGATCGTTTTTATCGACATGGGCAAATTTTCTATTCATATCGCCTTTTGTGCCACGACTTCGCTCGATTATGCTTGGGAAATTTAAATTTGGCACAACCCAAAGCGAGCCTTTTGTGATGTTATAGTCGGTAGCCACGATAGAGGCTGCCAAAAAGCCACCCGGCTCATCGCCTTGAATACCGCCGATTAACAACATCGTGTTTTCGCTTGGTTCACCTTTTTTGATGAGCACATAGTCTAAAGTATTAGCTAAACTAGCAGTGGCAAAGGTTAGTAAAAAAAGTAAAAATTTACGCATTAATATCCTTCGTAATGCTTTGTCTTTGGTAAAAGCAAATTTAAAACTATGCCAGTAACCGCGCCAAGCCCTATACCTGAAAATTTCACCGCACCAAGGTCAAGCACCATGCCGCCGATGGCAAAGATGAAGATGAGGGCTACGATTATCATGTTTCTAGGGTCTGCAAGATCGACTTTATTTTTTATAAGCGTCTCCATACCAACGCTTGCGATGATGCCAAAAAGTAGCAGCATGATACCGCCGATGACTGGGGCTGGGATAGTTGAGAGTACAGCTCCTAGCTTGCCAACAAAGGCTAGCACGATGGCAGTGATCGCTGCAAAGGTCATAATCGCTGGATTATAAGCTTTTGTAAGGCTAACCGCACCTGTGACCTCTGAGTATGTAGTGTTTGGCGGGCCACCAAAAAAAGCAGCAAGCGAAGTAGCAAGTCCATCTCCAAGGAGCGTATTTTTAAGGCCTGGATTTTTTAGAAAATCCTCTTTTGTGACATTTGAGATAGCAAGCATATCGCCTATGTGCTCGATCGCTGGAGCTATGGCGATAGGTATCATATAAATGATCGCTTCAAACTCAAATTTTGGTGTAGTGAAATTTGGCATTCTAAACCAAGGTGCATTAAAGATAGGGGTAAAATCAACCATGCCAAAGCAGTAAGCTACGATGTATCCGGTGATAATACCAAGCAAAATAGGTATAAGCCTAAACATGCCACGTCCAAGCATCATCACTAAAATAGTAGCCACTAACGAAATGCCAGCGACGATCATCGCCTCATTTTGGGTATAAATTTCAGTGGCTGATGTTGCCATTTTGACAGCATTTGGGGCAAGGATAAGGCCTATTGTCATGATGACCGGCCCAACGACAACTGGAGGCAAAATTTTATGCAAAATTTTCTCTCCGCCAAAGCGGACCACGAGGCTTAAGGCAACGTAGAAAAATCCAGCAAATATAACGCCTCCCATCGTCACGGCTATGCCCCATTTTTCGATACCGTACTGAAGTGGCGCGATAAAAGCAAAGGAGCTTGCTAAAAAAATAGGCGGAACATTTTTTCTAGTGACTAGCTGAAAAAGTAGCGTGCCAAGACCGGCTGTAAAGAGAGCTACATTTGCATCTAGTCCCGTAAGTATCGGCACTAATACCAGTGCACCAAAGGCGACAAATAAAAACTGAACGCCGATTAAGCTTTGTTTGGGATCAAATTTATAACCCTCATACCTTTGCATTTAACATCCTTTTTGCGTAATTTCTAACTTCTTTATCAGCTTCAAAAATTTCATCAATATTTGAAATTTTAATATTTCTAAAATTTTTAACAGAGCTTAAAACGAGCCTTGAGATATCCAAAAACGAGCATTTTTTCTCTAAAAAGCTAAATACCCCAATCTCATTTGCAGCATTTATCACCACACCTAGATCAGGGTTTGCTAGGACCTCATCTTTTAGCGAAAAAATGGGATATTTTTTAAGGCTGATTTTACGAAATTTTATATTTTTTAGATCAAGTAAATTTGCATGTGAAACGATATTTTCATTGACATTTTCAAACATAGCATGAGCAATAGCTAGCTTCATGTCAGGTCGCGAGAGGTGCATCGTGCTTGAGCCATCTATAAATCCAACTACGGCATGTATCGCAGAAGTTGGCTCTATCACAGCCTCGATCTCCTTGATGCCATAAAGCCAGTAAGCTTCCATCACCTCAAAAAGCTTATTTGTCATCGTCGCACTATCAATCGTAATCTTTGCGCCCATATCCCAGTTTGGATGCTTCAAAGCATCACTTGGCGTGGCGTCTTTTAGAAATTTGATCGGCTTTTTATAAAATGCGCCGCCACTTGCTGTGATGATGAGTCTTTTTGGTGCAGTTTTATTTTCAAGTAGAAATTTAAGCCCAAAATGCTCGCTGTCTATTGGTAAAATTTCTCTAGTTTTTAGAAATTTGCCGCCAACAACAAGGCTCTCTTTGTTTGCAAGTGCAAGCCTTTTGCCAAGAGTTTGCGTCTTTAAACTAGGAGCAAGGCCAGCAAAGCCAACAAGGGCGTTTATTACCTTTTTTGAGCTTGAAATTTCTAGCATTTGCAGCAGTCCAGCCTCACCAAAAAAGATATTTTTAGCTTCTATGTTTTTTACATTTTTAGCTAGCTTTTCATCGCCTACACAGACAAATTTTGGCTTAAATTTTAAAATTTGCTCATTTAGTAAATCTACATTTTTAGCGCAGCTTAATGCCTCAACCTCTACGCCAAATTTTTCGCAAAGGTTAAGGGCGTTTTTGCCGATTGAGCCAGTTGAGCCAAGTATTACCACGAGAGCGACCAAAGTAGGGCAACTACGCCAAATAAATAGCCATCTATCCTATCAAGCATGCCTCCGTGTCCTGGGAAGAGCGAACCACTATCTTTGACGCCACAAAGTCTTTTTAAATAGCTCTCAAACAAATCTCCCCAAACCGCAAACAAGCAGACTAAAAAGCTTGAGAATAAAATTTGGAAAAAACCTTCAGTTATAAAATTTCCAACAATGTAGCCAATCACAGTGCCTATCGCCACACCGCCTGCTGCACCTTCAATTGTTTTGTTTGGTGAGCTTGGGCTAAATGGATGTTTGCCAAACATTTTGCCAACAAAAAATGCACCGCTATCGCTTGCAACTACGCTTAAAATAAGCCATACAAGATAGCCTACGCCATACTCTGAGTAAAGCATCCACATCATAAAGATCGGCGTGGTCGGATAGACAAAAGGTGCGACTAGTTTTAAATTTTCACTTTTTATGTGAGCTAGGATCGAAGCAACTAGCATGATAGCAAGGATCGCTATGAATATTGGATTTGTAAAATATGTAAGCACATAAAAAGCAAGTGCGGCAAAAACTAGCTGTTTGTGATCGATATTATAAAGCTTGAGCGACTCATTAAATGCAAAATAAAGCACTACGCCAAGCAAGATAAAATTTAAAATATAATTATCAATAAAAAAAACTACTAAAATAGCAACAAACATTAAAACGCCAGTGATTATGCGAGATTGCATATCCTCTCCTTAAAATCGTTATTTCGCTGTAATTATAACACTTAAATTTTAGACGGCGTTTATAAGAGTAAAATTTGATCTAAAAAGCATTTTAAGCTGGTAAATTTGGACTATTTTGGCGTTAGTAAAGATTTAAATTTGTTTTTAAGCAAATAAATAAAGCAAGACCAAAATGATCCCAAGTAGTAACTTGCAATAAATATACGCAGTAGTGCTTTATGGCTTAAAATTTTAAAAATTATTTTCCTCAAAAAAGTCGGTGTCGATTTTGCAAATTTCATATATTTGGCTTGTTTGAACGCCGACTTTGTATTTTATCATTAGCTCTGCAAGCTTGTCGCCATCTATCAAAACCACACTAAAATTTTGATTATCTTTGGCGAAATTTTCAGCTTCTTTGGTAAATTTTGCTGTAGTGATAAAGACACCTTTTTTAGTATTTTTATTTGAGATGGCGCCGATAAACTGCTGAATCTCTGGCCTACGGATATTACTACCGTCTTTGTATCTTTTTGCTTGGATATAAATTTTAGAAAGCCCAAGTTCATCTTCATCTATGATACCATCTATCCCGCCATCTGGGCCTTTGTTTGTAAGATTTCCGGCTCCATAATTCATCTTTTCAAGTAGTTTTGTTACAAGGTATTCAAAAAATCTTGGCTCTTTTTCTAAAATGCTAGATAAAATTTCACTTTTTAGCTCTTCTTTTATTTTGCAAAGCGCTTCATCTATATTGTCATCTGGGGTGTTTTCCGTGGCTTCTTTTTTCTCTTGCCTTATCTCTTGTTTGTAAATTTCATCGTACCAAGTGAGAAATTTGCTCTTTTTGTCCTTGCTACTTACTAGCTCTTTGCCAAAATTTGTTATAGCAAATAGGCTTCTACCAATTTTTTGAAGCGGCACTTTTTCTGGCTTTGATTTTACTTGAGATGTTGTGGCTAGATAGGATAAAGCCCAACCCGTCCTGCTTATATATGTAAAAGTTCCACTTTTTATTTTTTGTAAAATTTCATCATCTGATAATTTGAAATATTCAATTATGAATTTAGCAATTTCTTTAGTATTTGCCTCTTTCTTTTGCGCGACAAATTACAAAATAGGTAGCATCATATCTTTATAGCTTGGTAACATTTTATATCCTTAAATGAAGCAAATTTTGAAATTATATAAATTTTTTGGCTTAAAAGCTATAATCAAAACATGAGAAGCCTTGGCCTAACAAATTTTCTTTTAAAAAATATTAGCTTATTTGTAAACACCTTTGCTACGATATTTGCGCTAATTTTTTGTTTTATTTCTGGTGTTGGAATCGTCTTTATATTTATCGCATTTCCACTTGGCTATATAATGGGCGCACTCTTATCAATCCCATTTTTGATATTTTTATTTTTCTTATTTGTATCTATTGATGTCTTTTTATGTCTTTTGGCATCTATTTGCAGTTTTTAATAAATTTAGAAGTAAATTTGGGGCTTTTACAGCCCCTTGGCTACTTTATGGCAGCCATTTTTCTACGCATATAAGCTATACGGCTTTGAAGTGGTAAGTGTTTAGGGCAGTTGTCTTCACAGCCTAGCAAAGTCATACAGCCAAATACGCCGTCATCGTCGCCGATAAGCTCGTAAAAGTCCTCATCGGTTCGTTTATCAAGCGCGTCGATTTTAAATCTAGCCACGCGGTTAAGTCCGACCGCACCGATGAAATCAGGCCTCATGATAGCCGTACCGCACGCAGCCACGCAGATACCGCACTCGATGCAGCGGTCAAGCTCAAATACTTCCTGCGCTACTTCAGGCTCGACTTTTTCCTCAAGCTTAGAGATATCTGTCTCGTGGTCTGTATGTATCCAGCTCTCTACACGCCTGCTCATCGCATTCATCCAGTTGCCAGTGTCTACGCTTAAGTCCTTTAGTAACTTAAATACCGGCAAAGGCATAAGCTCGATTACTCCGCTTTCAAAATCTTTAGTAAGAGTTCTACAAGCTAATCTTGGCTTACCATTTACAAGCATGCCACAACTTCCACAAATTCCAGCACGACAAACAAAGTCAAAGCTAAGATCTGGGTCAAATTTCTCGCGAATCATATTTAACGCGATAAACAATGTCATACCATCAGTCTCTTCTAGCTCGTAGGTTGCGAAATGCGGCTTTGAAATTTTACTTAACGGATTATATTTAAATGCTTTTATGGTTATTTTTCTACTCATATCCTATTCCTGCTCTTTCGTTTGGTGCTTTATATTTTGGTTGAAGATCATAGTGCATTAAAGCCTCTTGAATTTCTTGTCTGCTCTTACCTTCAGCTTGCATTTTCTCACGAATTTCATCAACCTCTTTTTGGCGGATGGCACTATCTGGATGCTCAATAATATTACCTTTCGCACCATATCCTCTAAATGCTGGTGGCATCTCCATTTTCATAATATCAAGCGGCTCATACACGATAGTCGGTAGCGTATCGCCCTCTTTCCAGCTAGTTAGAGTTCTGTTTAGCCAGTTTAGGTCGTCGCGTTTCGGATAGTCCTCGCGGCAGTGCGCTCCGCGGCTCTCGGTGCGATCAAGCGCGCCTTTTGCGATACAAAGGGCTAGTTTTAGCATCTTTGGTACGCGGTAGGCCTCCTCAAGCTCAGGGTTGCCAAATAGCGCCTTGTTTGTGACTTTGACATCTAAAGATTGTTTATAAAGCTCTTCTAGCTCTTTTACCGCTACGGCTAGACCTTCGCCGGTTCTAAAGATCGCCACGTGCTCCCACATGATGTCTTTCATCTTGTTTTTGATCTCAAATACGTTAAATTTGCCCTCTTTTTCGACAAGGCTTTTTAGATAGTCTTCCTCTTTTTTAACGGATTTTTCGATATCTGCGGTATTTATATCTATCTCGTGGCTGCCGCAGTAGTCGGCAAAATAGTCCCCAACGATCATGCCAGCTACCACCGTTTCTGAAACAGAGTTGCCGCCTAGACGGTTAAATCCGTGCATATCCCAGCAAGCAGCCTCGCCGGCGCTAAATAGACCCGCTAGCGTAGGACTCTCGCCTGTAGGCTTGGTTTTTATGCCGCCCATAGAGTAGTGCTGCATAGGAAGGATCGGCGCCCAGCCCTTGCCGCGTTGGCGTCCATTCTCGTCGGTATACACTTCGGTGTCGGCAGGATCGATACCGTTAAAAATTTCGCAAATTTCTTGAACGTCGCGTAAATTTTTCTCGATATGCTCGCGTCCTAGGATCGAGATATCTAGCCAAACGTGATATCCGTATGGGCTAGGTACGCCTTTACCTGCGCGGATATGCTCCATGATGCGGCGGCTTACGACGTCGCGGCTAGCTAGTTCTTTTTTCTCAGGCTCATAATCAGGCATAAATCGATATCCGTCCACGTCGCGTAAAATTCCGCCGTCGCCGCGGCAACCTTCCGTTAGTAAGATACCGCTTGGAACGATCGGAGTCGGGTGAAACTGCACCGCTTCCATATTTCCTAGCTGAGCTACGCCCGTTTCAAGTGCGATGGCCGCGCCGATACCTTCGCAAACTACGGCGTTTGTAGTATGTTTATAAACCCTTCCGTAGCCGCCCGTAGCTATTAGCGTACCTTTTGCGACATATGCCGTGATCTCGCCGTTAACTAGATCGCGAACGATCGCACCGTAACAGCGGTTGTTTGCGTGGATTAGCGCGATAGCTTCTTTGCGGTCATGAATTTCGACGTTATGTTTTAGAGCTTCGTTCGCTACGGCAAAAAGCATAGTGTGACCGGTGGCGTCTGCCGTAAAGCATGTTCTCCATTTTTTAGTTCCGCCAAAGTCGCGAGAGTGGATGAGTCCGTGGACCTCTTCTTTTTCTACAATAGTCGTTTTTTGAGCGTTGATGATAGCACTTCTCTCGCCTTTTGTTATACGAGTCCAAGGCACGCCCCAAGCCGCTAGTTCGCGGATCGCCTTAGGCGCGGTTTGACAAAACATACGTGCTACTTGCTGATCGCAGCCCCAGTCGCTACCTTTTACCGTGTCGGCAAAGTGTACGTCCTCGTTGTCGCCTTCGCTCATTTTTGAATTTCCCAAAGAGGCTTGCATGCCGCCTTGCGCAGCCGCAGAGTGCGAGCGTTTTACAGGTATTAGGCTTAAAACGACGGTGCTTAAGCCCTTTTCTCCAGCAGCCACAGCAGCTCTAAGACCAGCTAGACCACCACCAATTACCAATGCATCATAATATTTTACATTCATCTTCTAGCTCCTTTTTAATGGCTGATCCACACGAAATCGGCGATTAGCGCAATTATAGCAAGTATGCCATAAACGGCAAATACAATTGTTTTTGCCTTATTTCTTTTGGCAAACATTTCGTGCTTATTTGTACCATCAATGCTTATCCATTTGACATACAAGCGGTACATACCGATACTAGCGTGAACGACCATGAAAACAAGTAGTGCGAAGTAGAAAATTTCTAATTGATGAAATGCAGCCGCTGATTTGTCGGCAGTAATATGTCCACCAAAGACTATATCTACTAAGTGTGCGCTGGCTGCAAAAAATAGCGCAAAACCGGTTAAAAACTGAAACCACCAAAGCGTAGTATCAAGGTGCTTCATGCGGTCTTTGTGGCCTCTAAACATTAGATATTGTCTGTAGTTTGCTGGAAATTTTCTCATAGCTAAAAATGCATGAGCGATAAAAATGGCAAATATTACCGCAGCAATAACGTTAGTGATCCACCATGTAGCCTCGCCGAATAAAAATTTAGCCTCTGCAAACCCTACGACAGCGTTAAATGCGTCTTTGCCAAGTAGTATAGTAGAAGTAAAAACCATATGGCACAATATAAAACAGGCCAAAATAAACCCTGTAATACTTTGCCATCTATCCCAAGCGGCTGGAGTGCGACTTTTTTTGTCGTCCGACCGTTTTCCCAAAAAACCTTCTATAAGCCCGGTCATGAGCCCTCCTAAGAAATTTGAAATAAATTATCATTTCTTAATACTAATTTAAATATTAGTATTAATTGATAAAGCTAATGCTAGCAGATTTTTACTTTAATATTTTTTAAACACTTATATTAGAGCTTTGAAAATTTTTTATAAAGCATGGCATAAATAAAAATTCCAAAACCACACATGATAAGTGATAATATTTGACCCATTGAAAGATTAAAAATAATAAATCCAAGCCCTGAATCAGGCTCTCTAAAAAACTCGCAAATAAATCTTGCAAAAGTGTATAAAATAGCATAAAGCGCGATCAGCTCGCCATTAAATTTCTTAAATTTTCTATATAAAAATAAAATAACAAAAATAACTAAACCTTCTAAGAATGCCTCATAAAGTTGACTAGGATGCCTTGGCTGGCCAAAAACATTTATCGCCCAAGGCACATCCGTAACTCGCCCAAAAAGCTCTTGATTTAAGAAATTTCCGACCCTGCCAAATGTATAGCCAAAAGGTATGCAAACGGCACAAAGATCAAGTAGCTGCCATAAATTTTGTTTATACCTTTTGCAAAATAGATATGTCGCAAACAAAAAGCCAACTACTGCTCCGTGGTAACTCATGCCACGAATTCCTATAAACTCGCCGTTATGAAATGGATTAAAAATTTGCCAAGGTTGCGTCAAGTAGTAGCTTACTTCGCCTGAATATACTAAAACCCAGCCAAGCCTAGCGCCTAAAATAACGCCTATTTCAACCCAGAAAAAGTAATTATCCAAGAGCTGATTTGAGATTGGGATTTTATCTTTTTTAACGAGATACTTTGCCATGGCAAGCGCCAAAACAAGGGCTAAAATATACATAAGCCCATACCAGTGCACGCTAAAGCCAAAGATACTAAAGGCGACTGGGTCAAAGTGGTTATAAATGTCGTTCCAAATTTCCATTTTTACTTTCTTTTTAAAATTTTTGCGATTTTACAATGATTTAGCTTTGATGAGCGAATAAGCTCTTGCCACTAAGTGCAAGGGCTAAAAATTTAAACTCACTTGCTTCAAATTCTTTGCAAAATTTAAAAAGCTCGGCAAACTCAGCTTCATTTAAATTTATGCTCCAGATCGCTCCAAGGTCATTAAAATCTCTTTCAAACTCACTTAAATTTTTAGTGGCAAAATAGTGCTCAAAGCGGCTCATCAGCGAAAACGGCGTAAAAAATTTGATCTCATCTTTTATCTCAAATTTCATCACACCACCATCTTTTATCGCTTCATTTATCGCTTCATTTACAGCCCCTGAGTAGGCTCTGACTAGCCCTCCAGTGCCAAGCTTTATCCCGCCAAAGTAACGAACTATCAATACGCCAACATTTATAAGATCAGCGCCCCTTAGCGCGTTTAGGCTTGGCTGACCGCTAGTGCCCTTTGGCTCGCCATCATCGCTTTGATTTTCAACGATTTGTCCGTATTTGTTTAGCTCCCTTGTCGCCCAAACTACGTGAACAGCCTTAAAATGCTCCTCTTTTAGGTGTTCGTGCAAGCTTTTAAATTCGCTTATCGGGCATAAAAATGCTAAAAAATTTGACTTTTTTATATCAAGCTGGGCTTTAAAAATCCTAACAATCGTCTGCAAATTTGCTCTTTTTTTAAAATTTTAAAAATATTATCAATTTGCTAATTAAAGCCTTGTAAATTCAGAGAAATTTATATTATTAAGGAAAAGATAGTAGAATTTTGCAATTTTTCATGAAGGACTAAAATGATACAAACTTGCCTATTTCCAGCGGCTGGATACGGAACGAGGTTTTTGCCAGCTACAAAATCGCTCCCAAAAGAGATGTTGCCGATCCTTACAAAACCGCTCATTCATTACGGCGTTGATGAGGCGCTTGAGGCTGGCATGGATAATATGGCCTTTGTCACAGGACGCGGGAAAAGGGCGCTTGAGGACTATTTTGATATCAGCTACGAGCTGGAAAAAGAGATCGCTGGTAGCTCAAAAGAGTCGTTGCTTAGTGAAGTTAGAAATTTAATGAGTTCGTGCACATTTTCATTTACTAGACAAAATGCCATGAAAGGGCTTGGACACGCTATTTATACGGGTAAAACGCTAGTTAGAGATGAGGCTTTTGGGGTTATTTTGGCAGATGATCTATGCATAAATGAAAACGGCGAGGGCGTGCTTTCACAGATGGTTAAAATTTATGAAAAGTATCGTTGCAGCGTCGTTGCTGTGATGGAGGTGCCAAAAGAGCAGACCAAGTCTTATGGCGTTGTAAGTGGTAGATTTATAGAAGACGATCTAATAATGGTCGATGATATGGTTGAAAAGCCTGATCCTGCCGAGGCTCCGACAAATTTAGCGATAATCGGACGCTACATCTTAACGCCAGATATTTTTAACATTTTAGAGCGAACAAAACCAGGCAAAAACGGCGAAATCCAGATCACAGACGCATTAAAAACGCAGGCAAAAGATGGCATGGTGCTAGCTTATAAATTTAAGGGCAAGAGGTTTGACTGCGGCAGTATCGATGGCTTTGTCGAGGCTACAAATTTCTTTTACGAGCGTAGTAAATGATAGAGACTTCATTTAAATTTAACTTTGCAAGCAGCGAGGTCATCGACTCCTACGCCAAACGCATAAACGATGAGTACGAAAGCGGCGAGATAGGCTACTACCACCTGCCAGTGCTTGGGCAAAATTTACTTGGCGAGATCGAGGAGTATGAAAAGGGCCTTGCTCATATCAAAAACGTCGTGCTAGTTGGCATTGGCGGTAGCAGTCTTGGCGTAAAGGCGCTAAAATCAATGCTTGAAGGATCAAAAGGGATAAAAAGAGAGCTTTTATTTTTAGATAACGTCGATCCTTGCAGCTACAAAAGCACGCTTGACGGTGTAAATTTTGATGAGACGCTTTTTGTAATAAGCTCAAAATCAGGCAATACGATCGAGACGATTACCATTTTTAAGTGCCTGCTTGATGACTTTAAGCCTCAAAATTTAGGCAAAAATTTCCTCATCATCACTGATCCTGGGACAAATTTAGAAAATTTTGCCAAAGAAAATGGGATTAAATTTTTTAATATCCCAAAAAATGTTGGAGGGAGATTTAGTGTGCTAAGTGCGATAGGTCTTGTGCCTCTTGGTATCTGTGGCTACGATATAAAGGTACTTTTGGATGGCGCGCTTGCTTGCAAGAAGCAATACATCGAGCAAAAAGATAGCTCCATAGTCGCTAAAGCTTACCACTATGCCACTAGCAGAAATGCCAGTATAAATGTCATTTTTAGCTATTGCGATAGATTTTTTGAATTTAACGACTGGTACGTGCAGCTTTGGGCGGAGAGCCTTGGTAAAAAAAGAGGCTATAAAAGGGTCGGCCTTACGCCAGTTGGACTTGTCGGTAGCCGCGATCAGCACAGCTTTTTGCAGCTTATCATGGACGGCGTAAAAGATAAGAGTGTGACATTTATAAAGATAAAAGATCACGCAAGCGACAAGACTATCCCAAATTTGAGCCTAAAAGGGCTTGAAGAGTGTGATTTTGTGACGGGTCTAAGCCTAAATGAGCTTATAAATTTACAGTGCGACGCAACGGCAATGGCGCTGGTGCAAGAGGGCATAAGTGTCGATACGATCACGCTTGAGAGGCTTGATGAGTTTCACGCTGGCTGGCTCATTTTTTACTACGAGCTACTAACCTCGGCCACTGGTATCATGCTAGGCATCAACACCTACGATCAGCCAGGTGTTGAGATAGGAAAACGCATCTTAAAAACTATGCTTTTAAAGTAGAAATGAAGAAATTTCTACTTTTAGCTCTTTTTGCCACACAAATTTTTGCCTTTTCGGCGAGTAAATTTGTAAATGACACTAGGTCGCAGATCGGTGTGACGCTAAGTTATGATCCAAGTTATGAGCGGCTCGCCTACCCAATGGGCGACGTGGATATCAAAAAGGGCGTTTGCACAGACGTTGTGGTAAGGGCGCTACGTCATCAGGATATGGATTTGCAAAGGCTCATTTTTGAAGATATGAGTAGAAATTTCGCAAGTTATCCTAAAAGGTGGGGACTTAAAAAGGCTGATAAAAACATCGATCACAGGCGTGTTTTAAACATCGCTACCTATCTAAAAAGAAAAGGTTTTGAGGTTAGCGATGATAAATTTCTGCCAGGCGATATCGTCACATGGATGCTGCCAGGAAATCTACCTCACATCGGCGTGATCTCAGATAAATTTGAAGGCCAAACACCGCTTGTCATCCACAATATCGGCTCTGGCGTGCAGGAAGAAAACATACTTTATAGCTACAAGATCACGGGGCATTTTAGACTAAAGTAGCAAAATGGCTTTTTAATAAAATTTTAGGCAAAATCGCAAAAAAATAAAAAATAAATTCAAGGAAAAATAATGTTAGAAGTTAGGGGACTTACTCAAAGATTTGCAAGCAGTTTGCTATTTGAGGATGTAAATTTAAAGCTAAATCGCCACAACAGATACGGATTAATTGGCGCAAATGGCGCTGGTAAATCGACATTTTTAAAAATTTTAAGCGGAGCTATCGAGCCAACTAGCGGCGAGATCATCATAGAAAATGGACTAAAAGTTGGCGTGCTTGGGCAAGATCAGTTTGCGTTTGAAAATTTCACACTAAAAGATGCGGTACTTTATGGCAACAAACGCCTATATGACGCTGTTAAAGAGAAAGAAAAGCTCTATATGAGCGAGGAATTTACAGATGAGATAAACGAGCGCTTAAGTGAGCTTGAGATGATAAGCGCCGAAGAAGACCCAAGCTACGAGTATGAGACTAGGATAGAGAAAATTTTAAGCTCGCTTGGGCTAAATGAATTTGATAAGCTGATGAGCGAGGTTGAAAACTCAGATAAAGTTAAGGTTTTGCTAGCTCAAGTGCTCTTTCCAAAGCCTGACATCTTGTTTTTAGACGAGCCAACAAACAACCTTGATATAGATGCGATCGCATGGTTAGAAAACGAGCTAAACCGCCATGAGGGTACACTTGTGGTTATCAGCCACGACAGGCACTTTTTAAATAGAGTTTGCACAAACATTTTGGATGTGGATTTTAAGAAAATTCGCGAGTTTTCAGGCAACTATGACGACTGGTATATGGCTGCAAATTTGATCGCAAAGCAGCACGAGATGGAGCGTGATAAGAAGCTAAAAGAGAAAGAGGAGCTGGAGAAATTTATCGCGAGATTTTCAGCAAATGCGAGCAAGGCAAAGCAGGCGACCTCTCGTGCAAAACAGCTTGAAAAATTAGATATCGCAGAGATCGCAGTATCAAGTAGACGCGATCCTAGCATACTTTTTCGTGCAAACCGCGAGATAGGCAATGAGCTAATTGAGCTAAAAAATATAAGTAAGAAATTTGATGATAAAGTGATATTTGAAAACTTTAACTTTAAGCTTGAAAAGGGCGACAAGCTAGCTATCATCGGTCATAACGGTGTTGGTAAAAGTACGCTTTGCAAGATCATAATGGGTGAGCTAAAGCCTGATGCGGGCGAGGTACATATAGGCGCGACCATCGAGCTAGGATATTTTGCGCAAGATACGGTAAATAAGATAGATGGCGAGCTAAAGCTTTATGAATACTTGCAAGATGCCAAAAACAAGGACATAGACGAGATCAGAAAGTGCCTTGGCAGGATGCTCTTTAGCGGTGCCGAGCAAGAAAAGGCAGTTGGCGCGCTAAGTGGTGGCGAAAAACACCGAGTAAGACTAGCTCAGCTCATGCTTCACAGACCAAATTTACTTGTAATGGATGAGCCAAATAACCACCTCGATCTTGAAGCTATCATCGCGCTTGGCGAGGCATTTTATAATTTTAATGGCTCAGTTATCTGTGTGAGCCACGACAGGGAGCTAATAGACGCCTTTGCAAATAGAATTTTACACCTAAAAGGCAATGGCGAAGTGGTTGATTTTAAAGGCACATATGAAGAGTATAGAGCAAACTTAGGGCTTGAGAGCTAAAATTTGTTATTTCTTGCTCCTAATTGTAGGGGCAAGATTAAAATTTATATTTACTACAAATTCTTACAAATATTAATCTAATTATATAAATTAAAAATGGCTTATAAAAATTATCAAAATCCAATAAAAAGACTTTATAAATAAGAAAGAAAATTAATAAGAAATTTCTAAAGTATTAGTAAGATTTGTAAAATAAAATTTATTAAATAATATTTTTATGATGCTTAGTTTAAGGGCTCTATTTAAAAATTTAATAAATTTACTTTGCAATATGGTGATATTTACTTAGTTTTTACTTTCTAAAGTAATATTAGAAATAAAATTTAACTTTATTTTTTATATTTTTGGATATAAAAAGTGTGATTTAATATTTATTTTATGTTATTTTTCTATATATTTAACCTTTAAGCTTAAAAATTTAAATAAATTTGAGCTAATTATGAGCTTTTTATATAATAAAAAAGTGATATTATTATTTAAATAATAATTTATCTAAGCTATATTATTAAATATAGCTTAAAAGATACTATAAATTTTTTTCCAAAGGTCGTTCTATCTAGACTAAAAGTAAAAGCTTAAAAAAAATAAGTAGTAATTAATATTTAAAATACTAAATATCTATATAATTTCATTAATACATTTTTTTATAAGGAGAATGGTTATGGCAACCAGAAAAGAACACGATTTTATAGGTGAGTTGGAAATCTCTGACGATTTTTATTATGGTATCCAAACATTTAGAGCTACCGAAAATTTTCACATGAGCGGTAGAACTTTAAAAGAGTATCCATACTTTGTAAAAGCATTTGCACAAATCAAAAAAGCAGCTGCACTTGCAAATAAAGAGGTTGGCGTTTTAGATTCTAAGATCGCTGATACTCTAGCAAAAGCCGCTGATAGAGTAATAGCTGGTGAGTTTTTAGATCAATTTGTGGTTGATATGGTTCAAGGTGGTGCTGGAACAAGTACAAATATGAATGCAAACGAGGTTATTACAAATATCGCACTTGAGAGCATGGGTCATAAAAAAGGTGAGTATCAATACATCCATCCTAACGATCATACAAACCTTGGACAAAGCACAAACGACACTTACCCAAGCTCAATAAAAGTAGCAACTTACGCAAAACTTACTGATTTGCTTGCTGCGATGAATCTGCTAAAAGATGAACTTGATAAAAAAGCAAAAGATTTTAAAGATATCATTAAAATGGGTAGAACTGAGCTTGAAGACGCAGTTCCTACAACACTTGGAAATACATTTAATGCATTTGCAAGCTACATTAAAAGCGATATCGAAAAGATTACAGCTGCACGCGAGTCAATGACATATCTAAATATGGGTGCAACTGCGATTGGTACAGGTATTAACTGCCACCCTGATTATAAAAATGTAGTTGTTAAAAAGTTAAAAGATATCACTGGTGTTGATTTCAAAAAAGCTGATGATTTCATTGCAGCTACACAAGATACAGCAGATTTCGTTCACGTAAGTGGTGCGTTAAAAACTGCAGCTGTTAGACTTTCAAAAATCGCAAATGACCTTCGTTTGATGAACTCAGGTCCAAGATGTGGCCTTGGTGAGATAAATTTACCACAAATGCAACCAGGCAGCTCAATCATGCCAGGTAAAGTAAACCCAGTTATCGCTGAGGTTGTAGGCGAAGCGTGCTATGAAGTAATCGGTAACGACGTAACTATCATGCTTTGCTCAGAAAGAGGCGAATTTGAGCTAAATGCGTTTGAGCCAGGCATCGCTTATGCGTTATTTAACTCTATATTTATCCTTGAAAACGCGATGAAAACACTAGCTGAAAAAGCTGTAAGAAAACTAACAGCAAATCCAGAAGCTTGCTTAAAATCAGTTCTAGGCTCAGTTGGTATCGTAACAGCATTTAACCCATACATTGGCTATGAAAAGTCAGCAAGCATCGCTAAAGAAGCTTTGCAAACTGGTAAAGCAGTTGGCGATATCTGCCTAGAGAGAGGTTATTTAAGCAAAGAAGAGATCGATAAAATTTTAGAGCCAAAAAATATGCTAAATCCAAGCATGGTTAGGTAAAAATTTAAGCAAAGTATTATTAAAAGCGTGTCAAAATTCTGACACGCTTAAGTAAAAATTTTAGTTATAAAATTTAATGGAGGAGTTTTCAATGGATATTTCATTGATATTACAGTTGATCGTGCTTTTTGGTGCGATATTCTTGGGTGTTAGACTAGGCGGTATGGCCATTGGTTATGCTGGTGGCATCGGCGTCGTAGTTTTAACTTTAGGACTTGGATTAAAAGCAGGTAGTATACCTTGGGATGTTATTTTAATCATTATGTCCGTTATAGCTGCTATTACAGCGATGCAAGTAGCTGGTGGCCTTGATTATTTGGTGCAAATAGCTGAAGGGATACTAAGAAAACATCCAAAATACATAAATTTCTTAGCTCCAGTTGTCACTTACTTGCTAACTGTATTTGCCGGTACTGGACACACAGCATTTTCTATGATTCCAGTTATTACTGAAGTTGCAAAGACACAAAACATTAAGCCTAGCGCGCCTCTTAGTATAGCTGTTGTTGCTAGTCAGATAGCTATTACTGCAAGCCCGGTTTCAGCAGCGGTTGTATTTATGGCTGGTGAGCATGCCTTGGGCGGACTTGGCATTAGCTATCCATTACTATTAGCTATCTGGATACCAACAACTTTTATTGGTTGTATGCTAACAGCTCTTGTTATAAATATATTTTATAATCTTGATCTAAGTAGCGATAAAGAGTATCAAAGAAGACTTAAAGAAGGGCTAATCAAAGATGTTAAAATTGAAGAGAAAAAAGAGCTTCCAAAAGGAGCTAAACTATCTGTTTTAATATTCTTAGTTGGCGTTATCTCTGTCGTTTTATATGCTACTGCTATTAGTAAAAACGTAGGCTGGATAAAACCAAGCTATGTAACAGGCTATGAAAAAATTTATGAGACCAAAAGTCCAGATAAATTTAATGAACTAGTCGCAAAAGATATAAAAATCAAAACTGACTCAACTACTAATGTAAAATATGTAGAAGATCCAGATAAGCCTACAAAGGTATTGGTATTAACTAGAGATAACGCTATTATGAGCTTTATGCTAGTTATCGCTACTTTAATCACACTAACTTGTGGCGTTAAAGTCGATAAGTTATTTAATACAGCTACATTTAAAAGTGGTATGACCGCGTGCGTCTGCGTGCTAGGTGTAGCGTGGCTTGGAGATACTTTTGTGGTAAATCACACCGATGCGATCAAAAATTTTGCCGGCGATTTTGTTAAAGACTATCCGTTTATGCTAGCTGTTGCGCTATTTTTTGCTAGTATGCTTCTTTATTCTCAAGCTGCTACCGCAAAGGCACTTATTCCTACAGTTATAGCCGCACTTGGTTTAACTGCTGCAAATAACGGTGACGCATATATTTTAGTTGCATCATTTGCTGCAGTTTCGGCATTGTTTGTGTTGCCAACATATCCGACACTACTTGGAGCCGTTCAAATGGATGATACTGGAACAACTAGGATAGGTAAATATATATTTAACCACTCCTTTTTCATTCCAGGCGTTTTAGCTATTGCTTTTTCTGTCGCACTTGGATTTTTGATAGCTCCGATACTTTTATAAGTATTTTAAATCAAACTTAAGCCGAGATCTCTCTCGGCTTTTTAAATCCCTTTAAAATTTTTAATTTCTATTCAAAATTCTTAATCAAAATTTTATATTCAAAATTTTTATAAGATTGCGTTAAAAATCATATTAATTAAATTTATAATTTTTAGAATTTTACTTATTTTGATATTAGAATACCAATTTTTTAAAACTAAAAATCTAAATATAAATATTAAGTAAGATTTAATTTTATTTTCAACTTTAAATACTAGAATAACTAAAGGCAAATATCTTTTAAAGGGAGAAAGATGAGCTTAAATAGACGAGAATTTTTAAAATTCGGTGCTGGAGTTAGTATGGTTGCATCGTCCTTGCCGGGCGGTGCTTTAGAAAATGCTGCAAAGCAAGATGAGAAGTACGTCCGTAGCTTTTGCGAGATGTGCTCTTCAAGATGCCCTATCGAAGCAAAGGTCGTTGATAATAAAATTTGCTTCTTAAGCGGTAATCCAAAAGCTGGCGGTACGGCGACTTCGCTTTGTGCAAGAGGTGGCTCTGGTTTTAGTCAGCTTTATGACGAACATAGAGTCAAAAAGCCTTTGATCAGGGTTGGTGAGAGAGGCGAAAATAAATGGCGCGAGGCCAGCTGGGACGAAGCACTTGATCTAGTTGCTTCAAAAATGCTTGAGATCAAGCAAAAGTATGGCCCAGAAAGCTTTGTCTTTACCTGTAAAAGCTCGCAAACACATAAGCTAATGGTAAATTTTGCCTCAGCTTATGGCTCGCCAAACTGCTTTTCACACTTTTCGTGCTGTCCGATCACATATCAGATGGTCTGTGAGCAGATGTATGGCATAGCTAAGCTAAAAAGAGACTTTGCAAATGCAAAATACGTTGTAAATTTTGGTCACAATCTTTTTGAAGGCATCGTCATAGCTGATGCTAAAAAGCTTGCTAAATTTGCAGCTAAAAAAGATACAAAGCTACTTGTGCTTGAGCCAAGATTTAGCGTGGTGGCTTCAAAGGCTGATGAGTGGCTGCCAGTTAGACCTGGCACTGATCTAGCTTTTGTTCTAGCTATCATAAATACATGGATACAAAATGGCACTTACGATAAGGAATTTATAGAAAAATTTACAATTGGCTTTGATGAGATCGTTAAAAGCGTAGAGGGCAAAACGCCTGAATGGCAAGAGGCAATCACTGGCATAAAAGCAAGTGACGTTAGGCGAATCGCTGATGAAATTTATAAAGCTGCCCCAAGAGTTATTTTTGATTTTGGTCACAAGACAACCACCACAAGAGCTGAATATATGAGGACAAAGGCTATCATGGTGGCAAATGCGATGATGGGCAACTGGGAGGTTAAAGGTGGTCTTTTTGGCGGTAAAAATGCTAAAACCTTTAACAAGCTAGTTGGCGAGGATAAATTTCCAGTTCTTAAAAATCCAGATGATAAATTTAAAGTACCAAAAGTGACTAGACTAGACTTTGCTGGCAAGACTGGTAGGCATAAATTTGTAAGTAGAAAGCATGGCGTTTTGATGGATATAAATGACGCTATCTTAAACGAGAAGCCTTACGCCATAAAAGGCTGGTTTAACATCCGCTTTAATCACCTAATAAACGTTGCTGAGACGATGAAGAGCATAGAGGCGATGAAGAAGCTTGATTTTATCGTGGTAAGCGATGTCTATCTAAACGATATGGCGACATTTGCTGATGTTATCTTGCCTGAGAGTAGCTACCTGGAGCGTGATGAGGGCATAGAGGATAAGTCAGGTCTAAAACCAGCTTATATGATAAGAAATAAAGTTATTGATCCAGTTGGCGACACAAGAGATGGGGCGTTTATCTTTAGAGAGCTAGCACGCCGCATGAAGATAGATGAGCTTTACACTTGGAACGATATACGTGAGTTTAGGATGCAGCAAGCTGGTGGAGATGTAAATTTACTTGCTGCGCTGGAAAAAGATGGCTTTATCACGTGGGATGAGCCGGGAATTTTATTTAGAGAAAAAGGCATGATCGATAAATTTGTCACTAAATATCCAGTTGCTTCTAAATTTATAGGCGAAAATGGCCTAATGGATGATATGGCTAAGCTTAAAACAAAAAGCGGCAAGATAGAGCTATTTTTGCCTGATGTCGAGGCGCAGTTTGAAGGATACGGCGCGCTAAACGATAAAGATATGGATACATTTGACGGACATGATCTTTGTCTAACTTGTGGCAAAACGCCTATTCATACCAATGGCCACACTCAGGCGGTGCCGTCGCTTCATGATCTTATGAGTGATAGCCCTATCTGGATAAATCCAAAAACAGCTAAACGTAAAAATTTACGAGATGGCGATATGGTCGTGGTGAAAAATAAATTTGGCGAGCAAAAGGGCAAGCTTATGGTGACTGAGGGCATTAGGGAAGATACACTCTTTATCTATCACGGCTTTGGACACATCACTCCAGCTCTTAAGAGTATAGATCACGTGGGGCTAAATACAAGTGTGCTTCTTAATCCGGCCGAAGGGCCAGTAGCTGCGACTATGGTTACAAATGTTGGCGTTAGCATAAGTAAAGCGTAAGGATAGAAAATGAAAAAATATATGATGATACATGATGAAAATTTATGCATCGGCTGTCAAGGCTGCTCGGTAGCTTGCAGAAGTGCAAACAACGTACCAAGGGGACTTTACCGCTTACAGGTGCATGCGAAGATGAGTGGGACATTTCCAAATTTAAAGACTGACTTTTTGCGTCAAAGCTGTGTTATGTGCGAAGATGCACCTTGTGTTGAGGTTTGCCCAACTGGCGCTAGCTTTAAAACAGCCGATGGCGTGACGCTGCTTGATCATAGAATTTGCGTTAGTTGCAAATACTGCATCCTGGCCTGTCCATACGACGCTCGCTACGTCATGCCAGATGGCGAGATAGGCAAATGCACATTTTGCTATGAGAGTAGGCTAGAAGAGGGCAAAGAGCCAGCTTGCGTTAGCGTCTGCCCTACAAATGCCCTAACTTTTGGCGATGTAAATGATGAAAACTCTAAAATTTCAAAGAAATTAAAAGAGAGCAAATACTACTTGCCAAAAGCGGAGCTAAACACAAAACCTTCACTTGCGATGATCGCAAATACAAAAGGAGCACACCATGAATAACATGTCAGGAAGCCTAGCTCAATACTCTGAAATTTACTGGGGTTGGCCGATAGCCGTTTATCTATTTTTAGCAGGACTTAGTGCGGGTGCTAGCATCGTTGCTGTGCTCATTTCAAAAAAATATGGCAAAGAGAATTATTACTTTAAAGCAGCCGCTCTTATCGCTCCATTAGCGATCATCCTTGGACTTGCTCTTTTGGTGCTTGATCTTGGCAAACCGCTTAGCTTTTACTGGATACTCTTGCTTTACAACTTCGACTCAGTCATGTCAATAGGTGTTGCACTGCTTCTAGTCTATACGCCTCTTAGCGTTATATACGCGCTTGGCGCATTTAAAAACGAGATCGCAATGCTTAAAATTTCTCTTTTTGACGTGGTTGCAAATTTTGCTAGTAAGCTTTCAAGCCTACTTGAAATTTTACTTTTTATCCTAGGCATTGGCGTTGGTGCATATACAGGCTTTTTGCTAAGTGCAGCTCACAAGATCGTACTTTGGAATACATCAGTCTTACCGGTATTATTTTTAGTATCAGGCTTGAGCTGTGCTGGTGCATTTACGTTACTTGTTGGCGTGTTAAAAGATAAGGCAAAAAGGCAAAACGATATTGCACACTATTTATTAAAATTTGATTTTTTTGCGATTATTGCCGAGTTTTTGCTCATAGTCGCTCTATTTATGGTTGTAAAAGGTGCAAGCACAAGTGGTGCACAGAGCGTAGCAAACGCACTTAGTGCAAATTCTCTTGGGCTGATGTTTTATATTGGCGTCATTGGTTTTGGTATGGCTTTGCCTATCATTTTAGACTTAAGCGTTTTAAAGGTGCATGATTTTAAACGCGAATTTGCCGTGATCAACGCATTATTCGTAATATGTGGTGTCTTTTTGCTAAGGTGTTACATTGTCTATGCGGGGCAAATTTTTATTTAATGCTTAAAAAATAATTTTAATTTTGAATTTACCTATTAAATATTACAATAGGGCTGAATCTTAATAAGACTTATTTTTTAGGAGAGAGATTTGAAAATTTTGCTTTTAGAAGATGATTTAGGTTTTCAAGAGAGCGTCTGTGAGTTTTTGCAGACGCTTGGTTATGAAGTTACAGCGGTGAGCGATGGCCAAGAAGCGTGTGATCTGATAGAGAAAAATTTCTATCATCTTTTTATACTTGATATAAAAGTCCCTGGCGTAAATGGACATGAAGTTATCAAGTACATAAGGAGCTTAAATCCAAACGCTCCTATCATGATAACAACATCTTTAGTTGATATAGGCGATATGGCTATTGGCTACGAGCTTGGCTGTAACGAATACCTAAAAAAGCCATTTGAGCTTGCTGAGCTTAAATTTAGAGTAGCTGAGCTTATGAGAAAATACTATGGAACTGACGATAAAAACATAGTAAAGATCAATGACGAGTTTAGCTTTAATCTAAACAAGCGTGCGCTATTTAAAAACGGCAAAATGGTCGATCTTAGTGCAAAAGAAGTCGCACTTGTTGAGTGTCTAGTTTCACATCTAAATTCTTACGTCAGCATGGAAGAGCTAAGAGATCTTGTCTGGAATGATAAAGAGATAGAAGGCGCTGATATTAGAATGCACGTTTTAAAGATAAGAAACAAAACAACTAGTGACTTTATCACTTCAAAGAGGCGTATAGGCTACAAGATAGATGCACAAGAGCTTTAAGATCCAGATCATAGCGACATTTGTGATAATGTCGCTTTTTTGTTTTCAAAGCTTTGTGATCTTAAATTTAAGCCAAAAAAATAGTACTTCAAAAGCTCTTTTTGGTGCGATGAAGCATGAAACTATTATCAAAAATTCGTTTTTAAAAAATGAAAATATAACTCCTTCTTTAAATTATAAATTTGCAATCTATGATGTAAATTTTAATCCTATTATTTCAAATCTCGCCAAGCAGCCAAGCAACTTTAAATTTGTAACACTTGAAGAAAATGGCTGCTTGTTTTATAAAAGTTTTTTTATAAAGGATAAAACGCCTTATTACATTGTCGTTGAAAAAGAGCTTGATAATGAAAAAAGCATATTTCTAGCGGCACTTATGCTCATTGTCATCCTTGTGGCGGTGCTTTTTATCGTCTATTTTTTATATCTAAGCAGCGTTAAGCCTTATAAAGAGTTTCAAAAATATATGAACAACTTCTTTAACGACGCCATGCACGAGCTAAAGACCCCACTTGGTGTGGCTGGCATGAACCTTGAGATGCTTGGACTTGAAAACAAGTATATAACCCGCATCAAAAACGCCCTAAAACAGATGCAAATAACCTACGAAGATGTCGAGTATTTTATAAAGCGAGGCTACATAAAATTCCTACTTGAGCGGCTAAATTTAGGCGAATACATAATAGAGAGAGTGAAATTTCTCTCAAGCGTGGCTGATGTTAAGCATATCGTGGTAAAGACAAATTTGGCAAGCGATGCATTTACTATGCTAAGCAGAGTTGAAGCTCAACGTATCATCGATAACACCATCACAAACGCCATAAAATACAGCCCAAAAGAGAGCGAGATAATAGTAAATTTAGAGCTTGAAGCAGACCGCATAAATCTTAGCGTGCAGGACTTTGGCAAGGGGATAAAGGACGTCAAAAAAGTCTGGAAAAGATACGTCAGAGAGGATGAAATCCAAGGCGGCTTTGGTCTTGGGCTAAATATCGTCAGCGAAATTTGCCAAAAACATGGCATTACATACGGCGTTGATAGCGTCTACGGCGAGGGTAGCACCTTTTATTATAAATTTAAACGAGCTTAAATTAAGCATAAAAGCGTAAAATGAAGCCTTAAATTTAGAAGGAAAAACTTTGGATAGAATCGTTGAAATCGAAAAAGTAAGCTTTGAAAATGACTTTGAAGTCTCGCTTAGACCGACAAAATTTGAAGACTACATCGGCCAAGAAAAGATCAAGCAAAATTTAGATGTCTTTATAAAAGCAGCCAAAAAGCGAAACGAGTGCCTAGATCACGTGCTATTTTACGGCCCTCCAGGACTTGGTAAAACAACCCTTGCTCACATCATAGCAAACGAAATGGGCGTAAGTATAAAAATGACTGCAGCGCCAATGATAGAAAAGAGTGGCGACCTGGCGGCGATCCTTACAAATTTACAAGAGGGCGACGTGCTTTTTATCGATGAGATCCACCGTCTAAGCCCAGCTATCGAGGAGGTGCTTTACCCTGCGATGGAGGACTTTAGGCTAGACATTATCATAGGCTCTGGCCCAGCTGCCCAGACTATCAAGATAGACTTGCCAAAATTTACGCTCATTGGTGCAACGACACGTGCTGGCATGATCTCAGCGCCTTTAAGAGACCGCTTTGGAATGGATTTTAGGCTACAGTTTTACACAAGCAGTGAGCTAAGTCGTATCGTGCAGATCGCCTCAGCTAAGCTTGGCAAAGAGTGTGACAAAAATGCCTCGCTTGAGATCGCCAAACGCTCACGTGCCACGCCTAGGATCGCTCTTAGACTATTAAAGCGAATTCGCGATTTTGCCGAGGTAAATGACGAGCAAATCATCAGTCACGAGCGTGCAAAAGAGGGACTTAATGCACTTGGTGTAAATTCGCTTGGATTTGATGAGATGGATATTAGGTATTTAGAAATTTTGATGCAAGCAAGACGCCGTCCTATGGGTCTTAGTACGATCGCTGCGGCACTTAGTGAGGACGAGGGCACGGTTGAGGACGTCATCGAGCCATATCTACTTGCAAATGGCTTTATCGAGCGCACCGCAAAGGGCAGGATCGCAAGTGCGAAGTGCTTTGAGACATTTAACATCAAGATCGATATCGAAAAAGGGCTTTTTGAGTAGCAAAATTTAAATTTGGAGCAAAAATGAGCGAGCCACATCTTTGTCCTAAGTGCGAGCAAAGGACGATTTACTTTGATGGGATCTGCTATGATTGCAGACAAAAAGAGAAACTGGAGTTTTATCAAGGCTTAAGCGAGGCTGAGATTAAACAAAAGCTAAAAAATGTCCTAGCTCACACAGACGAGATAGGCAAATATGATGAAATTTACAGCGATCTTGTCTATATTTTCTACCTATACGGCATTTGTGATGAGCAGATAATAAGAGAAGTGACCAAGCAGGGCGAATACTATCCATTTGAAATTTACAAAAACGCTCCAAGTGACGTGAGAGATGAGCTCATAAGTAGTCTAAGTGGCGCTGAAAATACGGTAAAAATCAATCACATCCTTTGTGCACTTGCATGGCAGGGCGATGAGGTGGTGAGGGAGCTATTTTTTAAACTTTATAAGGCGCCAAAGCCTTGGAAAGCAAAGCTTCACGTTGGTACTGACGCATACGCCAAGGTTGCTGGCTGGAGCTTTGACGAGAGTGGCAAGAGAAAAAGCCTAGTTTTTGATAGGTGTTTTACATGTGAGCCAAGCCAAAACGCAGATGCAAGCGTTAAATTTAAAGCACTAAGCGATGAAAAATGTAAATTTTGTAGCGGTGAGATGCTGGAATTTATCATTAAAAAAGAGAGCTTAAAACGACTTGGCTTAGAGCTTAAAAACAATGCTGTGCTTAAATTTTGCCCAACATGCGTTGGCCTTGTGCAGTACTTTTGCCAAAATGACGGCAATAGCGTGCAAACAAAGATAGTAGGCGAGGGTGAGAGTGAGGACTATTTAAGAGACGCTGTGGCAACGCTTGATGGGCAAAATTTCGAGCTAGCCAGCGAGGTTTGCGCTCACTACTCGTATATGATAGATAGTGAAATTTTGCTTGGAGGATATCCGCAGTGGGAGCAAGATGCTGAGTATTTAAAATGTCCAAAATGCAGCAAAAGCATGAAATATCTAGCACAAATTCCTCTTGGAAGTCTAGTAGATGGCGAGGGAACTATATATGTTCAAATATGTGATGAATGCGAGATCGTTGGGGCAAATTTTCAGTGCACGTAAAAGGCTAAATTTGTAGGAGCTTTTGAGCTAGAAATTTTGCGTAAAACTATAAATTTATCTAAATTTACTAAGCGCCAGTAGCATGCTAAAAATACCCAAAGCCTAGCCACAATTGCTAGCTTTACAAGCTTGATGGCAAAGAGATTGAGCAAATTTGGGAAGCAAATGAGCAGCTTTAATAAATTTGCTATAATTACCCCATTTTAAGGGAGCAAGATGAACAATAGACTATTTTTTGGAATTTTTGTATTTTGTGCTTTGGCTTTAGTGGTCTATCTTTTTAAACCTTATCTGCTTGATATTTTTATCGCTGCACTGCTTGCTGTCGCGGTTTCAAATGTCCAAATCGCATTTTTATCGCTTACCAAAAACCGAAAGACGCTTTCATCGGCTCTTACCACATCTGTGCTTCTTTGCTTATTTATCGCCCCACTTCTTTATGCGGTGGTTGAGATCGCAAAATACGCGGCTGGCTTTGATATAAACAATGTTACAAAGACTATAGAATTTATCAAAAATTATGATTTTAGGATGCCTGAGTCGATAAATTTTTTAGAGCCAAAGATAAAAGAATTTATTGGCGGACTTGATATTAAGATGCTTTTTTCTCAACTTGCGACAAATCTTGCAAGTCTAGGTAAGTTAAGCCTTAAATTTGGCGTTGATATGATTATTATTTTGGTCTTTTTCTTCTTTTGCAATCTTTATGGCAATGAACTAATCAGCTATCTAAAATATGCACTTCCGCTAAAGCAAGATGACACAGAGTCTATTTTAAGCGAAGTTGGCAATGTGATGAGTGTCGTTTTTTATTCAACCATTGCAAATATGATAATACAAGGCTTTTTATTTGCTATTATCACAAGCTTTTACGGCTATGACGGCGTGCTAACTGGCATCTTTTTTAGCTTTGCTTCACTAATCCCAGTTGTTGGCGGTATTTTGGCGTGGGCGCCTATTAGTATTTATGAGTTTGCAAATGGCAACACAGCAGCAGCGATAACTATCGCAATTTATACGATCGTAGTGATCTCATTTGCAGCTGATACGCTTTTAAAGCCACTTGTTATTAAATTTATAAACTCAAAGCTGGTCAAAATACCAACAAAGATAAATGAACTTCTTATATTTTTTGCGATGCTCGCCGGCATCACGACATTTGGGTTTTGGGGTGTGATCCTTGGACCAGCGATCGTGACATTTTTTATCTCGACTATCAAACTTTATACGCTTTTAAGAGAGAGAAATTTTGTATAAAAATAGGAATAAATATGATCTATGAAGATAAATTTATAAAAATCGAGCGTGAAGACAATGAGCTTCCTTGGATAAAAATTTTTACCATTAAGCCATTTCGTGAGCTAAGCGATTGCGATGAAGCGAGTAGGGCAAGGCTATTTGAAGCGATGCTTATAAGCGAAAAGGCTATGCTTGAGTTTTATAAACCAACCAAAATAAACATTGCAAGCTTTGGAAACTACGTGCCACACGTGCATATTCATGTTATTGCTAGATTTAGTAGTGACTCGTTTTTTCCAGATAGCGTTTGGGCTAATCCAAAAAGAAAAAGCGAGCTTGCGTTGCCAGAATTTGATAAATTTGCAAAATTTTTAGAAGAAAAGTTAAGGGCTAGTTTTTGAATAAATATAAAAAATATCTTAATGTCTATATCGTTTTTATCTTTATCATAGTACTTGGAGGGCTTTTTTACTTTCTTTACAGCTCTTATATGGCTGAAAAGATGCAAAATAATATGCGAGTCTTTTTTGATTACCAGGTAAAACAGCTTAATAAAAGCATAGATGATGAGAAATTTTCATCAATGGCGATCTCTATCCTGCTTGCTCAAAATGAGTCTATACAAATGTGTTTGCTAGGTCAAAGCCGCGATGAATGCATAAAAAATATCGAAAATTTAACCAAAACCCTTGGTGCAGCTTCGATGTATAACAATATTAAGCTTCACATTTATGATAAAGATCTAAAAAGCTATGTAAGGAGCTGGGATCTAAACAGATATGGCGATATGATCGCTAGTAGTAGGTTTTTAGTGCAAGAGTCAAGGCATCAAAACAAGCCCATGGTCGGTATCGAGGCGTGGTATGCTGGAACGCATATAAGGGCTGTCTCAAACGTAATACGTGATGGTAAAATTATTGGCAACATCGAGGTTTTGTTAAATTTTGACTCACTTGGAAATTATTTTAAAAAGCAAGGAATTGATCTATTTGTTCTTTTGGCAAAAGATAAGATGCCATCTCGTAAAAGCATTCCGAGTGATCAAATTTTAAATGATTATTACATCGAAAATTTAAGCAGTGCAAATTTAAATATAGTAGGTTTTTTGCGTGATATTAATTTTAAAGAATATGAATTTTACGTTTATAAAACACACTACTTTTGCGTGGTTCCATTAATAGACGCTAGCAACACACAGATAGGCTATTATGTGCTTCATGTAAATACTAATGAAAAAGAGCGAAATATTTCACAAAATTATTTTGAGTCAGAAGAGCTTTTTTAATTTAAGCTATTTAATAAAAATTTATTTGTATTTTAGATAGAAATGGTGGAAGCGAGGGGGATCGAACCCCTGTCCAAAAACAAAATGCATACAGCCTCTACACGCTTAGTAAAAGTGAAAATTTCATCTAAAAAGGCTCACTTTCCAAAACCAAAATTTAGACTAAGACTAAAATTTCAGCTAGCAAGCAGTCACTTTGCGAGCCTACTCTAGCTAAATTACTTGCTTTTGTCCTAGCTAGAATTAGACTAAGCAAGGCTCAACTGAACTTACGCAGCTTTAGCGTAAGCAGGAGCGAAATTAACGTTGTTTGCGTTTAAATTTAATTTGAGCTTTTTACGCTTTGCTCAAAGCGACGTGCCACCGTACACACTCTGCTCCTGTCGAAGCCAAGTCGCTCCCAAAAATAAAATGGTTAGTGAATTATTTAGTTAAGTTTTGCAGGCACATCAATGATTTTTGGCTCAAGAACGCTAAAATATTCAAAATCGTTCTCGACGTCATCTTTATATTTATTGAACTGATCACTAACAAGCAGCAACCAATCTATAAATTTATCATTTGCTGGCCCTTTTAGACTTCTTGCTTCTTGAGCTATCTCTTCAGCTAAAGTTGTAAGCTTTAATATCGGATCAAGATGCATGAATCCTGCTGCTGATTTAATATTATGAAAAATCCTAGTAAGCTCTAAGATACTATCTTTATATTTATCAGCTCTTCCTAAATTTATTATCAAAGGCTCTAGTAAATCGCACATTAAAGCATAGTGAGATAAAAATTCTTCAACTATATCATAAGAGTAATCTATTTCAAGCCTTTTTAATATACCCATTTTTATGTCCTTAAGAAATTGGCGTAATTGTAGCAAAAATTTGATAAAATTGTTAGCCTTTTAGCTAAAAATCCTTGGAGCTTGCAATGAAAAATGAAAAAACTCAGAAGAAAAAACTAAGCATAAATGATATAAAAAACAAAAAAGGCATTGAGCCTATTGTAATGATAACAGCCTATGATGCGTTATTTGCTAAGCTTTTTGATGATTATGCTGATATTATTTTGGTTGGTGATAGCTTAAATATGAGTTTTAATATGCAAGAAAGCACGATAAGTGCGGACATGAATACCATGCTTTATCATACAAAGGCCGTTTGTAACGGAGCCAAAAATACTTTTATCATGGCTGATATGCCATTTGGTAGCTACACAAATGAAAAGCAAGCGATAAAAAATGCGATGAAATTTTTCAAACAGACAAATGCCGATGCGGTAAAACTCGAAGTTGGCATGCACCAAGTAAATTTAGTGAAGCGCCTTTGTGAAGAGGGCATAAACGTTATGGCTCACATTGGCTTAAAGCCTCAGTTTTATAAATTTGAAGGCGGTTATAAGATAAAAGGCAGAAGCGAGATCGAGGCGAAAGAATTAATTGAAGAGGCTTTAGCGTTTGAGCAAGCTGGAACATTTGGTATCTTGCTTGAGGGTACGATGAGTAGCGTGGCTAGCGAGATAACAAAGCAAGTTCATATACCAGTTATTGGCATTGGGTCTGGAGTAAATGTCGATGGACAAGTGCTTGTGTGGTCTGATATGCTTGGTTTTTTTGAAGACTTTAAACCAAAATTTGTAAAACGCTATCTTGATGGAGCGGATATTGTAAGAAAGAGTGTGCAATCCTACGCAAATGATGTAAAAGGCAAAATTTTTCCAAGTGAAGAATTTTGCTATTAGGATGATTAATATCCGCGTTAAATAAAAAGCGTCAAAAGGCTATCTATTTTAAATTTCTTTATAGCCTTTTATATCAAGACCAAAACCTGCTAAGCTTACAAATTCTTTATTTTTATTTGAGCTTAAAAGCTCAATTTCGCTTATGCCAAAATACTTTAAAATTTGTGCCCCAATGCCATAATCTTTTTGTGAGCTTGTATCGCTTTTATTGCTGTCTAAAAATAGCAACACTCCGCCATTTTTACTTAAAAAATCCAATGCCTTTAATAAATTATCAAATTTATCTCCGCTTAAAAGCTCATGGTCTTTGCTTATTTTTTGAAATTTTACATTAGTTTGCGCTTTTATCTCTCCGAAAACATAGGCAGCGTGATTTTTATTTTCATGATCTTTTATGTCATATCTTTTTGCTTCAAAACCACAGATTTTTACACTCTTTGCAGGCGAAACTTCTATTAAGCTTTCGTGACTAAGTCTGTATTCTACTAATTCAGAAACGCTTATCATATTTAGGTTAAATTTTTTACAGAATTCCTCCAAATAATCACGTCTTGCCATTGTACCATCTTCTTTTACAATCTCACAAATCGCTGCCATTGGACTAACGCCAGCAAGTTTGCAAAGATCAACTGATCCTTCAGTGTGACCTGTACGAACGAGGACACCACCTTTTTTTGCAATAAGCGGAAATATATGCCCAGGCCTTACAAAATTTTCAGGCACCGAATCAGTACTAGCAGCAAGTCTAATCGTCATATCACGCTCATAAGCACTTACGCCTGTCGTTGCCTCCTTTGCATCAATTGTAACAGTAAATGCGGTTTCGTGACTGGATGTATTTTTAGAAACCATTAGTGGCAAATCAAGTCTTTTTGCGTTTGCTTCATCCATCGCAAGACAAAGCACACCTTTTGCATGAGTGATCGCAAAATTTACCTTTTGCATATCGCTACTTGCCGCTGAAAAGACCAAGTCTCCTTCATTCTCACGGTCCTCGTCATCGACCATAATTACCATTTTGCCATTTTTTATATCTTCGATCGCTTTTAATACATTTTCAAATGCCATAAATTTCCCTTATTAAATTTTTACGATTATATTGATTTTTTGATAACTTAGAGATAAAAATATTAATTTTGATTTGTCTTGTATCAATTATTTAGAAATTTTAGAAAAGATTTATTTTTAAGTATATGCGATTTAGTAGCGAAAAATTAGATTTTATTTTTTAATTTATTTTATGTGTAAAATTTTAAAACATAAATTTTTTAATAAAATACAGTATTTTTTAAGAATAGCAATAACTGGGAAAAAATGGAAGTTAAAGAATAAAAGATGGCGCAGCGGACGGGGCTCGAACCCGCGACCTCCGCCGTGACAGGGCGGCATTCTAACCAACTGAACTACCGC